>CAYOYQ010000055.1:0-15594 GCA_964408215.1 uncultured Eubacteriales bacterium
CCAACCGCGGCCGGGTCATCACCCCGAAGGCCTATGCCCACCTGGGCTATGAGTATCGCGAGCCGGGTTCGCGCGGCAAGGCCAGGACTTCGGGTCAGAAAAAGCTGTTCAAGGACTGAAAGAGCCCGACGCCCGACCGGCCATGATCTCCGGCAAGCCCCTCCGCGTTTCCGATTTCGACTACGAGCTCCCGCCGGAGCTCATCGCCCAGCATCCCCTCCCCCGCCGCGACGACTCGCGGATGATGGTCGTCGACCGGAAGGCGGGGACGATCAGCCACGCCCGGTTCAGGGATTTCGCCGAATTCATGGGCCGGGGCGACCTTCTTGTCCTCAACGATACCAAGGTGCTGCCGGCGCGGCTCTGGGGCCGGAGCGGCGAGGCCAGGATCGAGTTCCTGTTCATCCGGGAGCTGGAACCCGGCGTTTGGGAGGTCCTTTGTAGGCCGGCCAAGCGGGTTCGCGCAGGAGACACTGTGCGCTTTCCCAAAGCGGTCAAGGCCCGCGTCGTGGGCCTGGAGGAGGACGGCCGACGGCGGCTCGAACTCGGCAAGACCGACGTCAGGGCCTTTCTGAGCGGGGCAGGCTACGCGCCGCTGCCCCCCTACATCAAGCGGGACAAAGAGGACGAAACGGCGCGGCCCGAGGACCTCGAGAGGTATCAGACGGTCTTCGCCAGGACAGAAGGCGCGATCGCCGCTCCAACCGCAGGCCTGCACTTCACCGAGAATGTTCTCTCAGGGCTCAAGGCGAAGGGCATCGATATCCGCCGGGTGACCCTCGAGGTGGGGCTGGCCACGTTCCAGCCTGTCCGGGCCGAGCTCGTGGCCGAACACCGGATGCTCGAGGAGACCTACTCCATAACGCCGGCGGCGGCCAAGGCCATCAATGCCGCCAAGGGCAAGGGCCGTCCCCTCACGGCCGTCGGGACGACCGTCGTCCGGACGCTCGAGAGCGCCTGGCGGGACGGCACCGTTCGCTCAGGCCGCCGGTCCACGGCCCTGTTCATCACGCCCGGGTTCGAGTTCCATGTCGTCGACCAGCTGCTGACGAACTTCCACCTGCCGCAGTCGACGCTGCTGATGCTCGTCTCGGCATTCGCCGGCTACGACCTGGTGATGAGAGCCTATGCCGAGGCGGTAAGAGAGAGATATCGCTTCTTCTCCTACGGGGACTGCATGCTCATCATCTGAACGGCAGGAGTCATCTCGCGGACATGAATCGGCCGGCTAGCTCATACGTTTGGCCCACCCGCGTATCGACTGTAACGGACTTCCCCGCGTAACGGACCATGAGAGGGCTGCCTTTGTCCGACCTGATCCGGGCCTCGACGAGCTTGCCGTCCTGCCACGCCAGGTCGACCTCAAAGCCGCCGCGAGCCCTCAAGCCCTTCACCTCGCCGCTTGGCCAGGCCTTGGGCAGGGCCGGCAGGAGCTTCAGGACATACCTCTCCCCTTCCCGGAGGTGGCTCTGCAGCAGCATTTCGACGATGCCGGCCGTCGCCCCGAAGTTCCCGTCGATCTGGAACGGCGGGTGGGCGTCGAAGAGGTTCGGATAGGTGCCGCCCGCGTTTGTCATATTGACGTCGGTCCGGTCGACCGGCCGAAGGAGGTTTCTCAACAGCTTGTAGGCGCGGTCCCCGTCCTCGAGCCGGGCCCAGAAATTGACCTTCCAGGCGAGCGACCAGCCCGTCCCGATGTCGGTCCGGGCCTCGAGGCTCTTTCGCGCCGCCCCCGCCAGCTCGGGGGTCGTTCGCGGGTCGATCCGGTTCCCCGGATGGAGCATATAAAGGTGGGAGACATGACGATGGGTCGGCTCGACTTCCCTGAATTCCTGCCGCCACTCCATGAGCCGGCCGTCCGAGCCGATCTTCGGCCGGGCCAGCTCTTTCAAGGCGGCTTCGATCCTCGGCAAAAGAGGATCGCGGTCGCCGAGGATTCCGGCCGCCGCGAGCACGTTGGTGAAGACCTCGTCGATGACCTCCTGGTCGTGCGACGGCCCCATGCTCATCTGGGCAACCGAGCCGTCGGGGGTGACGAAGGAGTTCTCGGGCGAGGTCGCCGGGCCGGAAACGAGTTCGCCGGTCGCCGGGTCCTCGACCAGCCAGTCAAGATAGAAGCGGGCCGAGCCCAGCATGATGGGATAGGCCCGCTCAAGGAATGCCCGATCGAGCGTGAAGAGATAATGGTCCCAGAGGTGCTGGCACAACCAGCCCCCGGCCCCGACGTGCAGGCCCCAGCTCGGATGCTCGCCCGGGGCGGTGAAGCCCCAGACGTTGGTGATGGGATGGACGCACCATCCCCCGGCCCTGTATTGGACCCCGGCCGTTCTCTCGCCGGGCTTCACGAGCGAAGCGATCAAGTCGGCTAGCGGCCCGTAGCATTCACCGAGATTCGTGAGATCGGCCGGCCAATAGTTCATCTGGACGTTGATGTCCGTATGGTAATCGCAGTTCCAGGGGGTCTGGATCTTGTTGGCCCAGAGGCCCTGGAGGTTGGCCGGGAGCGAGCCTTCGCGGGAGGAGGAGATGAGCAGGTACCTCCCATACTGGAAATAGAGCTCCTGGAGGCGCAGGTCGTCCGAGTCGTCCTTCTGGCCCTTCAGCCGGACGTCGGTGGGAACGGTATCGGGGCCGCCGTCGGAGAGCTTCAGGCCAACCTTGCCGGAGAGGCTCGAAAAATCGGCCACGTGCCGCTTCAGCAATTGCGCGTAGGGCCGCTCGGCGGCGCCACGGAGTTGAGCCGCCGTCGTCACCAGCGGGTCGGCTCCCTTATAATCCGAATACTCGAGCTTGTGGTCCGTCGAGGCGACGAGGATCAGGGTGACCTCGTCCGCGTCCTCGACTTCGATCCGGTCGCCGGCATAGGACACCCGGCCGCCTTTGGCCAGGGCCCTCAGCCGGGCTGCGTAACGGATGCCCTCGCCGCCCTTGCCGTCGGCGAGCTGCCCGGTCATCAACAGGTGGTCATTTTCGGTTAAAGTCTCGTACCGTTCCGGGCGGGTCAAAGTCGCCTTGAACCCGATCGCGCCCTTCTGATCGGCCGCGAGGTGCATCACCAACGCCCGGTCCGGATTGCTGGCGAAGACCTCGCGCTTGAATTGAACCCCGTCCTGCTTGTAGGCGACCGTGACGACGCCCCTCTCAAGATCGAGCTCGCGCCGGTAGCCTTCGTAGCCCGAGCCCCGACCGAAGTCGAGCCAAAGGTCGCCGAGCGTCTGGAAGCAGCCGAACGGGACCTCGGCGCCGTTGCCGTGGCCGGACCCCGCGCCCTTGCAGACCTGCGTTTTGAGGGTCAGGTCCGTAGCTTCCTTGTATTTCCCCTCGAAAAGGAGCCGCCGGATCTCGCCGAGCGACGCATAAGCGTCAGGGTTATCGTTGTCGTCGGGGCTCCCGGACCAGACGCCCTTTTCGTTGAGCTGCATCCGCTCCCTGTTCACGTCGCCGAAGACCATGGCCCCGAGGAAGCCGTTCCCGACCGGCAGGGCCTTGAGCCACTCGCCGTCGTTCTGCCAGCCGTTCTTGTCGTCAGGGGCGGAGGCGTCGGCGGGCTGGGCGTACCAGAGCCGGACCGGCTCGCGCGGCGTCCGGGACGGCGCGCAGGCGCTGGCGAGAAAGAGAAAAACCGCTAGAAGAGGGACGACAACGATGCCGGGCCTGTCTCTCATATCGACCTCGTTGCGGCCGCCCGGGCGCAGGCTCGACGCGGCCCGCGATCTTTGATCTTCGGCGTCACTTCCCGCCGGCGGTCTCGGTCGAGGTCTTGAGCTTGACCGTCGCTCGCAGGACCGGCTCGCCGCTCCCCGCGAGCCCGGCCTCGACCGTGACCGAGTGCGTCCCCGTTTCGAGAGGCGGCAGGGCCCGGCCGAGAGAGATCCGCTCGAGAAGCTGGCCCTTGTCGCTGTAGAGGAAGATCGTATCCGAACCGTCCCAGACGAGCGACTGACCTTTCTTCAGGACGGCGGGGACGGCCGCCCCAAAGGACCGGTCGACCTCGATCGAGATGCCCCGGGCCTCGGCGTCGTCGCCGCCCGCGAGCAGAAGATGGAGGTGCAGGGGCTGGGTTTCGGCCTTGTTCTCGAAGGTCCAGGTCGACCCCGTCGGCTGGCCCGGCTGGAGGACCTTCCTCGCGTGCTCGAAGCGGAGCTTGTCGAAGCTCTGCAGGGTCCAGCGTCCCGCCCCGGCCCTCTCCAGGTGGAAGTCCCGCTCCGGGTCCTTGAGCCGGGCCCTCTGCTCGTCGCTGAAGGCCCCGCTCCGCTTGGCTTCCTCCCAGCTCCGGATGGAGTCGATGATCGCGTCCGTGGCCGGGTTCTTCTCGAAGGTCTCGTGTTCGGCCACGAACGCATAGCCCGCCCGATAGCCGGCGGCCCGGGCCGCCATCCATTCGATGTCCTCGAGGCGCGTGTCCGGGGTCATCAGGAACCAGCCGAGCATGTTCGGCATGTAGTTCCTCTCCAGGAACGGCTGGTTGTCGAACCGGTAGCGCGACTGGCTCTCGCGGAAGCTGGCGTACCACGGCTCGCCCCAATTGATGTAGCTGTTGAAGTGCCAATAGAAATGGCCGATGTTGCTCGAGCCGTTGACGACCAGGTGGTCGACCTGGCCGAGGAAAGCCTCGACGAAGTGGACGTGGCCGAAGTCGCCGCGGCCGAGGTAGCAGGTGCCCTCGTGACCGTCGAAATCCATCTGGGACGCCCCGGTCTCGTTGAAGAAGCCGGCCAGGTTCCGGATGAGCTCCTCCTGCATCGGCCAGTCCGGGAAGAGCGTCTTGTAGGGATGGTCCATGAGCATCCGGGCCTCATCACCCCGGGCATGGGCGGCGGCCGCGGTGCCGAAGGCTCCCCGGACACAGTCCGTCAGGGTATACGGCCCGGAGCCGGCGACCGAGCGGAAGCGCACGATCTCCGTCCCGAGGAGCACGCTGTTCAGGGTCGACTCCTGTTTGAACAGGTCCGCGCGGTCGACGGCGATCTCAGTCGCGGCCGCGTCGATCCCCTTCTCCAGGCGGGCGGCGCCCGCGGCCATCAGGCCCCGGTTGGCGGCCGTCGTCACGAAGGGATCGTTCGTGGTGATGAAATTGGTCAGGGTGTGGGCGCCGACACGGATGCCCATGGTCCGGCCCTTGTCCACGCAGGCCTTGAAGCCGGCCCGTCCGCCCGGGAAGAGGTCCCCCAGAAGGTCGAAGTGGCCCCAGGTTTTGAAGGGGCCGCTGTGGTAGAGGGCCGGGAAGCCGAGGCGGCGCGTGTACTCGAGCATGGCGTCGATCGTCTCTTCGCTGAAATTGGCGATGAGATAAGGGCGGCCCGTCGCCCCGGATGTCCTCGTCCACTCGCCGTCGATCATGGGATGGGGCAGGCCTTCAGCCACCTCGATCCGGCCGATGAGCGGCAACGCTTCGGCCGGGGCCGTGCCGAAAAGAGCCAACGCGCTCCCCTCGAGCTTGAACCCCGGCAGGCCCTTGACCGGAACGTTCTTGTACAGGTTCCAGACCGTGATCGTCCGGTCCCGGGCCTGGTTGACGGTAAAGGCCTGCAGGCTCGAGCCGTGATCCTCCGCCGTGGCCGTCGTCCGGCCGCCGGTCGTCCCCTCCTCGTTGACCAGCTTGCCGCCGCAGGTCTTCGCGTTCAGCGTCTGGATCCCGACGGCGAGATCCCGGTCGCGCACGACCCCGACGACCTCGCCGATCGTCTCCTTGATCGTCGTCCGGACCGGGCCCCAGAGCACCGCGTCGACCCTTTCGGGGCGGACGACTTTGGTCAGCTCGAACCGCAGGTATTCGGCCTTCCGGTCGGCCCGGACCTCGAGCTCGATGCCGCCCTCGAAGGAAACAAGCAGCAGGTCCTTCTTGAACCTGGCCGCCGCCGGGACGAGCTCGGCGCCGGCCGCGGTCCTGATCCTGACGAGATAACCGGGTTGTCCCTCCGGTGCGTAGCCGCGCCCCGTCTCGAGGTCGGCCAGCTTGACGATCTCGCCCCGCCCGTTGACCTCGATCCCGAGACGCGCCGCCCGGAACGTCTGCTGGGCCTCGGCGGCCCCGGCCGAAAGCAGTCCGATCAAGACAACGAAGGCCCGTTTCGCCGGCGTGTTCATCGTCCGCCATGTTAGCATAAAGACCCGTCCGTCCCGGACCCTTTTTTGACAATAATTTTCGACCTGCATTATCATAGGCGCCTAACGACCATGGATATCCATGACCGGATCGCCAAAGCCATCGACGAGCGCCGCGAGGCCATCCTCGGCCTGAGCCGCCGCATCCACGCCGACCCCGAGCTGGCCTTCGATGAAGTGCGCACGTCGGGCCTGCTCAGATCGCTTCTTTCAAAAGAAGGATTCGAAGTCTCCGCCGCCGCGGAGGCCCTGCCGACCTCGTTCCGCGCCGCGCATGTTTTCTCCCCGTCCGGGCCCCGGGTGACGTTGACGGCCGAGATGGACGCCCTGCCCGGCCTGGGCCACGCCTGCGGCCACAATATCATCGGCACGGCCGCCGCTTACGCCGCCGTCGTCCTGAAGTCGGTCCTCGAAAGCGGCGTCCCCGGGACGATCGAGGTCGTCGCGACGCCCGCCGAGGAGCGCGGCAGCGGCAAGGTCCGCATGATCAAGGACGGGGTGTTCGCCGGGTCCGACGTCGTCCTCCAGGTCCACCCCCATTCGCTCGACACGGTCGTCGGCCAGGCCCTGGCCCGCCGGACGCTCCTCGTCGAGTTCTTCGGCAAGAAGGCCCATGCCGCGGCCGCGCCGGGCGAGGGCCGCAACGCCCTCGACGCCCTTGTCTCCTTCTATCACGCGGCGGCCCTGCCCCGGACCAAGCTCCCCGCCGGGACGCTGTTCCACGGCGTCATAGAATCCGGGGGCGAGGCCCCGAACATCATCCCCGATTATGCCCGCGGCCGCTTCTCCCTGCGCGCCGATACGATGCTCAAGCTCGAGAGCCTGGTCGAGGAGGTCAAGGGCCTCGCCGACAAGGCGGCGGCCGAGACCGGCTGCCGGGCCAAGATCGTCGAGCCCGGGCCGGGCGTCACGACCTTCCGCCGCAATTTCGTTCTCGAGGAGATCTTCGCCGGGCTGTTCGAGGAGCGGGGCCGGACCGGGCCGTCCAAGGTCCGGGAATCCTACGGCTCGACCGACCTCGCGAACGTCTCCTGGGTCGTGCCGACGATCGAGCCTCTGGTGAAAGCCAGCGATTCCCCGATCCACACCGAAGGCTTCACCCGGGACGCCGTGGGCCCCGGTGGGGAGCGCGCTCTCCTCGACGGCGTTTATTTCCTGGCGGCGGCCGCGGCCCGCATCCTGACCGAGCCGGATCTTCTCGGCCGGATCCGCGAGGACTTCCGTGCCCGGACCGCCGACGCCCCGGAAGGGACGGCCTGAGGCCGCGTCCGCCATGGGATCGCCGTCTCCGCTCGAGGGCCGTTCCGGGCCCGTGACGGTCATCCTCACGGATTCGGGCCTCGGCGGGCTTCTCATCTGCGCCGGCCTCGAACGGCGGCTGCGCCGGACGGAGGGCGACGGCCCGGTCCGAATGGTCTATGTCAACGCCTGGCCCGACGCGGCCCACGGCTATAACGACCTCCCCGATCTCGCCGCTCGCGCCGCCGTCTTCGACCGGGCCCTCGCCGCGATGATGACGTTCCGGCCGGCCACGATCGTCATCGCCTGCAATACGCTGTCCGTCGTCTACGGAGAGACGGCGTTCCACCGGGCGCCGGCGGTCCCGGTCAGGGGCATCCTCGACGAGGGCACCGACCTCTTCTTCGAAGCCTTGTCCCGGGACCCGTCCCGCATCCTGGCCCTCTTCGGGACACGGACGACCATCGGCTCGGGCGAGCACGCCAGGCGACTCACTGGCCTCGGCATCGCCCCGGGCCGGATCGTCGCCGAGGCCTGTCACGGCCTGGCCGCGGCGATCGACAAAGACCCCGATTCGGAAGCCGTGCCCGGCCTCGTCGAGGAATGTGTCGTCCGGGTCGTCCCCAGCCTCCAGGCCGGATCGCCGGTCGCCGCGGGCCTGGCTTGCACGCATTACGGGTACGCGGCCGAGGCCTTCCGCACGGCGCTTGTCCGCCACACGGGCGCCGACGTCGAGGTCCTCGATCCGGGAGAGCGGCTCATAGACGGGCTCACCCTGGGCCTCGGCGAACGCCGTCCCGGCGCGGGAGAGAGGGGCATTTCGGTCGAGGTCGTCTCCAAGGTCGAGCTCGCTGAGGCCCAGCGCCGGGCCGTGGCCCGTCGGCTGGAACCCATTTCGGCCTGTACGGCCGAGGCCCTCATCGGTTATACTCGCGCTCCGGATCTCTTCTAGCGGAGAGGACAACATGAGGATCGTCCTGCTGACGGGCCCCGGCGGAGACGCCCAGGGCTGGGGAGACCTGAAGGTCACGGGATCGATGCGCCAGGCCATCGAGTCCTGGGGCCATCCGGCCCGGATCGCCTACGTCGCCGACGAGGGCGAGTTCCTCCGCCTCATCGAGAGACCCGATTTCGACATCGTCTGGAGCGCCCTCTATCACATCACGCCGAACGAGGCCTTCATCGGCCGGAACGCCGCCGGGACCTGGGTGGCCGACGTCCTCGACGAGAGGAAGATCCCCTACATCGGCTCGAACAGCCGGGTCATGCGGGCCATGATCGACAAGTTCGAGACCCACGAGATCCTGGCCGCAGCCGGTGTCGCCGTCCCGGCCCACGTCCTCCTCCGATCCAAGGATGACGCCGCGGCCGTCACCTACCCCGCCTTCGTCAAGCCCATGTGCGAGTCGCGGTCGGTCGGCATCTCCGACGAGAGCGTCGTCCACGACGAGGAGGAGCTCCGCCGGCGCGTCGCTTTCATCGAGCGGGAGTTCGACGAGCCGGCCCTGGTCGAGGAGTTCCTGCCGGGCGACGAATACACCGCTCTTGTCCTCGGCAACGGCCGGACCCGGGAATGCCTGCCGGGGCTGGTCACCGTCGAGGACAAGCACTACCGGAACTACCGCATCCTCCGCTCCGACCTGCGCGGCGTCGGCCTGACCCGCGTCGGCCTGGCCGGGGCCAGGGCCGATGAGTGCGCGAGGCTCGCCGACGCGGCCGCCGAGGCCATGGGCTGCCTCGATCACGTCCGCATCGACATGCGCGTCGACAGGGAGGGCGTGCTCCGGATCATCGAGGTCAACGGCATCCCCGGCCTCAAGCCCCACAAGAGCTGGGCCCCCCAGATCTACACGCTCTATCATCCCTCGCCGGGCGGCGAGGACGAGGATTACCGGCTGCTCATCAAGGCCGTCGTGGAAGCGGCCGGCCGGCGCTACGGGCTCGCCTGAGCGGCGGGCTCATCCGGTCTTCGCCGAGACCGGCCGGGTGAACCATTCCCGGATGAGGCGCGTTGCCGCGGCCCGGGGCGCCGCGGGCGTCTCGGCCATGAACCTGGTCAGGGCGTCGCGCCAGAGCTCCGCGTGCTGGAGCGTCGTCACGCGGTTGCGGAACATGGCCGCGCCTTTTTGGGGCTCGGTCTCCATCTTTTCGAGGATGGCGCGGACCTCTTTCTTGAAGCCGTCCGGCCCGTAATAGGCCAGGTACGACTGCCAGGCGTCGGCGACGCCGGACGGAGTCGCGAGCGGCCTGGAGACGGCCGCGAGCATTGTCTTGAATTCCGCTTTTTCCGGCCTAGAGAAGAGACGAAGCCCGCTCCCGATGATCCTGTAGGGATGGATGTCGTATGAAGCCAGGCGGCTTCCCCGGACGTGGAGGACGAGAAAGAACCCCGTTCTGCGGTAATGGAGGTCGCCGGGCTGCCAGAAGACGAAGTTGCCCAGGCTGTAGGCGATGAGCCGTCCGCCGCGCTCTTCGATCCCCTGGGGCACATGCGGGTGATGGCCGATGACGCAATCGGCCCCGGCGTCCGAAAGGGTTCGGAAAGCGTCGACGACATAGGGCGGCGGAAAGGGGATGTATTCGAGGCCGGCGTGGGCGACGATGATGACGAAGTCACCTCGCTTTTTGGCTTTCTTGATCTGGGTGGTAAGACTCGCGATCTCCCAGCCGCACGTCCCGGGGCCGCCGCGGGAGGCCGTCAGGTCCTCCCCTTCGCCAAAAGCTAGGACCGTGACCTTCGTCCCTTCGATGTTCATGGAGAGCGGCGCGCAGGCCTCGTCGAGCGTGAGCCCTGCCCCGACCGTCCGGACGCCGTTTTTACGGAGGACGGCGAGCGTCTCCCGAAAACCGCCGGGGCCGTAGTCGAAGACGTGGTTGTTGGCCAGGGAGGCGATCTCGAACGGCACGGCCGCGAGGCCGGCCGCGTGGGCCGGCAGGCCTTTGAAGACCGCGCCGCTCTTCCAAACGGGCTTCGAGGCGCGGGTCAGCGCGCATTCGCAGTTGACGATCCTGAGGTCGGCCGTCCGCAGGACCGGGAGGAGGTCGCCGTACACGGCCTCCGGCGTCTCCCGGACCACGGGCTCGAAGGCCCGGATGGGGGCCCAGTCGCCGGCGACGGCGATCGAAAAAGGACCGCTCATTTCATCCGCCCGGCCATCTCCTTGGCGTGGGCGGTGATGATGGCCAGGGTCGAGGCGTCGGCGTCATAGACCGAATACCAGCCGGCGGGTTCGTGGGGCGGATCGCCGACCCAGGACAGGCCCGGCCGGGCCTCCCCCGCCCAGGCCCAGAAATTGTCGCCCATGGCCGGCCCGCCGGACGCGACGGAATCCATGACCTGTTTGTAGAGCATGGCGTAATAGAGGTCTTTGTTCGTCGTCGGAGAGGCCGGGTCGAGATTGTTCTTGAGCGGCAGCCAGTCCCGGGCCAGGCCGAACTCCTCGAGGACGAGGGGCTTCCCCATCGACGACGCGTCTTTCGCATGCTTCTCGAAATAGGCTATGGCTAGCGGCTCGGCCGCTTTGTAAGTGGCCGGCCGCTTCGGGTCGTACCAGCCCCAGTTCTGGGGCCAGATGTGGATCGTCACATAGTCGACGCCGACGGCGCTATGGGTCTTGACGAAATCCTGGGTCGGCTCGCCCGGCGGGGCGCCTTCGGAGCCGGTCGTAACCATGTGGTTCGGGTCGACGGAATGGATGTAGGCCGAGGTGTCGTCGATCCAGCTCTGGGGATAGCGCCGGGGCTCGTTCCCAAGCTCCCAGGAGAAGACCGCCGGGTCGTCCTTATACTTGACCCCGGTGTAGGGGTTGGTGCGGTTGACCAGCATGGCGATGTGGTCGCGGAACCAGTCCTGGCATTCCTCGTACCCGTAGAACTTGGCCGAATAATCGATGAACGTCTCGTAATCGCCGGGGTAAGGGATGGGGGTCTTCTCGTGCCAGGAGACGTACTGGGCCATGCCGCCCGACCACTGCCAGAAGTTGTTGAGGACCATGACCGCCCGCAGGCCGCGCTTGCCCATCTCAGCCAGGAGGAAATCGAGGCCGTCGAGGACGCTGCCGTCGTATTCGCCCGGCGAGGTCATCAGGGCCGGGACCGTCCGGTAGGGCTCGCTGTTGGGGCCTTCGGAAGAGGCCATGACCCGGAGGTTGATCAGGCCGAGGCCGCGCATCCGGTCGAGCTCCCGGAGCAGTCGGTCCCGGTCGCCGCTCGGGCCGTCGACACCGAGGTTCATCCCCTGCCAAAAATTGGCCCCGACGAAATAGTAGGGCTTGCCGTCGAGGACGAACCGCCCTTTCTCGACCTTGACGAAGCGGGCGCCCGCCTGTTTCTCCGGAGCCGCCGCGGCCGGGGATTCCTTCGGCTGGCGGCAGCCTGCGGCGACAAGCCCGACCGCCAGAATGACGAGCAAGGTTCTTTGCATGGCAGCCCTCTCCCGGGGGATCGTTTTGCCTGAATCTTAGCCCCGGGTCGGGCGGGTGTCAAGGCGCGGGGCCCGGTCCGGGGGACCGAGACCGCGGCCGGGTCGTCACCACTTGTGAAAAACGAAGAAGACCGCGGCCATGATGCAGATGAAGCCGACGAGGTAGTTCCACTTCAGGTCCTCCTTGAGGTAGAGGACGGAGAAGCCGGCGAAAACGACGAGGGTGATGACCTCCTGGATCGTCTTGAGCTGGGCGGCCGAGAACTTCGCGTGCCCGATGCGGTTGGCCGGGACCTGGAAGCAGTATTCAAAGAAGGCGATCGTCCAGGAGATGAGGACGACCTTCCAGAGCGTCGCGTTCTTGTACCTGAGGTGGCCATACCAGGCGAAGGTCATGAAGATGTTGGACACGGTGAGCAGGGCGACGGTGGCCATCAGATATACACCTCTTCATCGGGCGCTTTCAGGGGGATGACCAGGGCCGGGGATCCCGGCCTCTCGAGAAAGGCTCGTAAGCCGGCCATGATACGCCTCGGGACGGGCACCGTCAACGGCATCGGCCTTGACATCCCCTCCGCGGCCCCTTTACTATCGCCACGATCGATCCTCCCGACCTGGAGGCTGACTGTGACAGAACAGACAGGACCCCGCCTTTCCCCCGTCCTCGGCGCGTTCGCGGCCGTAGCCGCGGCGATGCTCGCGGCGAGCTGCGGCACGGCTTTAAAAGAGCCTTCGACCCCGGTTCCCGCCGGTCCCGCGATCACTCCGGCGCCCCTGAAGCTCGAAGCCCGTTCGGGCGTCTTCACCCTCGGGCCCGCGACAAAGATCGTCATCCTCGAAAGCCAGGTCGAGTGCCTCCCGGTCGCCTCATACCTCAAGGAGATGCTCACCCGACCGACCGGGTACGGCTTTCCGACGGAAGTGTCGACGGAATTCGCCGGTGAGACCCCGGTCCGGAAAGACGCCATCGTTCTCCATCTCGAGGACCTGGAAAGCCGGGTCGGACAAGAAGGCTATCTCCTGGACGTCTCGCCGGAGCAGATCTTCATCCGCGCCGCGGCCCCGGCGGGGCTCTTCTACGGAGTCCAGACCCTGCGGCAGCTGCTGCCGGCGGCCATCGAGCCTCCGGCAGAAGACGGCCAGCCGCTTGGCCAGGTTACGATCACGATCCCCTGTCCCGACAAGCCGAGCGTGCCGACGACCGCGACGCCCTTGATCGTGCCATGCGTCTCCGTCGAGGACCGGCCCCGGTTCGCCTGGCGAGGGGCCATGCTCGACTGCTCCCGTCATTTCTTCCCCAAGGAGTTCGTCCTGCGCTGGATCGATATCCTGTCCAGGCACAAGCTGAACACATTCCACTGGCACCTCACCGATGACCAGGGCTGGCGGATCGAGATCAAAAAATACCCCCGCCTGACCGAGGTCGGCGCCTGGCGGGTCGACCGCGAGGACAAGCACTGGAACGCCCGCGAGCTCCAGCAGCCGGGCGAGAAGGCGACCTACGGCGGCTTCTACACCCAGGACGATATCCGCGAGGTCGTCGCCTACGCCGCATCGCGTTTTGTCACCGTCGTCCCCGAGATCGAGATGCCCGGCCACGCCACGGCTGCCTTGGCCGCCTATCCCGAGTTCTCCTGCGCGGGCGGGCCGTTCACAGTCCGGCCCGGCGGCTACTGGCCCATCACCGACATCTTCTGTCCCGGCAAGGAGGGAACGTTCGCGTTCCTCGAGGACGTCCTGACCGAAGTCGTCGGTCTATTCCCCGGTTCCTTCGTCCACATTGGCGGCGACGAGGCCGACAAAACCGAGTGGAAGCGCTGCCCCAAGTGCCGGGCCCGGATAAAGGCCGAGAAGCTCGCCGACGAGAACGAGCTTCAGAGCTATTTCATCAAGCGGGTCGAGAAGCTCCTCGTCGCCAAAGGCAAGCGCCTCATCGGCTGGGACGAGATCCTCGAGGGCGGCTTGGCTCCGGAGGCGACCGTCATGTCCTGGCGCGGGACCGAGGGCGGCATCGCCGCAGCCCGGGCCGGACACGATGTCGTCATGTCGCCGACCTCATTCTGCTATATCGATTATTATCAAGGGGATCCCGCCTTCGAGCCCCTGGCCATCGGCGGCTATGTCCCCCTTGAGCAGGTCTACGCCTTCGAGCCCGTCCCGGACATCCTGAGCGAGGACGAAGCCCGCCATATCCTCGGCGGGCAGGTCAACCTCTGGACCGAGTACATTCAGGAAGGCCGGCACGCCGAATATATGGCCTTGCCCCGCCTGGCCGCTCTGGCGGAGGCCGTCTGGTCGGCCAAGGAGCGGCGGAGCTGGGACGATTTCGCGGCCCGGACTCGGGGCCTCCTCGCGCGCTACGACGCGGCCGGTCTGAAGGCCGCCCGGAGCGCCTTCCTGGTCATGATCGGGGCCGAACCCGACCCCAAGAGGGCCGTGGTCACGCTCACAACGGAGATCGCCGGCCTGGCCATCCGCTACACAACAGACGGCCGCGACCCGGGTCCGTCCTCCAAGCTTTATGTCAAGCCGCTCGTCCTCAAGAAAACGGCCGACCTCCGGGCGGCGGCGTTCGAAGGGCGGGAGCGCCTGAGCCCGGGCGTCTCGGCGGAGCGCTTCCTCGTCCATGCCGCCTCGGGCCGCGTACCGAGCCTGACGACGCCTCCGAGCCCCCGCTACACCGGCGCGGGCCCGACGCCCCTGACCGACGGCCTCCTCGGATCGCGGAACCACGCCGACGGGCGCTGGCAGGGCTTCGAGGGCGCCGACTTCGAGGCGGTCATCGACTTGGGTTCGGCCAAAAAGGTCCGCGAGCTCTCGGCGCGGTTCCTTCAGAACATCAACGCCTGGATCTTCCTCCCTGTCGAGGTCGAGTTCGCCCTATCGTCGGACGGACAGGCGTTCGAGACCGTGGCCCAGGTCGCGAACGACCTCTCGCCGCGCCTGGCCGATATCACGGTCAAGGACTTCGCCGGCTCCTTCAAGGACCGCCGGGCCCGCTTCGTCCGCATCCTGGCCCGCTCGATCGGTCCGGTCCCCGATTGGCACTTCGGCGCCGGCGGCAAGGCCTGGCTCTTCGTCGACGAGATCGTCGTCCGGTAAAGCCCCGGCCCGACATCAGTCGAGCTTCTTGTGGAAGCGGAGAACGCTCAGGGTGAAAAGGACCGTCCCGATGATGAGAAGCGCAGCGGCCTGGGGCCAGACCTCGGCCAAGCCGGCCCCCCGGAGCATGATCCCCCGGACGCCGACGAAGAAATAGCGGGTCGGGATGGCCCGTGAGACGAGCTGGAAGAAGGGGGGCATGTTCTCGGTCGGGAAGACGAAGCCGCCGAGAAGGATCATCGGCATGACGAAGAAGATCGTCGTGAACATGGCCTGCTGCTGGGTCCGGGAGATCGTCGAGATGAACAGGCCCATAGCCAGGGTGTTGATCATAAAGATGAGGCACATGCCGTAAAGCAGGAGCAGGCTGCCGCGGATGGGGAGGCCGAACCAGAGCCGGGCCACGAGGATGACAAAGGTCGCCTCGACCAGGCCGATGAAGATGAAGGGCAGGAGCTTGCCGGCGATGAGCTGATGGGGCCGGATGGGTGTGACGATGAGCTGCTCCATGGTCCCCGCTTCCTTTTCGCGGACGATGCCCATGGAGGCCAGGGCGATGGTCATGATCATGAGGATAAGGCCCAGGATGGCCGGGATCATGAAGTTCCGCGAGCGGAGCTCGGGATTGTACCAGACCCGGACCTCGGCGTTGACCAGGACCGGTTTTTGGCCGGGTCCGCGGACCCGGTCGAACCGGTCGAGGATGATCCGCTGCGCGTACCGGT
>CAYOYQ010000056.1:0-1784 GCA_964408215.1 uncultured Eubacteriales bacterium
CCGGAGCGAGCTCGAGGCGGCCCGCAAGCCGAACCTCGACGCGCTGGCCGGGGCCGGCGTGTGCGGCGTCGCCGATCCCGTGATGCTGGGCATCACGCCTGGAAGCGGGCCGTCTCACCTGGCCTTGTTCGGCTACGACCCGCTCAAGTACCAGCTCGGGCGGGGCATCCTCGAGGCCCTGGGCTCGGGGGTCGAGGTCGGCCGGGACGACCTCGTCGCCCGGGGCAACTTCGCCACGGTCAAGTCGGGCCTCGTCGCCGACCGGCGGGCCGGGCGTATCCCGACCGAGGAGAACGTCCGCATCTGCGACGACCTCAATGCCCGCCTGCCGGCGCGGGAAGGGCTCGCGGTCCGCGTCTTCCCGGGCAAGGAGCACCGCTTCGTGGCCCGGTTCACGGCCGAGGGGCTGGCCGACGCCCTGACCGACGCCGACCCGCAGAAGGAAGGCAAGGCCCCGGTCCCGACGGCGCCTCTCACGCCCGAGGCGGCCAAGGCGTCGGCCATCGTCAACCGCTTCCTCGACGACGTCGCCGAGGTGCTCAAGGCCGAGCCCAAGGCCAACGCGGCCTTGCTGCGCGGTTTCTCCAAGTTCCCCTCCATCCCGACGATGCAGACCCTCTTCAAGCTCCGGCCGGCGGCCGTCGCCAACTACCCGATGTACAAGGGGCTGGCCAAGCTCCTGGGCATGGAGGTCATCTCCGTCGGCGGCGAGACGGCCGACCTCTTCGACGCCCTGGAGAAGAACTGGGACAAGCACGACTTCTTCTACGTTCACTACAAAAAGACCGACTCGACCGGCGAGGACGGGAGATTCGAAGCCAAGGTGGCCGCGATCGAGGCCCTCGATCCCTTCCTCCCGCGGATCACGGCGCTCAAGCCCGACGTGCTGGTCGTCACGTCGGACCACTCGACGCCGTCCGCCCTCAAGGGCCACTCCTGGCACGCCAACCCGTTCCTGCTCGTTTCGGCGACGGCCGGGGTCGACGACGTCGCGGCGTTCGCCGAGCGGGCCTGCGCCAAGGGCTATCTCGGCCGCTTCCGGTCCCTCTCGGCCATGCCGCTGATGCTGGCCCACGCGCTGAAGCTGCAGAAGTACGGCGCCTAATGAAAAATGGGGACGTTCCTGACTTTCGCTTTCGCCGCGAAAGTCAGGAACGTCCCCATTTTCCTCGGAGCGGACGTGCAGAATCGTGGCTGAGCACTCGAAGCCGCGATTCTGCGAAGTGTCTTAAGAAAGATTTTGAAGGGAGTCAGCAGCCGGTCCGCGGATGGTCTGTAGACAACTTATGGCAGGTCTTATAAAATTGACACGAATTGAGATTCGCGCGTAAGAACTTCGGAGGGCCTCTTTTAGCTCCCCTCCTTCTTTCCCTTGCCGGGGCCCTCGCCCCCGCGGCCGGCCCGCAGGACGATCCCCGGGCCGAGATCGTCAACCTGCGCCGCTTCACCCACCCGAACTTCACCCGCGTCGTCCTCGACATCGGCAAGCTCCGGGAGTACACCTTCGGCGAGCTCCAGGACCCCGGCCGCATCTACATCGACGTGCTCCAGGCCAAGCTCAACCCCCTCCTCCAGGGGCAGTCCTACCCGGTCAAGGCCGACTACATCAGCCAGATCCGCGTCGCCCAGAAGACGGCCTCGACGGTCCGCCTGGTCGTCGACGTCGAGTTCCCCCGCATCCAGTCCTACCGGGTCTACCATCTCTTCGACCCGTTCCGGCTGGTCGTCGACATCTATCCCCGGTCGGCCGCCGGCGGAGCGCCTCCGGCCCCGCCCGAGAAGGG
>CAYOYQ010000056.1:1794-15560 GCA_964408215.1 uncultured Eubacteriales bacterium
GGCGCCGCCCCCCCCTCAACCAAGTCCCAGCCTCCCGTGAAGCGCCAGGTCGACCCGAGCGACCCGGCCTTCAACGGGACCTCGATGGCCCGCCAGCTCGGCCTGGGCGTCCGGACGGTCGTCATCGATCCCGGCCACGGCGGCCCGAGGCCGGGCACGATCAGCAAGGGCGGCCTTCAGGAAAAGGACGTCAATCTGGCCATCGCCCTGGCCCTCGGGAAGCTCCTCCGGGAGAAGGCCGGCCTCGAGGTCGTCCTGACCCGGGAGTCCGATGTCGACGTCCCGCTCGAGGACCGGACGGTCATCGCCAACCAGAAGCGGGCCGATCTGTTCGTCTCCATCCATTCCAACGCCCACCGCGACCGCAAGCGCGGCGGCGTCGAGACCTTCTTCCTCAACGTCAACCCCGACCCCTCGGTCATCGAGCTCGCCGCCGCGGAGAACGCGACCTCGACCAAGAACATCGGCGAGATGCGGTCGATCCTCGAAAAGATCGTCAACAACAGCAAGATCAAGGAATCGCTGGCCCTGGCCCAGGATATCCAGAGGAACCTGGTCAAGTCCTTGGCCCGGGACCTGCCGGGCCTCCCGGACCTGGGCGTCAAGGGCGGCCCGTTCTGGGTCCTCATCGGCGGCGAGATGCCGTCGGTGCTGGTCGAGGTCTCCCACCTCAGCAACGCCAAGGAAGAGGCCAAGCTCAAGACCCAGAAATACCGCGAGCTCGCCGCCCAGGGCATCTATGATGGTATCATGGAGTACGTGCATTCCCTCGGAAAAGGACAGACGCCATGAACAGACGCGATTTCCTCAAGGGGGCCGCCGCGGCCGGGCTGACCCTCCGTTTCGGGCCGCGGGCCTGGCCCGGGCCGGCCGCGGCCGCCGCTCCGGCCCCGACGCTCTCCATCATCGAGGGCGAATCCCCGGCCGCCATCACCCGCGAGGCGATCGCCGGTCTCGGCGGCATGAAGGCCTTCGTGGCCAAGGGCGACAAGGTCGTCATCAAGCCCAACATTGGCTGGGACCGCACGCCCGAGATGGCCGCCTGCACCAACCCTGAGGTCGTGAAGACCCTGGTCGAGCTCGTCCTCGACGCCGGGGCCAAAAAGGCCGTCGTCATCGACAACACGACCAACCAGGCCAAGCGCTGCTACGTCCGCTCCGGCATCCAGGACGCGGTCCAGCAGGCCGGCGGTGACATGCTTTTCGTCGACGACTACCGGGTCAAGAAAATGGCCCTCAAGGGCGAATGGATCAAGGACTGGGAGATCCTGCTCGACGTCGTCGAGTCGGACAAGATCATCAACGTGCCCATCGCCAAGCACCACTCCCTCTGCCGGCTGACCCTCGGCGGCAAGAACTGGCTCGGCGCGACCGGCGGGGCCCGCAACCAGTTCCACCAGGACCTCGACAAGACCATCGTCGACCTCTCGGCGTTCTTCAAGCCGCGGCTGACGGTCCTCGACGCCTACCGCGTCCTCGTCCGCAACGGGCCGCAGGGCGGCCGGACCTCCGACACGGAGCTCCGCAAAACGGTCGTGGCAGGGACGGACCCGGTGGCCGTCGACGCCTGGGCCTGCTCGCTCTTCGGCGTCGAGCCCCGCGACCTGCCCTATCTCGGCCTGTCCAAGTCCCGGGGCCTCGGCGAATTCGACCTGGGGAAGGTCCGCATTGAAAAAAGGACGATCTAGGAAATACCGGCTCCTCGAGATCCTGAGGATCACCAGCCAGACGGCCTTCTTCGGCCTCTTCCTGGCCCTCCTCATGGGCGCCCACTACACCGGCGCGGACTACATCGGCTCGACGGTCCAGCGCTTCTTCCACTTCGACCCGCTCCTCGCCCTGGTGACCGTGGTCTCGGCCAGGCTCGTCTACGCCTATTTCGTCTTTTCCCTGATCACGGTCGCCGCGACGGTCCTCTTCGGCCGGGTTTTCTGCGGCTGGGTCTGCCCGCTCGGCGCCGTCCACCAGTTCGCCTCGTTCGCCTTCAAGAAGACGAGGTTCCTCAAGCCGCCGCGGGAAGACAAGGCCAGCCTGGCCCCGAAATATTATATCCTCCTCCTCGTCCTCGTCGGCGCCATCGTCGGCCTCGACCTCGCCGGCTACCTCGATCCGCTATCGTTCCTGACCCGGTCGATGGCCGTGGCGGTGCTCCCGTCCCTGGCCCAGGCCGTAGCCGGCCTGACCCGCGGGCTCTACGCCGTCGGGGCCGTGGGCATCGCCCGGTCGCTTTCGCAGACGCTGCAGAACTGGACGATCAACACGACCTTCATCCAGGGCTTCGCCGTCGGGCTCCTCTTCCTCGGCGCGATCGCCCTCAACGCCCGCAAAGAACGGTTCTGGTGCCGTTACCTCTGCCCGACCGGCGCCCTCCTCGCCCTCCTCAGCCGCTGGAACCTGCTCAAGCTCCGGATCGACGAGGAGAAGTGCATCAAGTGCGGCCTGTGCGCGCAGCACTGCGAGACCCAGGCCCGCCCCTACCCCAACGAGAGCTGGAAGAGCGGCGAGTGCGTCTATTGCATGACCTGCGCCTCGATCTGCCCGACCGCGGCGATCGGCTTCCCGCTCCGGGCCCGCTTCGAGAAGCTGACCAATGTCTCCAACGTCAACCTGTCCCGGCGCAAGCTCCTGCTGACGACCCTCGCGGGGCTCGTGGCCGCCCCGTTCTTCCGGCTGACGCCCTCGCGCAAGCGAGCTTCCCTCAAGCTTATCCGTCCGCCGGGCGCCCTCCCCGAGGACAAGTTCCTGGCCAAATGCGTCAAGTGCGGCCAATGCATGCGGGCCTGCCCGACGGGCGGGCTCCAACCGGCGCTCGCCGAGGCCGGGCCCGAGGGCATCTACACGCCCCGGCTCGTCCCGCGCATCGGCTATTGCGAATACTATTGCTCGCTCTGCACGCAGGTCTGCCCGACGGGGGCCATCAAGAAGCTCACGATCGAGGAGAAGAACAAGGTCAAGGTGGGCTCGGCCTGGGTCAACAAGAGCCGCTGCATCCCCTACGTCCTGGGCCGGCCCTGCATCGTCTGCGAGGAGCATTGCCCTGTCTCGCCCAAGGCCATCAAGCTCGTCGAGGTCGAGACCAAGCTCCCCGACGGCACGATCGCCGTCCAGAAGGCGCCGGTCGTCGACCTCGAACTCTGCATCGGCTGCGGGATCTGCGAGAACAAATGCCCGGTCGTCGACGACCCGGCGATCTTCGTCACGAGCGTCGGGGAGACGCGGTCGGAGTCGAACCGCCTGCTCCTTGATATCTCCCCCGGAGCCGCGGAAGACCCGGACAAGTAGGCACTGGGCAGCGCAAAGGTTTCTCTTCCAGGCAACGTGGTCCACTTCTAACAGGATATTTCTTCTTCGAGAAGGTCCCCGAGGCCGCAAGGGAATTTGCCTCGAAGATCCCCGTAGCGGAGGGGGGCCCGCCGCAGGCGGGGGAACCGTCGAGACTGGTTCCCAGGGGGTCCGGGGAGCAAGAGGCAATTCCCGAGCCAAGCCAAGGGGGCCTTCCTTGACTCGGACGATTGGCGAATCTAGTCCTTAAGCGCTTTCTTGAGCTCTTCCGTGAGTTTCGGGACCACTTCGAAGAGATCGCCGACGACGCCGTAGTCGGCCACCTTCATGATCGGCGCCTCGGGGTCCTTGTTGACGGCGACGATGACCTTGGACGACGACATGCCCGCGAGGTGCTGGATGGCCCCGGAGATGCCCACGGCGACATAGAGGTTCGGCGAGACGGTCTTGCCCGTCTGGCCGACCTGGTGCTGATGGCCGATCCAGCCGGAGTCGACGGCCGAGCGCGACGCGCCCACCGCGGCCCGCGGGAAGACGGCGGCCATGTCCCGGAGGAGCGAGAAGGCCTCGGGGCCCTTGAGCCCGCGGCCGCCGGAGACGACGACGTCGGCTTCGGTGACGTCGATCTCGCCGCTCTCCTCCTTGATGACCTCGACGACCCGGCCCTTCGCGGCCGCGTCGCCCGCGGCGATCGTCATCTTGACGACCTCGCCTTGCGCTTGGGCCGCTTCGGCCAAGGGGAAGATGTTCGGCCGCAGGGTCGCGACGAGCGGCGAGGACTCGAGCCGAAGCGTCAGGAAAGCCTTCCCGGCGTAGATGGGCCGGGTGAAGACGAGCGTCCCGTCCGCGACGGCGATCTTGGTGCAATCGGAAGCCATGGCCGCGCCGAGGCGGGCCGCGACGCGCGGGGCCAGGTCCTTGCCCATGGCCGTGGCCGCGAAGAGGAGGCCGAGCGGCTTCTCCTTCTCGGCGAACCCGGCCAGGACCGCGGCGTAAGCCTGGGAGGAATAGGCGGCCAGTCCCGGGTCCTCGATGATATAGACCTTGGCCGCGCCCGCGGCGAAAGCCGCCGGAGCGAGGTCCGCGACGGCGGCGCCGGCCAGGACCGCGGCCGCCGCAACGCCCAGCTCGCCGGCCCGGCGGCCGGCTTCGGAGAGGGCCTCGAGAGAGCCCTTCTTGACCTTCCCGTCCCTGATCTCGAGAAAAGCGGCGATCATCATCCCTCTCCTCTAGATGGCTTTGGCTTCGTCGCGGAGAAGCCGGACGAGCTCCCGGGCCGTTTCGGCGGGGTCCCCCTGGAGGACCTTGCCGGCCTGCCGGGCGGGAGGGACGTCAATCCCGGTGACCGCGACCCGACTCCTGAGCTCGTCTGCGTTGAGGCCCAGCTCCTCGAGGGTGATCACGGGTACGGCCTTCTTCTTGGCCGCCATGATGCCCTTGAGCGTCTCGTAGCGCGGCTCGTTGAGCCCTTTCTGGGCGGTGACCACCGCGGGCAGGGTCAGGGCGACCTTCTCGGCCCCGCCTTCGATCTCGCGGACGGCCGTCGCCGTGCCTTCGCCGACCTCGAGCTTGACGACGACCGTGGCCTGGCCGAGGCCCAGGATCTCGGCGACCATCCCCGGGACCTGGCCGTTGTCCGCGCCGACCGACTGCTTGCCGAAGAGCAGGAGGTCCGTCCCGCCGAACTTGCGCTCGACGGCCCGGGCGATGATGCGGGCCGTCCGCAGCCCGTCGTAGGTCTCCGGGAGGTCGTCCTTGATGAGAAAGGCCTCGTCGGCGCCCATGGCCAGGGTCTTGCGGAGGACGGTCGCGGCCTCGTCGCGGCCGACGCTGACGACGCGGACCGTCGCGCCCCGCGCTTCCTTCAGCCGCAGGGCCTCTTCGACGGCGTACTCGTCGTAGGGGCTGACGACGAAGTTCAGCCCGTCCTCCGCGATGGTCTTCGTCTCATGCTGGATGCGGATGCGCGACTCGGTGTCGGGCACCCGTTTGACGAACACAAGAACGTTCATGGGTCGAACCTCTTCAGGACGAGCGAGCCGTTGGTCCCGCCGAAGCCGAACGAATTGGTGACGGCGTGGACGATCTCGGCCTGCCGGGCGACGTTGGGGACGTAATCGAGGTCGCATTCGGGGTCGGGGAACTCGTAGTTGATCGTCGGGGGCATCGTCTGGTGGAAGAGGGCCAGGGCCGTGATCCCTGTCTCGACCCCGCCGGCCGCGCCGAGCAGATGGCCGGTCATCGATTTCGTCGAGCTGACGGCCAGCCGGCGGGCCTCCGCGCCAAAGACGGTCTTGATGGCCAGGGTCTCGGTCTTGTCGTTGAGCTCGGTCGACGTGCCGTGGGCGTTGATGTACTGGACCTCGCCCGGCGCGATCCCGGCGTCTTCGATGGCCCGGCGCATGACCCGGATGGCCCCGTCGCCGTCGGGGGCCGGAGCGGCGACGTGATAGGCGTCGCTCGTCATGCCGTAGCCGACGACCTCGGCGTAGATCCTCGCCCCGCGCCGCTCGGCCCGCCCGATCTCCTCGAGGATGACGATGCCGGCGCCCTCGCCCATGACGAACCCGTCGCGCTTGGCGTCGAAGGGCCGGGAGGCGCGGGCCGGGTCGTCGTTCCGCTCCGAGAGGGCCTTGATGGAGGTGAACCCGGCCAGCGAAAGGGGCGTCAGGGGCGCCTCGGCCCCGCCGCAGATCATGATGTCGGCGTCGCCGCGGGCGATGATCCGGAAGGAGTCGCCGATCGCGTGCGTGCCGGTGCTGCAGGCCGTGACGTTGGCGCAGTTGGGGCCCTTGGCCCCGTAGCGGATCGAGATCTGCCCCGAGGCCTCGTTGATGATCGTCTGGATGAGGAAGAAGGGCGAGACCCGGTCCGGACCCTTCTCGAGCAGGACCTTGAAGTTCTCCTCGATCGAGCCCAGGCCGCCGATGCCCGAGCCGACATAGGCGCCGGCCCGGTCGCTCCGGAGCTCGTCCCGGTCGAGGCCCGAGTCGGCGACGGCCAGGTCGGCCGCGGCCATGGCGAAGCGGGCGAAGAGGTCCATCTTGCGGACCTCCTTCCGGTCGATGAAGACGAGGGGATCGAAGTCCTTGACCTCGCCGCCGAACCGGGTCGAGTAACGGGAGACGTCGAAGCGGGTCAGGGGGGCGATGCCGTTCTCGCCGCGGACGAGGGCGGCCCAGTTCTTGTCCGTCCCCGTGCCGAGCGGCGAGACGAGCCCGATGCCCGTGACAACGACGCGCCGTTCGGTGAAACTACGCCTGCTCATGGATCGAACGAAAGAAAGACGGCAGACCGGAGGGGGGCTATTTCGCGTGCCCCACGATATAGTCGAGGGCCTTGCCGACCGTGGTCAGCTTCTCGGCCTGATCGTCGGGGATGTCCAGCCCGAACTCGTCCTCCAGGGCCATGACGAGCTCGACCGTGTCGAGGGAGTCGGCCCCGAGATCATCGATGAAGGACGCGTCCTCGGTGACCTGCTCCTCGCTGATGCTCAGCTTGTCGGAAACGATCGCCCGGACCTTCTTGAGGAGTTCGTCTCTTTGCATGATGTCCTCCTTGCGGGATTCTTTATCAATGATGGCGGAACCGCCTACATATACATGCCGCCGTTCACGCTGACCACCTGGCCCGTGATATAGGCAGCGTCCTCGGAGAGCAGGAATTTTACCGCATTTGCCACGTCTTTGGGAAGCCCGAATTTTTTGAGGGGGATGATCCCGAGATAGGCCGACTTGACCTCCTCGGGCAGGGCGTCGGTCATGGCCGTCGCAATGAAGCCCGGGGCGACGGCGTTGACGGTGATCCCCCGGGCCCCGACCTCCCGGGCCAGCGACTTGGCGAACGCCACCATCCCGCCTTTGGAGGCCGCGTAATTGGCCTGGCCGGCGTTGCCCATGAGCCCGGCGACCGAGGCGATGTTGACGATCCGGCCGTAGCGGGCCGCGACCATCGTCCGCAGGACGGCCTTGGAGAAATTGAACGTCCCCTTGAGGTTGACCCGGAGGACGGCGTCCCAGTCCTCCTCCTTCATGCGCAGGAGCAGGCCGTCCCGGGTGATGCCGGCGTTGTTGACCAGGTGGTCGATGCGCTTGTGGGCGGCGACGACGGCCGCGACCGTCCGCTCGACGGCGGCCGTGTCGGTGACGTCGACCTCCCGGGCCTCGGCCCGGCCGCCGGCCGCGGCGATCGACCGGGCCACGGCCTCGAGCTTCTCCCGCTGGACGTCGGCGCAGACGACGGTCGCTCCCTCTTCGGCGAGGTCGCGGGCGATGACCTCGCCGATCCCCTGGGAGGCGCCGGTGACGATCGAGACCCGTCCTTCGAACCGTTTCATGCCTCGACTCCTTTGAGGTCCCGCTGGTAGCGCGCGAGCTCGCCCCGGATCTTCTCCTGGACGCGGCCGGCGACGAACTCCCTGGCCCGCTGCACGGCGCTCCGAACGGCGGCCGGGTTGGACCGGCCGTGGCCGATGATGACGACGCCGCCGACGCCGAGGAGCTGGGCCCCGCCGTACTCGGTGTAGTCGATCTTCTTGAAAAGCCGCTTGAGATGCCGCTTCATGAGCAGGTAGCCGAGCTTGGCGAAGAGGCTCTTGGTGATCTCGTGTTTGGCCATGGAGAGGACGCTCTGGACGACGCCCTCGGAGGCCTTGAGGGCGACGTTGCCGGTGAAGCCGTCGCTGACGATGACGTCGGCCGCCCCCGAGAACAGCTCCTTGGCCTCGACGTTGCCGGTGAAGCGCAGGGGCGCGCCCTGAAGGCGGTCGAAGGCCTCCTTGACGAGGTCGTTGCCCTTGCCCTTCTCCTCACCGATGCTCATCAGGCCGATCCGGGGCTCTTTCAGGCCGACGACGGCCTCCATGAAGACCTTGCCCATGAGGGCGAACTGGACGAGGTTGTGGGGCTGGCAGTTGGCGTTGGCCCCGACGTCGAGGAGCAGGGTCTGGCCCGACTCCCCGGGAATGAGCAGGGCCAGGGCCGGACGGTCGACGCCCGGGAGGGAGCCGAGGACGTCGCGGGTGATATAGACGACCGCCCCGGTGTTGCCCATGCTGACGAACGCGTCGGCCCGGCCGTCCTTGACGAGCTGGGCCCCGACGCGGATCGACGAGGCTTTTTTCCTGCGGAACGCGAGGAGGCCGTCGCCCATGCCGATCTCCTCCGGGGCGTTGATGACGGCGGCCCGGTCGGCCCGGAGGCCGCACCGGCCGATCTCGCGGCGGATGGGTGCTTCGCGGCCGACGAGAAGGACGTCGACCCCGAAATCCTCGGCGGCGCGCAGGGCCCCGGGCACGGTGGCTTTCGGGCCGACATCGCCCCCCATCGCGTCGACGGCGATCCGCATGGACGCCGCCCGGATCAGTCTTCGGTCCCTTCCGTCACCTGCCGTCCCTTGTAGTACCCGCATTCCGGGCAGGCCCGGTGCGGCAGCTTGGGATTGCCGCACTTGGGGCAGACGGAGAAGGTCGGAAGGGTCAGGCCGTCGTGGGAACGGCGTTTGCCTTTGCGCGTCGGGGAGTGTCGTCTTTTAGGATTCGGCATTTAGCTTTTGTCTCTCACGTTGAATTTGAGCCGGTTCAGGCCCGTCTCCGGCTCTTTGACCAGGCAGGAGCACTTGGCCTCGCGGATGATCTCGCCGCACACGGCGCAGATGCCCTCGCAATCCGGCCGGCACAGCGGCTTGGCCGGGAAGGTCAGATTGAGCTGCTCGAGGACGACGGCCCGGAGGTCGAGCTGGCGCCCCGTGTAGTACATCTGGTCGATCTTCTCGTCGGACAGCTCCTCCGACAGGGCGTCGAGCTCCTCGGGGAGATAGACGAGGTCGAAGCGGCTGGCCACGGGGAACTCGAACGGGGTCAGGCACCGCGAGCAGACGAAGCTCAGCCGGGCCGTGACCTGGCCCTGGACGAAGATCTCCTCGCCGACGAGCCGCACGGTCAGGTCGGCGCGGGCCGGCTCGAGGAACACGGCGTTCTCCTCGACGAGGTCCAGGCTGACGAACTCGAAATCCCGGGCCAGGCGCAGCCCTTCCGCCGGCAGCCGGTCGATATCGATGATCAGGCTCGTGTCCAAGTGTTTGTCCCTCGCGAAAATCCGCTTTATTATACCAACTGACCCCCGGTTGTCAAATGAGTATAATACCCCCATGGGCGGCTACAACACCCGCGTCGAGTACCGGGGGGATTCCTACATCGTCCAGACCCAGGACAAGGGGCTCGCGGCCCAGTACATCGAATCGCTGATCTACAAGTCGGGCCAGCTGCTGGCCTCGAAACGGGCCTTCTACACGGGCTTCCTGGGCGCGCCCGACCTCAAGGACCGCGTCGAGCGGATGATGGAGGAGCAGCACAAGGCGATCCTCGGCCAGATCGTCGAAGGCAGGTTCGCCTGAGCCCGAAACGACTCGTTCTCGTCGACGGGAACTCCCTCTTCTACCGCTCCTATTACGCCATCCGCGGCCTGACCAACTCGAAGGGCGAGCCGACGGGGGCCGTCTACGGCTTCCTCAGCTCCCTGCGCAAGCTCCTGGATCGGGAGAAGCCGGACTATCTCGGGGTCGTCTTCGACGTCAAGGGCCCGACCGTGCGCCACGAGGAGTACGACAAGTACAAGGCCCAGCGCAAGCCCATGCCGGACGACCTGGCCGCCCAGATGCCGGTCCTCAAGGACGTCCTCCGGGCCCTGAACATCGCCACGGCCGAGTTCCCCAAGTACGAGGCCGACGACGTCATCGCCTCCCTGGCCGCCCAGGCGGCCGGGAAGGACATCCGGACGGTCGTCGTCACCACCGACAAGGACCTGCTCCAGCTCGTCGACGAGCGAACCTCCCTCTGGAACCCCTCGAAAGAGGTCCTGATCGAGGCGGGCGGGGTCAAAGACTTCTTCGGCGTCGAGGCCAAGGCGGTCGTCGACGTCCTGGCCCTCTGGGGGGACCCCTCGGACAACGTCCCCGGCGTTCCCGGCATCGGCGAGAAGACGGCCAAGTCCCTGGTCGAGGAGTTCGGCTCCGTCGACGCGCTCCTGGCCAACCTGGACAAGGTCGGGAACCCCCGGCTCCGGGAGAAGCTCAAGGCCCCGGAGAACCGGGACCTCCTCGAGCTCAGCCGGCGGCTGGTCACGGTCTGCCGCGACCTCGCGGTCGAGCTCGATCTCGACCGCTACAGCCTGCGGCCGCCGAATGAAGAGGAGACGGTCCGGCTTTTCGGCGAGCTCGAGTTCTCATCTCTCCTCCCCGACTTCCTGAGAGCGGCCCGCCCGAAGGCCCGCAGCTGCCGGACGATCACCGACGAAGCCGAGCTCGCGGCCCTCGCCGCCCGGATCGCCCGGGCCCGGGCCGTGGCCATCGACACCGAGACCGACAGTCCCGCGCCCACCCGGGCCCGTCTCGTCGGCCTATCGTTCGCGCTCCAGCCGGGCGAGGCCTTCTACGTCCCCGTCGGGCACGACTACTTGGGCGCGCCGGCCCAGATCCCGAAAGCGCGGGCTCTCGAGATCCTCCGCCCGGTCATCGAGAACGACGGCGTGGCCAAGACCGGCCAGAACATCAAGTTCGACCTCATCGTTCTCACGCGGGAGGGCATCCGCCTCTCCGGCGTCGACCGGGACACAATGGTCCTGTCCTATCTGCTCGAGCCGAACTGGGGCCGCCACAACCTCGACCGGCTGGCCCTTCATTACCTGCGGGAGCCGAAGATCCCGTACGAGGCGGTCGCCGGCAAGGGCAAGAACGAGCTGACCATGGACAAGGTCCCGATCGAGCGGGCCGCTCCCTACGCCTGCGAGGACGCGGCCCTGGTCTGGGAGCTCGGGACGGTCCTGTGGGACAGCGCCGCGGCCCGGAAGCTCGACCGGCTCTACAGGGAGATCGAGCAACCCCTTATCGGCCTCCTGGCCCGGATGGAGATCGACGGGGTCCGGGTCGATCCCGCCGTCCTCAAGGCGATGTCCAAGGAGCTCGAGGGCGAGACCGGCCGGCTCGAGAAGGAGATCTACGCCCTGGCCGGCTGCACGTTCAACATCAACTCGCCGCGCCAGCTGGCCGATATCCTCTTCCACAAGCTGGGGCTCCAGCCGACGCGCCGGACCCGGGTGACCAAGGGCTTCTCGACGTCGATCGACATCCTCGAGGACCTGGCCGAGACCCAGCCGCTGGCCCGCCTCGTCCTCGAGTTCCGACAGATGACCAAGCTCAAGTCCACCTACGCCGACGCCCTGCCTGCCCTCATCAACCCGGAGACGGGCCGCATCCATACGTCCTACAACCAGACCGTGGCCAGCACCGGCCGGCTGTCCTCGAGCGAGCCGAACCTGCAGAACATCCCGGCCCGCGGGCCCTGGGGCGTCCGCTTCCGCCGGGCTTTCGTCCCGGACAAGGGGCACCTTCTCCTCGCCGCGGACTACTCCCAGATCGAGCTCCGCGTCCTGGCCCATCTCTCGGAGGACAAGGCCCTGCTCGAGACCTTCCTCGAGGACCGGGACGTCCACGAGGAGACGGCCCGGCTGGTTTTCGGCGACGACCGGAGCGACGAGGCCCGGCGGCGGGCCAAGATCATCAATTTCAGCATCATCTACGGAACGTCGGCCTTCTCCCTGGCCCGGGAGCTCGGGACGTCGTCGGGCGAGGCCCAGAAATTCATCGACCGCTACTTCGCCGAACGGCCGCAGGTCCGGGAGTACCTCGACCGGATCGTCGAGGAGGCCCGGGAGAAGGGCTTCTCGGAGACGATCTTCGGCCGCCAGCGCCAGGTGCCCGAGCTCCGCGCCCCCGACCGGAACCTCCAGCAGGCCGGCCGGCGGATCGCCCTCAACAACCCCATCCAGGGCTCCGCGGCCGACATCATCAAGGTGGCTATGCTCCGGGCCGCTGAAGCTTTAAAGGCGAAAAAGCTCGAGACGCGGATGATCCTGCAGGTCCACGACGAGCTCGTCTTCGAGGTCCCGGAAAAGGAGCAGGCCGTCGTCGGCCCGCTCGTCGCGGAGGCGATGGAGGGCGCGGCGACGCTCCGCGTCCCGCTCAAGGTGCGGATCGGGATCGGCCCGAACTGGGCTGACGCAAAATAGGGCTAGCCTTCTCCCCTGCCGGGTTCCCTCTCAAGGCGGCGAGAGGATTTGCCTCGATGATCCCCGTAGCGGAGGGGGGCCCGCAGGGCGGGGGAACCGTCGGGACTGGTTCCCAGGGGGTCCGGGGAGCGGGAGGCAAGTCCCGAGCAAAGCCGGAGAGAGGGATCTCCCGGCGTCGGGAGAAGCTCCGCTTTTATAGCATCTTGTAGAAGGCTCGGTACTTCTTGTAGATCACGCCGCCGATGCGCTCCATCTCGGCCCGGACCTTGACGTTGGCCTCCATCTCGTGGTGGGTGTCCATCATCTCGATGCCGGCTTCGTAGGCGCCGATGATGATCTTCGTGCCCATCAGGACGTCGAGGCCCTGGCCGCGGTACGGCTCCTTGATGGCCCCGAGCAGGAGGTCGAGCTGTTTCGTCTTGCGGGCCGCCCGCAGGATGTAGAAGATCCCGAAGGGGAGCAGGCGCCCCCGGGCCTTGCGAATGCCCTCGGACATGTCCGGCATGGCGATGACGAAGGCCAGGACCTCGTCGCCCTTCTTGACGACCTTGACGAAGCGCGGGTCGAGGAGGGGGAGGTAGCGCTTGGCCAGGTCGTCCATCTCCTTTTCCTCGAGCGGGGCGAAGCCGTAGATGTTCCCGGCCATGTAGCACTCGTTCATCAGGGACAGGACCGGCCGGATCCAGGGCTTGATCTCCTTGCGCGACTTGAACTCCAGGAGCTCGTAGGTGCCGCGCTTCATGGCCCGCTCGAAGATCTTCTTGTAGAACTCCGGCGGCTCCTTGGGCACGGCGATCTTGTAGACGAACCAGTCGATGTCCTTGGCGTAGCCGTCCTCTCCGAGGAACTTCGGCATCCACTCGAAGTTGTAGTACGTGGCGATCGTGGCGTGGTGCTCGAAGCCCTCGATGAGGAAGCCCTCGGGGTCCTGGTCCGAGAAGCCGTAGGGCCCGACGATCTTGGTCATGCCCTTGGCCCGGGCCCAGCCCTCGACGGCCCGGAGCAGGGCCGTGAAGGCCTCCTTGTCCTCATAGACCTCGAAGTAGCCGAAGCGGGCCGTCCGCTCGTTCCGGTGCTCGTTGAAACGGTGGTTGATGATGCCCATGATCCGGCCGACGGGGCGGCCGTCCCGGCGGGCCAGGAGGAGCGTCGTGTCGCAGTAGCCGAAGGCCTTGTTCTTGTCCTTGTCGAAGTACTTCCGGTCGTCCATGAAGATGGGGTGCACCCAGTTCTTGTGGCCGGCGTGGATCCTCTCCGGCAGATAGATGAACGCCTTCAGGTCCCTGCGGGTTTTGACCTCGCGGATGTCGATCGCCATGGTCTCACCTCGTCCACCCTTATCCCACTTTCAGCGCCAAAATGCAACGGAATTCTCGCTCTGGAAATCCCTGTTCAAAAGCTGAGGACGGGGTGTGGAAATCC
>CAYOYQ010000057.1:0-15544 GCA_964408215.1 uncultured Eubacteriales bacterium
CCCGGAACGACGGCCTCGTCGTCTCCTTCTTCCCGGCCGGCGCCGCGGCCGCGGCACCGGCCGGGAAGAAGGAGACGACGAGGCCGTCGTTCCGGGAATCCAGGGAGTACAGTCCCGGCTCCTTGAGGTCGAAGACCATGCGCGTGATCGGCCGCGGGCCGGAGCTCTGGAACTGGGCCACCCGGACCCGCTGGACGGTGGAGCGCGGATCGTTGATCGGCCAGACGTCGGACCTCACGGAAAGGAACGTGTCGAAGAGATCGACGACCAGGCGCGGCGGGTTCTCCAGGGCGAAGACCTGGGTGACGGCCGGGCCGGTGAGAGCGGCCCTAACGGAGAGGCTCTCCGCGCCGGGGGTCGTGTCGACCCGGTTCAGGAAGATCTCGCTCTTAGCCCGGGCGTCGAGCTCGGCCTGCGTCGCGGAGTCGACGGCATAGCCGCTCTGCCCTCTCTGGATCGCGTTGAGCTCGACGACGGTCCGGGCCGCGCCCGAAACGACGCGGGCCGGCACGCGCTCGCTCAGCCGGACGAGGAGACGAAGACCGTCGGCGCCGGCTCTCTCGACCTGGACGTCGCGGACGAGACCGGAGGAGGTCCCGGCCGGGACGGCGGCCGTCGAAGCGCCGGGCAGGTCGAGGACGAGCGTGCGGGGGGATTCCGCCTGGTAGTAGGCTTTGGCCACGGCCAGCGGCCCGTCGGTCTCCAGGACCAGCTTGGTCGAGAGCGCGCCCGTCTGGACCTGGATCTTGCTGATGTGAACGCCGGGGGCCGGCGCCGGGGCGGCCCCGGCGAGCAGCGCCAGGACGAACAGCCCGGCGAGCAGGGCCGGAAGGATTCTCTTGTTCATGTTACAGCTCCTCCGTGATTTCTTTTATGACGTCTCTCGGCCTCATGAGAGGGATCCCCCGCTCGTGGGTCTTGCGGAGGACGGCCTGCGTCTCGTTGATCGACAGCACGTACCCGTCGGCGAACTTGTAGCCGACCGTGGCGTCGATGCTGAAGCCCTGGGGCATGCTGAACAGGGCGTGATAGGCGCCGCGGTACTTGCTGATGCCGGAGAGCGTGAGATCGTCGATGGAGACCTCGTTCTCGCCGAGGGCCGCTTTCTCCTTGAGGTCGCGGCCGCCGAGGAGGTCCTTGAAGGGATCGCGCCGGCCCTCGGGATTGTAGGTGAACCCCGTCTGGACCGAAAGCATCGGCGCGATGTCCGATTGCGGCGGGGTCGCGGGCGGCGTCGCGGTCGTCTCCTGGGCAAGGAGAGGGACCGAACCGGCCAGGGAAAGGGCCAGGAGAAGAATAGCGGCTTTTCTCATCTTTTCGTCCTTGTCGGCTGCTTTTTCGCCGGCGCGGGCGGCGCGGCCGCCGGCTCGGCGAAGAAATAGGTCTTGGCCGTCCAGTTGGCGGAGATCGTGTTGAGGTCGGTCTGGCGGTTCAAGGTCTTGATGGTGAAGTTCTCGATGGTGAAGACCCGGGCGAACTTACTCAGCTTGTCGAAGAACGTCCCGAGGTTATGGTAGTTCCCCGAGACCTGGATCGGGATGGGCCACTCCGCGTAGAACTCCTTGTTGATCTCCTGCCCCGGGGCAAAGCGGAGGACGTCCAAGCGGGAGTCATAGGCCAGGGCCTGGATCTGCCGCAGGATGTCGGCGGTTTCCTTCCTCTGGGGGATGTTGACCTCGAGGGTCTTGAGCTTGGCGGTCATCTGGGCGATGTCGGCCTCGATCTTGTCCAGCTCCCGCTTCTTTTGCTTGAGGTTCTGGACCTCGGCCTCGACCTTGACCCGTTCCGCCGTCAGGGCCTTGAGCTTGGCGTTCTGGGGCTTGAAATAGAAGAGGAAGGCCAGGCCGAAGACGAGGACGGCGACGACGAGATATCCGTACCAGGGCCAGTTCTTCATGGCGGCTATCCTTTCTTGGCTGCGGGCTTGGCCGCGGGCTCGGATTTTTCGGGCGGCGGAACGGGCTCGGGCTTGGCCTCGAGCACGGCCCGGAGCGTGAATTCCAGGTACTGGTCGCCCTGGGTCGTCTTCTGGGTCGAGGAGACGAGGTTGACGTTCATGATCTGGGGGCTGGCCTCGAGGCCGGAGATGTAGTCGGCGATGAGGTTGTTCGACAGGGACCGGCCCTTGATCTGGATGCCCTTGGCGTCGAAGACGACCTCGTTGAGCCAGACCCAGTCCGGCAGGCGCCGGCTGAGCTCGTCCATGAGCCGCGGGGCCAGGTCGCGCTGGGCGTTGAGGCTCTCGATCAGGGTGATCTTCCGGTCCAGCGACTCCCGGGCCTTGCGCTGCTCCTCGAGCTTGGCTTCGACGTACTGGAGTTGGGCCTTCTCCTGCCGGGCCGAGGCCAGGAGGGTGTTCTCGCGCCGGAAGGCCTTCTGCTGGAAGAAGTAGAAGGCGCCGAGGCCGATGACGAGGGCGAGGAAGATGAGGTTCCCCAGGTTCGGGCCCCTCTTGGTCGGCTCTTCGGGGACCCCGGGGGCCGCGATCGGCTCCTTGACGTCCTTCGTTTCCGGCTTCAGGAGGTTGATGCGGATCATGGTTACTTCTCCACCTTGCGGGTTGCCAGGCCGACGGCGACACCGAAGATCGGCGCCATGTCGCTGAAGTAGACCGCGTCGAACTTCTTGTCGTCGACGCGGATGTTGCGGAAGGGGTTGAGGATCTCGGTCTTGATCCGGAACTTGCTCTCGAAGGCGCTGACCATGTTCTGGACGTTGGCCAGGCCGCCGCTGAGGACGATCTGCTCGATCTTGCGCTCCCGCTTCTCGGAGGCCTCGTAGAACGAGAATGTCTTCTCGATCTCGTCGAGGAGGTCGCGGACGTTCATGGCCAGCAGGGAGGCGAACTGGTCCGGAGCGGCGGACTTCCCGGGGATGCCCTTGAGGAGCTTCTCGGACTCTTCGAACGAGATGCTGAGCTCCTTGCGGATGTTCTCCGTGAAGAAGAAGCCGCCGAGCGACAGGTCGCGGAAGAGCTGCGGCGTCCCCCGCTCGACGATGACGACGTTGGTGATGTTGGCCCCGATGTTGATCAGGGCGATCGTCTTCTCGGCGAACATCTCGGGGTAGCTGACCTCGAGGACGTTCTGGAGGGAGAAGACGTCGACCTCGATGCTCTGGAGGTTCTTGCGGGCCTGGTTGATGACGTTGCTGTAGTTGGCGATCTTGTCCTTCTTGGCGGCGACGAGCAGGATGTCGAGGTTCTTCTCGTCGGTCGACCGGGACGGCTTGAGGATCGCGTAATCGACGTTGGTCTCCTCGTAGGGGTAGGGGATGTTGTGCTTGGCCTCCCAGATGATGGACTCGGCCAGCTCCTGCTTCTCCATGACCGGCAGCGAGATCTTCTTGATGATGACCGAGTTGCCGGAGATGGAGATGGCCACGTCCTTGTTGGCGATCTTGTTCTCTTCGAAGACCAGGCGGATCGTCTCGACGACGGCCGCCGAATCGATGATCGTCCCCTCCACGATGGCATCGTGGGGCAGCGGCTCGTAGCCGATCTTCACGAGGTCATAGGCCTCCTCGGCGCCCTTCTTCCGGGGCCGGAGCTCGACGGCCTTGACGGAGTACGAGCCGATGTCCAACCCGACCACGCTTTTTTCTCGCTTACCGAACATGTTTCCCTGCCTTTATGGATTTTGGACCTTTCCGGGCTTCTTGAACTTGGTCCGGAGACGACGGGCGACGAGCCCGGGGACGAGGCCGTCGACCGAGCCGCCGAGCGCGGCGACCTCGCGGACCAAGTTCGAGCTGAGGAACGAATAATGGACGCTGGGCATCATGAAGAACGTCTCGATGTCGGGGGCCAGGCTCCGGTTCATCAGGGCCATCTGGAACTCATATTCGAAGTCCGAGATGGCCCGCAGGCCCCGGATGACGACCGGGGTCCCCTGGGCCCGGGCGAAGTCGACCAGGAGGCCGTCGAAGGCCCGGACCTCGACCTCTTTTTGAGAGGCGAAAATCTCCTGGATCATTTTTACCCTATCTTTAGTCGTGAAGAGAGGGGCTTTTTTGGGGTTTTTCAAGACGGCCACGACGATCCGGTCGAAGACCCGGAGCCCCCTCTGGATGATGTCCACATGCCCGTTGGTGATCGGATCGAAGGACCCCGGATAGACGGCGCTCGATTCCGGCATCTGGACTCTCAGTTAGGCCCTCATCCTGATTACCCTTCCAAATATCAAAAAAAAAGGGGCTTGTCAACGAAAATCCTCGGGGAAAAGGGGGGGCGGGGGCTTTCCGGCGGGTCCGGAAAGTGGCATAATAAAGGGGAGAGGAGGGGCCGATGGACGCTCCGCCAGGCCGGGGATGCTCTCGAAAGAGGAGACGGATTCCCCCGCCGTCTAACGGGATGTCACCGCGAGGGGTGATGGTCCGGGGCCTCATTTTCACCCTCTTTTTCCATGCCGCGGCGGGCGTTTTCGGGTCCCAGGAGGGCGAGGCCTTCGCGGCCCGGCGAAAGCGCATGGTCGAGACCCAGATCGCGGCCCGCGGCGTCCGCGATCCCCTCGTCCTCAGAGCCATGTCCGAAGTGCCCCGTCATCTGTTCGTCCCGGCCGGGTCCGCGGACGAAGCCTACGACGACACCCCGCTGCCGATCGGCGAGGGGCAGACGATCTCCCAGCCCTACATCGTCGCCCTGATGACCGAGCGGCTGGCCCTGCCGAAGGACGCCAAGGTCCTCGAGGTCGGCACCGGCTCCGGCTACCAGGCCGCCGTGCTGTCCCGCCTCGCGGCCGAGGTCTTCACGGTCGAGATCAACGCCGGGCTGGCCCGTCAGGCCGCGGCGACGCTCGAGCGCCTCGGCTACAAGAACGTCCGCGTCCGTGCCGGCGACGGCTTCTTCGGCTGGCCGGAGGCGGCCCCCTTCGACGGCGTCATCGTCACGGCCGCAGCGACCGAGGTCCCGGCCGCGCTCTTCGCCCAGCTCAAGGAAGGCGGCCGCCTGGTCGTCCCGCTCGGCGACCCCCGGAGCTACCAGGTGCTGACGCTCGTCACCAAGCGCCGCGGCAAGCCCGTTTCGAAGGCCATCCTCGACGTCCGCTTCGTCCCTATGACCGGCGCGATACAAAAGAAGAAGTGAACCCTCAAGAGCGACACGGACCCAGGGGCCAGGCCGCGGATGAGGGGCTGAGGGGCATCCCGGAGCGAGCATAAAGCGGTGAAATAGCCGGCCTCGGGACGGAGACCTAAGATCTGGCTCCGGACCGGGACGGCGTGAAGTTTCACCGCAGCGAACGGAGCGGATCCCCGAAGCCCGTCCACGGCCGTGGACAGGGCCGTGCGTTGCTTTTGCCAGGGGACTGTGCTAATTTTTGGGCGATGATGATCCGCTTCGGAACGTCCGGCTGGCGCGGGGTGATGGGCTCGGAATTCACCTTCCGCAACGTCCGCGTCGTCGTCCAGGCCATCGCCGCTTACCTCCGCACGACCCACGGGGACGGGCCGGTCGCCGTGGTCGTCGGCTACGACACCCGCTTCCTCTCGGACCGCTACGCCCTCGAGGCGGCCCGGCTCCTGGCCCGCAACGGCATCGAGGTTTTCCTCACCGACCGCGACGCGCCCTCCCAGGCCCTGGCCTGCCAGATCATCAAGCGCCGCTGCCAGGGAGGGATCAATTTCACCGCCTCCTTCAATCCGCCCCGGTACAACGGCCTCAAGTTCAACGTCGGAACGGGCGCGCCGGCCCTGCCCGAAGTGACGGACTTCATCGAGGCAGAGACGCGCCGGCTCATGCCGGTCTTTTCGCCCGAGGCCCTGCCCGCCCGGGACGAGGCCGTGACCCGCATCGACCTGCAGGCCGATTACCTGGCCGACCTCCAGGGGAAGATCGACTTCGAGGTCATGCGCCGGGCCGGCCTCCGCGTCGCCGCCGACCCGCTCTACGGCACGAGCCGCGAATACCTCGATGAGATCCTCGAGGAGAACGGTATCGAGGTCGAGAGCCTGCACGGCTATGTCGATCCCTATTTCGGCGGGGTCAGCCCGTCCTGCACCGAGGAGAACCTGGCCGAGCTCAAGGCCCGGGTCGTCCAGTCGAAATGCCATCTCGGGCTGGCCACGGACGCGGACGGCGACCGGTTCGGCCTCGTCGACGAGACGGGCGCCTTCGTCCACCCCAACATCATCCTGGCCTTGCTCCTCGACCACCTGGTCCGCAACAAGGGCTGGCGCGGCGGCGTGGCCCGGTCGAGCACGACGACCCGCCTCATCGACCGCATCGCCCGCCGGTACGACCTCGCCCTGACCCAGACGAAGGTCGGCTTCAAGTACATGGCCGACCTCTTCCTCCGGGGCGAGATCATGTTCGGCGGGGAGGAGAGCGCCGCCATCGCCGTCAAGGACCACCTGCCGGAGAAGGACGGCATCTTCGCCGGGCTCCTCGTCGCGGAGATGATCGCCTCGACCGGCCGGAGCCTGAGCGCCCTCCGCGAGGACCTCTTCCGCGAGTACGGCCCGGCGACGAGCGGCCAGCGGACGCTCGCCCTGACGCCTGACCGGGCGAAGCGGCTCAAGGCCCTGATCCAGGGCCCGCCGTCGAAGCTCGGCCGCCGCAAGGTCGCGGCCGTCGAGACGATCGACGGCCTGACCCTGGCCTTCGACGGGGGTTGCTGGCTCGTCCTGCGGCTCTCCGGGACCGAGCCGCTCATCCGCTGCTACGCCGAGGCCGAGACGCCGGAGGAGGTCGAATCGCTCCTGCGCAAGGGGCTGGGCGCGGTCCGGTGAGCGCCGTGGACGTGAAAAAGAAGATCCTCCTCATCGGCTTCGCCTGCCTGCTCGTGATCATGATCGTCACGGCCCTCTTCGGCAAGAAGGGCGTCATGGAGCTGCGCCGGAGCCGCAAGGTCCTGGCCCGGCAGGCCGAGAGGATCAAGGCCCTCGAAGAGGAGAAGACGCGGCTCGAGGCCGAGATCCGGAGGCTCGAGAACGACCCCAAGGCCATCGAGAAGCAGGCCCGGGAGAAGCTGGGGCTCATCGCGCCCGGCGAGAAGGTCGTCGTCGAGCCCGGCCCGCCGCCCGTCAAGAAATAGATGCGGGCCCTTCTCGAAGGCCTCAACCCCGCCCAACGCCGGGCCGTCCTCCACGGCCGCGGGCCGCTGCTCATCATCGCCGGGGCCGGGACCGGGAAGACCAAGGTCATCACGCACCGCATCGCCCGGCTGATCGCCGCCAAGGCGGCCCGCCCCGACGAGATCCTGGCCGTCACGTTCACGGAGAAGGCGGCCAGCGAGATGGAGGCCCGGGTCGACCTCCTCGTGCCGTACACCTCCTCGTTCGCCGAGATCAGCACGTTCAACTCGTTCGGCGAGCGGGTCCTGCGCGATTACGCCTTGGACGCGGGCTATCGGCCCGATTTCCGGCTCCTGGCCGACGTGGACCAGGCCGTGTTCTTCCGCGAGAACCTGTTCCGCCTGCCGCTCGACTATTACCGGCCGCTCGGCCAGCCGACCCGGCACATCCAGGAGGTCCTCGAGGCCGTCCGCCGGCTGAAGCAGGAGGACGTCCGGCCCGAGGACTACGTCCGCTACGCCGAAGGGCTCGGCGCCGGGGCCGGGACCGACGCCGAGAAGGAGACGGCCCGCAAGCACCTCGAGATCGCCCGGGTCTTCACGGCCTACCAGACGCTCCTCCGGACCGAGGGCCTGATCGATTTCGAGGACCAGGTGACCCTCGTCGTCGACCTCTTCCGCCGCCGGCCGGCCGTCCTCGAGGAGCTCCGGCGGCGCTACAAGTACATCCTGGTCGACGAGTTCCAGGACACGAACTTCGTCCAGTTCGAGCTGCTGAAGATGCTGGCCGCGGAGCACCGCAACCTGACCGTGGTCGGCGACGACGACCAGAGCATCTTCCGCTTCCGGGGCGCCTCGCTCAGCAACATCCTGTCGTTCGAGGAGGTCTATCCCGAGGCCAGGCGGGTCGTCCTGGTCAGGAACTACCGCTCGACCCAGGCCATCCTGGACGCGTCCTACCGGCTCATCCGCCACAACGACCCGAACCGCCTGGAGTTCAAGGACAAGGTCGACAAGCGCCTGAAGGCGACGTCCCGCGGGTCGGGCAAGAGCATCCACATGCTCGCCTACGACACCGTCTCCCACGAGGCCGACGACGTCGCGGCCCGCGTCGCCGCCCTCCACGAAGGCGGGGCGGCCTGGCGCGACATCGCCGTCCTCGTCCGCCGCAACGCCGACGCCGACCCGTACCTGCGGTCCTTCAACATGAAGCAGGTCCCGTACCGCTTCTCCGGCAGCCGCGGGCTCTACCAGCAGGAGGAGATCAAGGTCCTTGTCGCCTTCATCCGCGCCGTGACCGATTTCGACAATAGCCGCGACCTTTTCTACCTGGCCCTCTCGGACGTCTACAAGGCCGATCCCTACGAGATGTCCAGGATCGCGGGCTACGCGTCGAAGAAGAACATCTCGCTCCACGCCGTCTTCAAGGCCGTCGCCGAAGGCCGGAACCCGCTGGAGGTCCCGCCCGGGACCGAGGCGGCCGTCAAGCGCATCTTCGCCGACATCCTCGCCTATGTCGACATGGCCGCGACCCAGAACGCCGGAGCGGTCGTTTACGCCTTCCTCGAGCGCAGCGGCTACCTCAAGTCGCTCGTCGAGGCCATGAGCCTCGAGTCGGAGATCCGGGTCAAGAACGTGCGGCTCTTCTTCGACAAGATCAAGGGCTTCTCCGACCTCGCCGAGAGCGATTCCTTGCGCTCGTTCGCCCGCTATCTCGACCTCCTGGCCGAGGTCGGCGACAACCCGGCGACATCGGAGGCGGACCTCGACGAGGACGCCGTCAACGTCCTGACGGTCCACAAGGCCAAGGGGCTCGAGTTCGGCACGGTCTTCCTCGTCGGCCTGATCGAGGACCGCTTTCCCGGGCGGGAGCGGCGCGAGCGCATCCCGGTCCCGGACGCCGTCCTCAAGGAGAGCCTGCCCGGCCGGGAGAACTTCCTCCAGGAGGAGCGGCGGCTCTTCTACGTCGGCATGACCCGGGCCCGCCGGGCCCTTTACCTGACGTGGGCCCGCGACTACGGGCTCAAGCGGCTGAAGAGAGCGAGCCCGTTCGTCCTCGAGGCCCTGGACATCGCCCGCCTGCCGGACGAGGTCCTGAAAGCCACGGTCCTCGAGGAGATCCGCCGCTACGCCCTGTCGGACGGGCGGCCGAGGACGCCCTCCGCCGTCCGCCCCCCCGGTCCGCCGAGGCTGAGCTACGTCCAGGTCGAGGACTACCTCAACTGCCCGCTGAAGTACCGCTTCCGCCACATCATGCGCGTGCCGGTCCTCGCCCACCATTCCCTCGTCTTCGGCCGCGTCCTCCACGCCGCGATCTACGCGTATCTCCGGCAGAAGATGAAAGGCAAGCGCCCGGACGAGCGGTTCCTGCTCGAGGCCTACGCCGGGAGCTGGGTGAACGAGGGCTATCTCAGCCGGGAGCACGAGGAGTTGCGCCGGGCGGCGGGGGCGAGGGCCCTCCGCCTCTTCCATGCCCGGGAAGAGGCCTCGGCCGAGCGTCCGGCCTTCCTCGAGCGGCCGTTCCGCTGGCAGGAAGGTCAGCTCCGTTTCTCGGGCCGCTTCGACCGCGTCGATCTCAACGCCGACGGCGCGGTCATCATCGACTACAAGACGACCGAGGTCGCCTCGCAGAAGGAGGCGGACAAGGCCGCGGCGGCGAGCCTGCAGCTCGATATCTACGCCCTGTCGTTCCTGAAGACCGAGGGGATGCTGCCGGTCGAGACCCGCCTGTATTTCCTCGGGGCCGGCATCGTCGGCCGGGCGTCAAAAGGGGAGAAGGAGCTCGGGCGGGCCGAGGAGAAGATCCGGGCCACGGCCGACGGCCTGCGGGCCGGCGACCTCGCCGCGCGCCCCGACTGGCACAGCTGCTCCGTCTGCGAATTCAAAACGATCTGTCCGTCCTCCTTCGCCTATTGAGGCTCGAGGTCGAAGGGCATGACGGCCCAGATCCGGGTGTGGTCCATGAGCCGCAGCGTGTCGAGGACGCGGTCGAGGCCGGCGGCGCTCTTCAGGTCGAGGCCCGCCGCCGGCCGGGCGAATAGCGTTTGCCAGAAGCTGCGCCGCCGCGGCCAGACGTCGAGCCGGACGTCTTCGTCGGCGTCGATCCCGGCTTCCTTCTTGGCGACGCCGATGGCCATCGTCAAGCCGCCGAGCTCGTCGACGAGCTTGAGGTCCTTGGCCTGCCGGCCCGTCCAGATGCGGCCCCGGCCGACGGCGTTGACCTCGTCCCGGGTGAGGCCCCGTCCCTCGGCCGCCTTGGCCAGGAACTGCTCGTAGGCCCAGAGGATCTCGCCCTTGAGGACCTTGCGCTCCTCGTCGGTGAACGGCCGGAAGAGCGAGAACACGTCCGCGTGCTCGCCGAAGGTGAACTTTTCGGATGTGACGCCGAGCTTCGCGAGCAGGCCGTCGACGCTGAACTTGCCGGCCAGGACGCCGATCGAGCCGGTCAGGGTCTGCGGCTGGGCCACGATCTTCGTCGCGCCCATGGCGATCCAGTAGCCGCCCGAGCCGGCGACGTCGGACATCGAGACGACGACGGGCTTAGCCTTCCGGGCCAGGTCGACCTCGCGCCAGATGACGTCCGACCCGACCGACGAGCCGCCGGGGCTGTCGACGCGCAGGACGATGGCCCCGACCGAGGGGTCGAGACGGGCCGTCCGGATCCAGCGGGCCACCGTCGACCCGCCCATCACCGGGGCCAGGCTCTCGCCGGTCATGATCGTGCCGACGGCGTAGACCACGGCGACCTTGTGCCGGCCCGTCTCGAGCCCGACCGAAGCGGGGCGGACCCGGGTGTAGTCCTCGAACCGGACCCGGGTGAGCGGCCGGCCGTCCTTGGCCAGGAGCCCCGCGACCTCGTCCTCGTAGAGGCAGTCGTCGACCAGCCCGGCCTCCTTGGCCCTGACGCCCTGGAAGAAGCCGTGGTCGATGAGGGCCCGGAACTCGGTTTCGGTCTTGCCCCGGGCCTTGGCCGCCGTAGAGACGTATTGGGCGAAGACGTCCCCGTAATAGGAGCCCATCTCCTCCCGGTGGGCCGGTGTGAAGCCCTTTTCCGTGAACATGTTGTAGGCCGTCTTGTATTCTTCAACATGCTCGAACTCGGCCTTGAGGCCGAGCTTGTCCAGCGTTCCCTTGAAGAAGGGGACGTAGCCGCCGAGCCCGTTGACCCCCATCCAGCCGAGGGGGTGGAGGACGATCCGGTCGCAAGCCGTGGCCACGAAATACTCCAGGTCGCAGTCGGGGGCCTCCTCGATGTAGGCGATGGCCTTCTTGCCGCTGCGGCGGAAGTCCAGGATCGTCTCCCGCATCTCGTTGGCCTTGGCCCAGTCGCACTGGAGCGTGCCGACGCGGAGGAGGACGGCCTGGATCCGCGCGTCGACCTTGGCCTTGCGCATGTTCGCCCAGAAGTCGTGCATGGACAGGGCCCTCAGGCCGAGGAGGACCGAGGGCAGGCTTTCCGACGGGACGATCTCCTCGACCGGCCCGGCCAGGCGGAGCTCGAGGTAGCCCCGACCGGGGACCTCCACTGTCGAGCCGCTGAAGTCCTCGAGGACGATGAAGAACAGGCCGGCCGCGGCGAGCAGGACAAAGAACAGGATGATCAGTCCGACATAGGCGGATCTTCGCATGACGGGCTCCTCGTTCCGGGGGTTCCAATCTACACCGAAGGCGGCTTGATTTCAAACGCCGGTTTGACGCACAATGACCTCACCCGCCGCCGGGCCGGCGCCCGAGCGGGCGGTCCTGGCGGGCGACAGGAGGTATGCGGAATGTCCTTTGCAAAGCTCTATGTGGGCAACCTCAACTTCAGGACCGCCGAAGACGCGCTGAAACAGCTGTTCGCGCAATACGGCGAGGTTGCCTCGGTCAACATCCTCCAGGGCCGCGGCTTCGGCTTCGTCGAGATGGCTACCCCCGAAGCGGCCCAGGAAGCCAAGGGCAAGCTCCACGGCACCGAATTCGACGGCCGCAAGCTCATCGTCAACGACGCCCGCCCCCGCGCCGAGAGGCCCGGGTCCGACCGGCGCCCCGGCGGCGGCGGCGACCGCAGAAGCTTTCCGCGGTACTAGCCGCCTCCTGAATCGCATCCTCGTCTCCTCTCCGTTCGGCCGCGGAGGGGCCTCGGGGATCCGCTCCGTTCGCTGCGGTGAATCTTCACGCCGTCCCGGTCCGGAGCCAGATCGTAGGTCTCCGGCCGATGACGGCTAATTCACCGCTTTATGCTCACTCCGGGATACCCCTCGGTCCCTTCTTCCGCGGCCGCCCCTCTGGCCGGGTGATTCTCGTGATTTTGTCGATTTTTAGAGTAAACTTTAGGGGAAACGGCTTCGTTGTAGCCTGTGAGGTCCCATGATCGACAGCCCGGCGCGTCCGCAGACCGAGGCGGCGGAGATCGCCGCCCTCCTCAGGCGCGTCCAGGGCGGGGACCGCGAGGCGTTCATGACGGTCATCCGGCTTTACCAGCAGAAGGTGTTCGTCATGGCCTATTCGATCCTCCGCGACCGGGAGGATGCCCTGGACGCCGTCCAGGAGACGTTCCTCCGGCTCTACCAGAAGGCGGGGCTCTACCGTCAGGGCAGCTCCTTCCAGGGCTGGCTCCTCGAAATGGCCAAGAACATCAGCATCGACAGCTACCGGAGGCGGCGCAGGAAAAGGCAGGAAGGAGAGACGGGCCGGCGGGTCGAAGAGATCCCCATCGCCGTCATGGATAAGGGCGGCGATTCGGCCGCTTCGGACCTGCGCAGCGCCTTCACCCGGTCGGTCGAGACGCTGGCCGAGCGCCAGAGGATGGTCTTCGTCATGCGGCACTACAACGAGCTGGCCTTCAACGAGATCTCGGAGGTCCTGAAGATCTCGGTCGGGACGGCCAAGTCCCTGCACTTCAAGGCCGTCCAGAACCTGCGCAAGCGCCTCGCTCCGGTCTTGGGGATGGAACCATGAAAAGCGACGACGAAATGAAATTCTTCCTGAAGGAGACCGAGGCCGTCCGGGACGAGATCCGGCGCGCCTCCAACTCCGTCGATTGGGAAGCCCTGCCCGGCCTGATCGCGGACAAGGCCCTGGCCGGGCCGCGGCGGACCGAACACGTCCGGCGCGCCTCCGGCCCGTGGGGCTGGCTCTGGAGCTTACGGCTGAGACCGGCCCTGGCCGGGCTGGCCGCCGGCCTCGTCGTCGGCGCCGCGGCCATGTACTTCGTCCTGAGAGCGCCTGGGGGGCGCCCGGACGCGGCCAGCGCCTATCATGCCTCAGGCGAGTTCCTGGACCGGGCCGAGCTCGAGATGGCCCGCCGGGGCACCCTGGATTACCTGGAGAAGAGCCAGTACATGCTCCTCGACGTGTTCGGGTCGGGGGAGGAGGGCCCGGTCGTGCCTGCCGCCGTCCGCGCCGAGCGGGCCCGGGACCTCCTGCAGAGGAAGAAATATCTCAACGGCCAGCTGGAGAGGTTCCAGATGGCCAAAGCCAAGGTCCTTTGCGATCAGATCGAGGTTCTGTTCCGCGAGCTTTCCGACATCAGCGAGGAGCTGTCCGCGGCCGAGCTCGCCCGGATCAAGGACCTGGTCGAAGAGCGCCAGCTCCTCCTCAAGATCAATCTGGTCAAGAGAGAGCTCGAAAGCGGGGTCTGACATGAGAAAAACCATCCTGATCGCCGTCATCGCCCTGGTCCTGGGGGCGGCGCCGCTCGCGGCCGCGGGGGCCCCTCCGGAGGACCAGCGGACGCCCGACGAGGCGCTTTTCCGGGAGGCCAAGCTCCTCGTCTTCGACAAGGATTGGAAGGGCGCCCTGGACAAGATCGACGAGCTCCGGGGGAAATTCCCGGCCAGTCCCTGGTCCGGCCAGGCCCTCTTCTATAAAGGAGAGTGCCTGAACAGCCTCGGCGGCCGGCAGCGGGAGGCCCTGAGGATCTACAAAGAGTTCATCGGGCTCCCCGCGGCCCCGGCCAACCTCGTCGAAGAGGCCGAGGGCCGGATCGTCGACATCGCCTTCGATCTCTATCAGGAAGGCGAGGCCTCGGCGCTCCGGGAGATCGAGAGCCGGCTCGGCGTCGCGAGCAAGGTCGTCAGCTATTACGCCGCCTACAAGCTCAGCTTCGTCTCGGACAAGAAGATCGCCGCCAAGGCCGCTCCGGTCCTGAAGAGGATCGTCGAGACGGAGACCGACCCCGAGCTCCTCGACCGGGCCCGGATCGCCCTGCTGCGGATCTCGCCCGAGAGCCTGAAATCCGCCGAGGAGCGGGCGCCCCGGGCGGTGACGACGGCCCGGACCCTGCACATCCGCATCCGCGGCGCCGGCCGGAAGGAGCCGGTCTTCTCGCTCAATATCCCCTTCGCCCTGGCCGACCTGGCCCTGAGCGCCCTCGACGAAGACGACAAGGCGGCTATGCGCAAGAAGGGCTACGACGTCAACAAGATCATGAACGAGCTGGTCAGGTCCAAGGAGAGCATCCTCCGGATCGCCGGCGAGGACGGCACGGTCTTCGAGATCTGGATCGATTGAAACCGGACGACAGGGAGAGACCCATGACAAAGACACGAACGACGCTCATCATCCTGGCCGTGTTCGGGCTCGGCCTCGCCTCGAGGGCCGTTCCGGCCGCCGCGAACGACAAGGACTTCAGGGTCATTCAGCGGGCGGTCAACCAGAGCGCCGCCCCGGCCGTCGAAAGGGGCGGCGAGGTGAAGTGGCTCAAGGTCCTGATCCAGGACAGCGACTCCCGGGACGCCAGGGTCAAGCTGACCCTGCCCGTCGCCCTGATCGAGGTCCTCCTCGCCTGCGGCGACAGCCGGCATTTCAAGGTCGACGACGGCGACTGCGAGATCGACCTCAAGGCCGTCTGGGCTGCGCTCAAAAAGGCCGGCCCGTTGGCCCTGGTCGAGATCGAGGAGGACGGGGCCGTCATCAAGGTCTGGTTAGAATAAACGCGATGGGCCGCTGGTCGGCTCGAGGGCTATCTCGCCCTCCGGCGGGGAGCGGAGTCTTCGCAGCGGACCTGCAGAATTGGGCTGAGTGCCCGAAGCCCGATTCTGCGAAATCTCTTAGGCGAGTGCTTTCTGAAGGTATTTCCCACAAGCGCTCCTCCGGGTCGCTCCGTCGCGCTTCTGATGGTCGCTCCCCAGAGTCCGCTCCCCGCCGTCCCTCGACCGCCACGCGTCCCGGCTAGAATTTTCCAAATCGGGCTCGATAGCCCTTCTCGCCGCCCTCACCGCGGCCCTTTCCGCGTTTCGTTGACAAGACCTTGATGCGCCCATAAAATGAGAAGGCCAGGAGGGCGCACGTGGGTCGAACGCTTTCGGAAAAGGTCCTCGGCCGCAAGGCCGGCAAGGACGTCGTGGCCGGCGAGGTCGTCTCGGTCTCCCCGGACTACGTCCTGTCCCACGACAACTCGGCGGCCATCATCAAGGAGTTCCGCAAGCTCGGCGTCAAGAGGGTCAAGGCCCCGGCGAAGATCGTCATCGTCCTCGACCACATCGTCCCGGCCGCCGACGAGAAATACGCCCAGAATCACAAGACCATCCGCGAGTTCGTGGCCGAGCAGG
>CAYOYQ010000058.1:0-15481 GCA_964408215.1 uncultured Eubacteriales bacterium
CTCCATGAACGTGGTCCTGCCCTTCGGCCTCCGGGAGCACCCGGCCTTCTGGATCATCATGGGCCTGGCCGCGGTCTCTGTGGTCGGTTTCTACGTCTTCTGGAAATTCAAGAAGTGGTAGGCGGGCGGGCCGGGCTCACTTCTCGGCCCGCTTGTAGCTGACCGACATCCCCGCCCAGCTGCGCTCGTCGAACGCCGTCTCCATGAACGGGAGGGAGAGGACGTGCTCGACGAAGTCGCCGCTGCCCCAGCCGCCCCGCCGCATCCGGGCCGAGACGTTGTGGGCGGCGAAGCAGCCGCCGGCCGTGAGCTTGGGCAGAACGGCAACGAAGTAGTTCTTATACCAGTCCTTGTCGGCGTCGCAGAAGACGAAGTCGAACGGCCCGGCAAGGGCGGGGACGAGGTCGTGGGCGTCGGCCAAACGGGCGTCGATCCAGGCGTCGAGCCCGGCCTCGCGAAAGTTGGCCACGGCCTCGTTGTGGCGGCCCTCGTCGATGTCGACGGTGATGAGCTTGCCGCCCGTCTTGCTCAAGGCCCAGGCGATCCAGATCCCGGAGTGGCCGGTCGACGTGCCGATCTCCAGGGCCCGGGTGTATTTGTTCTTGAGGACGAGGTCGTAAAGGATCTCGCCGTCCGCTTCGGACACGTTCATGTCCCGCCACCGGCCGGCGTGACCGTCGAGGAAAGCCCGGACCTTCTTGTCGAGGTCGGAGCCCGCCGGGGCCTGGCGGGGCGAGGCCTTCGGGCTTGGAAAGGCCCAGAATAGTACGGCGGTCGCGAGGACCATTAAAAGCCCAGCGGCTAAGATCTCCTTTGCCCTCATATGCGCCTCCTTCCGTTCTGCAGCAGATCGGGGACACGCACCGGGGCGGGACATATCCCCGTCCCGACCGGGGACATGTACCTGGGGTACGTGTCCCCCTGCCCACCCCTTTAGACGGGGGTCCTCGGAGGCTCTTCCCGGACGCCCGGCCTTCCCCGAAGAACGGGGAAGAAAAGGGCCGTTAGGACGTCCTAAATTCTTATGGTATAGTCCTGTATTTCATTCCGGCTCCGGGGCCCCGCGGACGGCCCCGCGCTCGAGGAGACGCGACGATGGCAGAGATATCCCAGACCGGCCGGGCCAGGCACCCCGGCGCGGCATCTTTTAGTCTGTTCCTCCTCCTTGTCCCCCGGCTCGCGGCCCAGGACCAGCCGCTGACGCTCGACAGGGCGGTCGCGCTGGCTTTGGAAAGGAACGAACGGTCCTTGCAGACGTTTGAGAGCGAGGCCGCGGCCAACGCCCGGGTCGCCCAGGCCCGGTCGTTCTTCCTGCCGACGGTGACCAGCACGGGCACCTATACCCGCCGGGCCTATGAAACACGCCGGGTCGTCGGCGAGACCGAGGTCATCATCCAGCGCTACAACGCCCTCTCGGAGACCTTCGCCCTCAGCCAAACCCTCTTCGACGCCCGGAGCTTGACCAGCCTCGCCGCCCTGCGCGCCCAGCGGAACGCCGACGTGGCGGCCGCCACGGAGGGACGGCGGCAGCTGGCCTTCGAGGTCAGCCAGGCCTATTTGGCCACTTTGGGCACATCCCAAGTCCAGGAAGCCTCGGCCCGGCGGTTCGCTTTCGCCGGGCAGAACCTCGACGCCGCCAAGGCCCGGTTCTCGGCCGGACTCGCGTCCGTCAACGATGTCACCCGGGCCGAGCTCGAGTACGCCACGGCCGAGGTCGGGCTGACCCAGGTCAAAGGAGAGGTCGAAACGTCCCTCCTCCAGCTCGGCCATCTCCTCGACGCGCCCGAGGCCGTCCGCGCCCCGCTCATCGTGCCGGAGTTCCTGATCGAGGCGGCGGCGGCCGAGGCCGCCGACACCGAGGCCCTCGTCGAAGAGGCCTTGGCCCGCCGTCTCGACCTCAGCTCGCTCCGTTGGGAGGCCTCGTCCCGGCGCGCCCTGGCCAGGCTGCCGATGCTCGGCTGGGTCCCGTCGCTCAGCGCCTCCGGCCGGTACAGCCTGACGAACGAAGCCAGCTTCAACAACAGGAACTGGAACTGGAGCCTGGGCGCGACCCTGAGCTGGAACCTCTTCGACGGCGGCGCCCGCTTCGGCCAGCAGAAGGAACAGCGGGCCCTGGCCCGGCTGGCCGACCTGGATTACCGGGCGGCGATGCGCCAGGTGGACGTCCAGGTCCGCCAGTCCCTGGTCTCGCTGGCCAACCAGCGGGCTTCGCTCAAGCAGGCCACCGTCGCCCACGAGGTGGCCAAGAAAAACGCCGCCGAAACGACCGAACTCTACCGCCAGGGCCTCGCCTCCGCCCTCGAGGTGGCCGACGCCAATGTCAAGCTTTTCGAGGCGGAAGTCGCTTTTGTCCAGGAACGGTACGGCCTGGGCGTCGCCTTCCTCAACCTCGAAGCGGCCCTGGGACTCGACCCCTTCGGGAAGGAGCCAATCAAGTGATCGAACTCAAGCACCAGAAGCTCATCGCTCTCGCCGCCGCAGCGGCCGTTCTTGTCGTCACGGCCGGCGCCTGTAAGAAGAAAGCGTCCGCCTCCCAGGCTCCCGGCGGAGGGCGGGGTCGCGTCGTCTTCCCCGTCGATGTCGAAGAGGTCCCGGTCCGCTCGCTCGTCTATACCGTCTCGGCCGTCGGCTCGGTCGAGGCCTTCGAAAAGGTCCAGGTGACGGCCCGCGTCTCCGGCGCCGTCGACCGGGTCCTCTTCGCCGAAGGCGAGTACGCCGCGGCCGGCCGGACGCTCGTCGAGATCGAGACCGAGCGCTACCGCCTGGCGGTCGAGTCGGCCCAGGCCGCCTTCGAGAAAGCCGAGGCCTCCAAGGCCGACGCCGAGGCCGGGCTCAAGCGGCGCGAAACGGTCATCACCCAGAACCCCGGGCTCATCCCCGGGGAAGAGGTCGAGACCTGGCGGACGAAGGTCCTGACCGCCGCCTCCGAGGTCGCCCAGACCCGCTCGGCCCTCAACCAGGCCAAGCTCAACCTCCGCGACGCCTTCGTCAAGGCGCCGATCTCGGGCATCATCCAGACCCGGACCGTCCAGACCGGGCAATACGTCCAGACAGGCACGGTCCTGGCGACCCTGGTCCGCCGCGACCCGCTCCTTCTCCGGTTCCGCGTCCCCGAGCGCGACGCCGCCCGGATCAAGCCCGGGCAGGACGCCAAGTTCCGGGTCCGCGAGGCGAGCCGCGAGTTCACCGCCAAGGTCGTCCATGTCGCCGAATCGGCCGACGCGACTTCCCGTCTCGTCGACATCACCGCCAACATCGACGATCCCGGCGACAAGAGCCTCCGGCCGGGCTCGTTCGCCGAGATCTCCGTCCCCGTGGCCTCGGCCGGCCAGGCCCCGGTCATCCCCGTCGCGGCCGTCCGCCCGAGCGAGCGCGGCTTCCTGGCCTATGTCGTCGAGGGCGACGCGGCGGTGGAGCGCATCCTGACCCTGGGCATGCGCTCGGCCGACGGCCGCGTCGAGGTCCTCTCCGGCCTCAACGGAGGCGAGAAGCTCGTCGTCCGCGGCGCCGAGGCCCTCTCGAACGGCGCCCTCGTCCGCATCGGCGCGCCGGCCGCGGCGCCGGCCGTCCCCGAAAAGAAATAAAGGACCGCGCCCATGAACCTCACCGAATCCTGCGTCCGCAAGCCCGTCCTGGCCTGGATGCTCATGGCCGCCACTGTCGTCTTCGGCCTCGTCGCCGGAGGGCGGATCGGCATCAGCCAGTTCCCGGACGTCGATTTCCCCACGATCAACGTCTCCGCCACTTGGGAAGGGGCGGCCCCGGAGGTCATGGAGAACGAGGTCGTGGAGACCCTCGAGGAGGCCCTCATCCAGGTCGAGGGCGTCCGGACCCTGACCTCGAGCTCGCGCCAGGGCTCGGCCAATATCACCGTCGAGATCGAGCTCTCGCGCGACGTCGACCTGGCCCTCCAGGACGTTCAGGCCAAGGTCTCCCAGGCCCAGCGCCGCCTGCCCCGCGACATGGACCCGCCGATCTGCTCCAAGCAGAACCCCGAGGACCAGCCCATCATGATGGCCCGGCTCGGCGGCCCCTTCCCTCAGCGGGTCCTCAGCGACTACGTCCGCTACGGCCTCAAGGAGAAGCTCCAGACGATCCCCGGGATCGGCGAGATCTCGCTGATGGGCACGCTCGAACGGAACATCCGCATCTGGCTCGATGCGGCCCGGCTCGACGAGAAAGGCCTGACCGTCAGCGACGTCATCGCCGCCCTTCAGCGCGAGCACATCGAGCTGCCGGCCGGGCGGCTCGAGACGACGGGCCGCGAGGTCAACGTCCGCGTCCTCGGCGAGGCGGTCGATCTCGAGACCCTGCGCCAGATCGTCGTCCGCGAGGTCAACGGCAGCCCCCTCTACCTCAGCGATGTCGCCCTGGTCGAGGACGGCTTCGAGGACGTCCGGCGGCTGGCCCGCATGGACGGCGGCCCGGCCCAGGGCATCGGCATCAAGAAGCAGCGCGGCTCCAACGCCGTGGCCCTGGCCAGGAACGTCCGGGCGGCCATCGACGAGTACGCCAAGACCCTGCCGCCCGACATGACCGTGGGGATCACCAACGACAGCACGAAGTTCATCCGGGAGTCGGTCAACGAGATCCAGTTCGAGCTCCTCCTCTCGGTCGTCCTGACGGCCTTCGTCTGCTGGCTCTTCCTGGGATCGCTGTCGAGCACGCTCAACGTCATCCTGGCCATCCCCATGTCGCTCCTGGGCACGGTGGCCATCATCTATTTCCTCGGCTTCACCTTCAACACGTTCACCCTGCTGGCCCTGGCCCTGGCCGTCGGCATCGTCGTCGACGACGCCATCATGGTCATGGAGAACATCTTCCGCCACCGCGAGGGCGGCAAGGCCCTGGTGCCGGCGGCCCTCGAAGGGACGAAGGAGATCGCCTTCGCCGCCCTGGCCGCGACGCTGGCCGTCGTGGCCATCTTCCTGCCGGTCGTCTTCATGAAGGGCATCATCGGCCGCTACTTCCTCCAGTTCGGCATCACCCTCTGCCTGTGCGTCCTCCTGTCGTATGTCGAGGCCGTGACCTTGGCCCCGGCCCGGTGCTCGCAGTTCCTCAAGACGACGCGGGAAGGCCGGAACAAGATCGGCCTGGCCGTCGACCGCGGCTTCCGCAAGCTCGAGGCCTTCTATAGCCGCGTCCTCCACGGCGCCCTGCGCAAGCCCGGCCTCATCCTGGTCCTGGGGCTGGCCCTCTTCGTCGCGGCCATCGTCATCTTCGCCACCCTGCCGAGCGAGTTCGTGCCCTCCCAGGACCAGAGCCGGGTCATGGTCCGCATCCAGACGGCCGTCGGGTCGGACATCACCGAGACCGACGCCTTGCTCGTCAAGGCGGAGGACACGGTCAACACACACCCCGAGGTCCAGCAGACGTTCAGCTTCGTCGGCGGCATGGGCGGCGGCGGGGGGGTCAATTCCGGGATGATGTTCCTGACCTTGGTCCCGCCGAAAGACCGGCGAATGGACCAGGCCGAATTCTCGGCGGTGCTCCGGCGCGAGCTCAACGCCATCCCCGGCGTCCGGGCGGTCATCCAGGACACCTCCCAGCAGGGCTTCACGGCCCAGCGCGGCTTCCCGATCGAGTTCTCCGTCCGCGGCGCCGACTGGAACCAGCTCGTGCCGCTGAGCCAGAAGCTCATGGAGGAGCTGACGGGGAGCGGCGCCGTCACCGACCTCGACTCCGATTACCGGGTCGGCATGCCCGAGCTGCGCGTGACGCCGGACCGAGCCGTCTGCGCCGACGTCGGCGTTTCCGTCGACGAGGTGGCCACGACCATCAACGCCCTCATCGGCGGCATCCGGGTGGGCAAGTACAGCACGGGCGGCCGCCGCCTCGACGTCAGGCTCAAGCTGATGGCCGGCCAGCGCTCCCGGCCGGAGGATATCTCGCGCCTTCGCGTCCGGGCCCGCAACGGCGAGCTCGTGCCGCTCTCCTCGCTGGTCATCTTCGAGGAGCAGGCCGCCCTCCAGGCCATCACCCGGCGCGACCGGGAGCGGGCCATCTCGCTCTACTCCAACGTCGCCCCCGGCCATTCCCAGGGCGAGGCCTTGCGGATCATCGAGGACCTCGGCCGGACGCTCCCGGTCGGCTACCGGGTCGTCCTCGGCGGCTCGAGCATGGCTTTCCGGGAATCGATGAGCTCGCTCCTCTTCGCCATGTTCCTGGGCATCGCCATCGCCTACATGATCCTGGCCTCGCAGTTCAACTCCTTCAAGGACCCGGTCACGATCATCACCATCCTGCCGCTGTCGATCGCCGGCGCGGCCTTCGCCCTCCTCGTCGCCGGCCAATCCCTGAACATCTTCAGCATGATCGGGCTGCTCCTGCTCATGGGCATCGTCAAGAAGAACTCGATCATCCTCGTCGATTACGCCAACGCCTTCAAGGCCAGGGGCTTCGCGCCCCGGGAGGCCATGGAGAAGGCGGGGCCCATCCGGCTGCGGCCGATCCTGATGACGGCCACGGCGACCCTGATGGCGGCCATCCCTCCGGCCCTGGGCCTGGGCTCGGGCGCGGAGATCCGCCGGCCCATGGGCATCGCCGTCATCGGCGGCCTGGTCCTGTCGACCATCCTGAGCCTGGTCGTCGTCCCGTCGTTCTACGTGGTCGCCGAGGGCCTGGCCCGGAAGAAGAAAAAGGCGCAGGCCGTCGAGGGCGGCCCGTCGCCGGCCGACGTCGCGGCCGGGAAGTAGGACTCAGACTTTCTTATCCGAAGCGCCGGGCTTGGTGAGCAGGAGGCCCTTGGCGCAGAAGGGGCAAGCGTCCGGCTCGAAGGCCTCGACCTTGAGCGCGAGAAGGCTCCCGACCGGGCGGCCCTCGATCATGACCGACCCGGCGGTGCGGTCGACGAGGACGTAGATCCCGGCGGCCGCGACCTGACGCTCACCGAGGCAGGCCAGGACCTCCTGGATCGAGCCGCCGGTCGTCAAGATGTCTTCGACGATGACGGCCCGCGAGCCGTCCAGGCCGGAGAAACCCGAACGGATGGTCATCTTCTCGTCGGCCCCGCGCTGGGTGAAGGCGAATTTCTTGCCCAGCTTGAGCGCGGCCAGGAAGCCGATGGCGATGGCCCCGTAGGCGGGGGAGACGACATAATCGAAGTCGGGGACCTCACGGCGGATCTTCGCCGCCAGCAGATCGACGATCTTCTCGAGCGCGGCCGGCTTTTCGATGAGCCGGATCTTCTCGAAGTACCATTCGGAGTGCTTGCCCGAGGTCAGCTTGAAGTGTCCGCGGAGCAGGGCGTCGCTGGCCTTGAACAGGGCCAGGACGGTCGCGTCGGCGGCGAGTTCGGTCATGGCGTCTCTCCTCTCCCGCGGCGGATGTCTCGGACCATTATAAAGACAACACGGCCGGCCGGCAAGCGGGCGCCCGGTCAGCGCAGCGGCCGGCCCGGGTCCAGGCGCTCCTCGAAGAACGCGAGCAGGGCGGGAAGGTCGATCTCGTGAGCGCCGGGATGGACGTCCAGGGCGACGTTGCCGGGAGCCCCCAGGTCGGCGTAGATCGGCCGGATCTCCCGCAGGGCCTCCCGCGCGAGCGGGACCAAGAACTGGGTCGGCGGCTCGCGCAGGCCGTTCTGGCACTGGAGGGGCCGCGGCGCGACAAGGGCGAAGATGTCGGCGAAGTCGACCCGCTCGCGGAGCCCGTCGAGCTTCCAGCACATGCAGTGGTCCCGCTCCATCTGGTCCATGACCGTCAGGAAGCCGCTCGAGACGCAGGCGGCGATGCGCGTGTCCATGGCGGCGAGCCACATGGACATCTCCCCGCCGAGGGACAGGCCGGCGCAGCCGATCCGGCTCGTGTCGACGCCCTTCTGGGAGGCCAGGAGGTCGACGGCCCGCATGAGGTCCCAGAGCCGCTCGCCGACGAGCGTCCGCCCGGGCTCATAGATCTCGTGCTGGCCGACGTCCACGGTCGCGGTGGCATAGCCGCGCTGGGCCAGCTCCGTGGCGAAGGTCTTGTAGATCCGGGCGTCCTCGTAGGTCGTGCGGCGGTCGCCGCCGTGGCCGTGGATACAGACGACGGCCGGAAAGGGCTGCCTCCAGCCGCGGGGGAGCGACAGCATGGCCTTGGTCCGCCGGCCCGGCGTCGACGAGATCTCGACCTCCTGGAGGACATAGGCCGGCCGTTCCGATGTCGCGAGCACCGTCGTCGCCAGAGGGGGCCTGGCCCGCATGAGATCGTCGATGCGTAGGAGCCGGGCCAGCTTGGCCCGGACGTCCTTCTGCCAGCGGACGGCGGCCGCCTTCGGCCGCGGCGAATATCTCATCGTCCGGAGCTTCGGCGCCGCCGGATCGACGATCTTCTTGATGGTCAACCGGACCGGAGCCTCGGGGCGAAGCGTGAGCGGATAAGCGTAAAGGCCGGTCCCGTCGACGACCTGGACCGGCGCGCCGCTGACGCTAACCTCGTACTTGGCCAGGGGCTCGACCGTAAACCACTCCGGGAGCTGGTTGATCCTCGGATAGTCAAAGGGCATGTGCATGAGGGCCCGGTGCCGGGGCCGGTCGAAGCGGAGGGCCCCCGTCCAGGGCCAATCGGCCGCGAGCGAGACCGAAAGGCTGCCGTCGGCACCGCGGACGGCCCCGAGACGCAGGTCGTCACGCCAGGGCGACGCGGCCGTTCCCTGGGTCTTCCAAAGCGCGTACATCAGAGCCGTCCGGGCCGAGTTGCCGTCGCCGTGCCAGCCTTCGAGGATGCCGTCGGCCCGCTGCTTGCGGTAGAGGAAGCCGATGGCGTCGTCGGCCCACGCGGCCGCCGCGGCGTCCGGGAGGCGGGCGAGGAGGTTGAGCGCGCCTTCGATCGCGTCGGCGTAGCCGTCGGCGCTTCCGGCCTCCCAGTCGTAGCCCTTGTATTTGGCGATCGAGGCCAGGGCCCGGGCCGCCGCGTCCCTGTACCGCCCGCCTTCGGGATCGAGGAGGGCCATGGTCAGGTAGGCGTTAAAGACATAGCCCCACGTGTCGGCCAGCTTCGTGTTGACGGCTTTCCCCGCCCGCGGATCGATCGAGTTGTAGAGAAGGCCGTCGGCGTTCCGGCCGAGCCCGAGCACCCGGTCGAGGACGGTCCGGAAGCGGGGCCGGTAGGACGCCCAGCGCCCGGGGTCCTCATAGAAAGCCAGGACGCAGGCTTCCGAGAGGCCGCCGACGATCTCCGAGCCGTGGTCGCGAAGGACCAGCAGGTCGCGGTCGAGAAGGTCCGCCTGAACGAGAAAATGGTCGGCCAGGCGGAAGGCCCACTCCGCGTACTGCCCGTCGCCGGTCATCCAGAAGAGCCGGCTCGCGGCCTGGAGAATGTCGCCCGCGACCTCCACGTCCTCCGACGGGATGGGTCCGGAAGGCGTCGCGATCTTCGCGTTCTGGAAGACGCCGCCGACGAGGTCCTTCATCCGGTCGAGCCAGGGCGACGGCCCCAGCCACTCGCTGATGGGCAGAAGGCCGTCCTTGGCGTATTCCGCCGCGCCGAAGGTGATCGCCTCGAGGTCGGGCTCGGCCGTCCGGAAGGCTTGGGTCGCGAAGAGGAAGTCGTCGGGCAGCGCGCCGACCCGAGAGGTGAGCTTGATCTCGCGCTCCAGGATCGTCCGGGCGGCGTCCTTGAGATAGAGGTCGTCGAGGACCTGGGCCGTGAGGACGACGAAGGGGTAATTGTCGGCGGCGCTGTCCTTGGCGTTCCAGTAGGCGTCGCCGGTCAGGTTGCGCGGCAGGAGGCCCGAGCGGGGGTCGGCCTGGACGAGCCAGCCCCGGGCGAAGCGCCGGCAGAACTGGACGGCTTTTTGCGCGAGCTCGCCGTTCGCCGCCGCCTGGTCCCAGGGGTCGTCGGCGGGGGTCGACGCGGCGAGAGACAGGACGGCCGCGGCGGCGGCCGCCAGGATAAGGGTGCGCAAGGGGATAGGGGACGTCTTCATCGCTCCCTCCACAAGCCTTAACATAGATCCGCCGCTAAAAAATCGCAACCTCCCCGGCTCCGTGAACAGGGGCCGCTCGACGGGGACATGTACCCGGTACGTGTCGCCCGCTTTTTCCGGCGCCCATTCCGGCTTGCCGGGGCCTCTAAAGTGTGTTAAACGAGACCGCAGGAGAGAGTTATGGAGAGCACGTTCCGCGACGACCGGGCCTGCTTTGTCTGCGGCGAGAGAAACCCGATCGGCTTGAAGCTCCGCCTCCGGACCGATCCGGGAAAAGGCCGGTCCGAGGCCGAAGTGGCGTTCGCCCCGCATTTCCAGGGCTGGGCCGGGATCGTCCACGGCGGCCTGCTGGCGACGGTGCTCGACGAAGCGATGATCTATGCCGTCGGCGCCAAAGGCATCATGTGCGTTACAGGCGAGATGACCGTGCGCTATATCAAGCCGGCCTCGACCGGCGTCGCCTATACGCTCAAAGGCCGGTTCGTCGAGGACAAGGGCCGGATCGTCCTGGCCGAGAGCGAGCTCCTCGATGCCGCCGGGAACGAGGTCGCCCGGGCCTCGGGCAAGCTCTTCAAGGTCCCCGCCGTCCCTCGCAGCCTAGAGAAGCCCTAAAGGGATCCGAGGAGGGACTTTAAGAACAGGAACCAGGCGGCGACGAAGATGAGGAAGAGCCCGTAGAAGAGCTTGACCGTCCGGCCCTGCAGACGGATGGTGATGAGCGCGCCGAAGACGGTGCCGAGGAAAAGCCCCCCGGCGATCCAGGCCGCGGCGGCGAGGTCGAGGTTGCCCGCCTTGGAGTATATGATCACCCCCGGGATGCCGAACGGGAAAAGGATGGCCCCGAGCGAGGTGGCGATGGCCCGTTTGGGCGGATAGCGCAGGGCCAGCGTCAGCATGGGCACAATGATGTTGCCGCCGCCGATGCCGAACATGCCGGCCATGACCCCGGCCAGCAATCCGATGCCGATGAGCGGCCACGGTGACGGATGAGGGTCCGTCTCGGGCTCCGGCTTGATCGTGACCGTGAGGCCCCGCCATTTCCGGTAGCGCCGGGCCGGATCGATGAAGTTCCAGCAGACGTAGAGGCAGAAAACGGCGAAGAATTTCTGCATCAATTCGGCGGGCAGCGTGTTGGCCAGCCAGGCCCCGCCAGCCGCCGTAACAAGGAGCCCCGCCGCGATGAAGGCTGAGGCCCGGAGGTCGATGACCTTGGCCCGGCAATAGGCGATGACGCCCAGGATGCCGACCGGGAGCAGGATGGCCGCGAGCGACGTTCCCGTCGCTTTGACCAGGGGGAAGCCGGCGAGCAGGATGAGCGAGGGCACGATGATGATGCCGCCGCCGATACCGAAAAGGCCGGCGAAGACCCCGGCGGCGACGCCAACGAGGATGAGCCAAGGCCCGCTCATGCCCGCGATTATAATCGAATCCTCCCCCCTGTGGTATAGTTAATCTTCGGAGGTCCCATGAAGAAAGTCCTTGTTCTGGCCCTTGTCCTGGCCCTGGCCGGCTGCCGCGGCCGATCGGCGGCGCCGTCCTCGTCCGCTTCGAGCCCCGCTTCGCCCCCGGCCGCCCCGGCTCCCCTCGACTATCCCATCCGCCCCGTTCCTTTTACGGACGTCCGCTTCACGGACGCCTTCTGGGCGCCCCGGCTCGAGACGAACCGGACCGTCTCCGTCCCCTACGCCCTGCGGATGAACGAGGAGACCGGCCGGGTCGACAATTTCCGCAAGGCCGCCAAGCTCATGCCCGGGGCCTACAAGGGCAAGCGATACAACGATTCGGACATCTATAAATCGATGGAGGCCGCCGCTTACACCCTGCGCCTCCATCCCGACGCCGCCCTCGATAAGACGCTCGACGACCTCATCGCCCTGATCGCCAAGGCCCAGGAGCCGGACGGCTATCTCTTTACGACCCGGACCGTTGACCCCGCCAATCCGGCTCCGGGCGCGGGCCCCGAGCGCTGGTCGAACCTGCGGGTCAGCCACGAGCTCTACAACGTCGGCCACATGTACGAGGCGGCCGTGGCCCACTTCCAGGCCACGGGCAAGCGGACCTTCCTCGCGATCGCCGAAAAGAACGCCGCCCTTCTTCTGCGGACCTTCGGGACCGGCCCGGGGCAGCGCCGCGGCTTTCCCGGCCACCAGGAGATCGAGATCGGCCTGGTCAAGCTCTACCGGGTGACCGGCAGGCGCGTTTATCTCGATTTGGCCAAGTTCTTCCTCGACGAGCGCGGCCATTATTTCGGCGGCCAAAAATACGCCGAGGACGATCCCTTTTCGGTCTACAATTCCGACGAGTACCTGCAGAACCACAAGCCCGTCCTGGAGCAGGACGAGGCCGTCGGCCACGCCGTCCGGGCCATGTACATGTCCTCGGGCCTGGCCGACGTCGCCGCCCTCGGCGGCTATCCCGAATATGTCGCGGCCATCGACCGGCTCTGGCTGAACGTGGCCGGCAAGAAACAATATCTGACCGGCGGCATCGGCGCCCAAAGCGGCTCCGAGGCCTTCGGCGTCGCCTATGAGCTGCCCAACGCCCAAGCCTATACCGAGACCTGCGCCGCGATCGGCAACGCCTTCTGGAACTACCGCCTCTTCCTCCTCCACGGCGAGTCGAAGTACATGGACGTCTTCGAGCGCGTCCTCTACAACGGCCTGCTCTCCGGCGTCGCCCTGAGCGGCGACCGCTTCTTCTACCAGAACCCGCTCGAATCGGCCGGCGGATACGGCCGCAGCCCCTGGTTCGAAGTGGCCTGCTGCCCGCCGAACATGACCCGCTTCCTGCCCTCGCTCCCGGGCTACGTCTACGCCACGAAGGATGATGTCGTCTACGTCAATCTCTACATCGGCGGCCGCGGCCAGGTCGGCCTCGCCGGCCGGCCGGTGGTGGTGACTCAGGAAACGGGCTACCCCTGGGAAGGTTCGGTCAAGCTGAGTCTCGGCCTCGAGGCCCCCGGCCCGTTCGAGCTGGCCCTGCGCATCCCCGGGTGGGCCCGCGGCGAGGCCATGCCGACGGACCTCTATCGGTTCCTCGACGCGTCCGACGAGAAGCCCTCGCTCAAGGTCAACGGCGAGGCGGTGGCCCTCGAGATCCGCGACGGCTACGCCCGCCTCCGCCGGGATTGGCGGGACGGTGACTCCGTCGAGCTCGCGCTGCCGATGTCCGTTCGCCGCGTGGTCGCGAACGAAGCCGTGGCCGAGGACCGCGGCCGGGTCGCCCTGCAGCGCGGCCCGGTCGTCTACGCCGTCGAAGGGATCGACAATGGCGACCGGGTCTTCGACCTCGTCCTTCCCGACGCCGCCTCTCTCCAGGCCGAGTTCCGGGCCGATCTCCTCAACGGGGTCGTCGTGATATCGGGTAACGCCATCATGATCACCAAGAGCGGGTCCGGCAAAGCGGTCGAGACGACCCGGGCGTTCCTGTCCGTCCCCTATTATTCCTGGGCCAACCGCGGCCCGGGCCAGCTGCTGGTCTGGCTGCCGCGCACGGTCGCCGCCGTCCGGCCCGCCCAGAACGTGAATATGAACGTCGATTAGAGCCCGCGGCGCGAGGCCTCGGGGCGGCCTTCCGGAATCCGTCCCGGTTCGGTTATAATCGGGGCGGAACATCTAAGGAGATTTGGTGATGATCTCGAAGCGCGCCTTGCCCCCGGGTTTCTCGCTGACGATCATTCTCGTTGCCTGCGCCGGCCTGGTCATCGCGGCCGCGACGCCCGCCGCCGCCGAGGACATGGCCCTCGACAACGGCCGGGTCCGGGCCGAGTTCAACGACCGCGGCCTCGTTTCGCTCGGCGCGCCCAAGACGGGCCGGACGCTCGCCTTTTCGGCCGATCCCTCCTCCATCACCATCGACGGCGTCCCGCTCCTCATCAACGGCCTCGGCCCGGCCGAGATCGAGATGACCCCGGCCAAAGTGGCCTACCGCTATACCCGCGACCCCTTCACTTTCGACGTCGTTTACGAGCTCAAGCCGGCCTGGGACTTCCTGACGAAGCAGATCATCGTCGCCTCGGCCCGGAGCCGCGTCTTCCATGTCAATGAGATCAGGATGCTGGCCGCCTCGCTCGGTCACCCGGTGGCCGAAGAGCTCAAGCTCAAGGACGGCGGGTTCGGCGTCATCTGCCGGTTCCCGGCCGAGGGCGCGTCCCAAGGCCCGGCCTGGAGCGTCTTCTTCACGCTCCAGAACCCCTACATGGCCTGGGCCCGCGACGGCCGCGACGTCTCCGTCACCTACACGCCCGACATGGATTGGAGCCGTGACCTCGGGCCGTTCGTCTCCGACCGCCTTTGCCTTGGCCCGGTCGAGCTTTCCAAGGTCCGCTTCCCGGCCAAGGCCGTCGCCGAATGGCGGTACGTCGCCGACTACGCCAAGCTCCTGGCCGAATCGCCGACGATCGACGCGAGCGAGGTCGAGGCCCTGACCGCCTGTGTCCGCTCGTTCCTCGTCTATTACCCCGGCCGGAGCGTCCGCGTCCACATCCCCTGGTGCGAGAACGACTACCAGGTCGACGTCGGGACGCCCGAGGGCGTCGAGGAGTACAAGCGGATCATGGACCGGGCCGCCGAGCTCGGCGTCACCCACCTCCTCTACACCCCGGCCAACAGCCAGCTCTCACGGCTCGAGGCGAACGCCGATTCCTGGGGCTGGGAGAACGTCCTCTGGTTCGGCCTGGGCCAGAGGATCCGGAAGGGGGAGTGGGACCCTCGCCGCGACGAGGTCCCGGCCGGGCTCCGGTCGATGCTCGACTACGCCGCCTCGAAGAACCTCAAGCTCATGGCCTACGCCTACCCGTCGCTGCCGTTCCTCCAGGACCCGCGCTGGACGGCCTACGCCGGAGCGGACGCCGCTAAAGCGCCGGCCGACACCGGCCAGCGCTCGTTCCAGGACTGGTGGCTCGACAAGCTCCTCGGCTTCATGAGGACGACGGGGGCCGCCGGCTTCTCCTTCGACCACTGGTGGATCGCCCTGGACAAGGCCTCGTCGAAGTACGCCCAATGGTCCGGCTGCCGCCGCGTCCTCGAGGGCCTGCGCCGCGAGGCCTTCGACGCTGTCGTCGACGGCCGCCAGCAGTACCAGAATCTCGGTCCCTGGACCTGGCTGGCCGGCTCCTACCCCCACCCGACCCTGACCGACGAGCAGCCGGAGAGCTTCAGCGCCTTCCCCGATCTTCACACGGACCGGGTCTCGGCCGACCGCCAGCGCTTTGCCGCCTGGACCTACCGCGTCGAGCGCTTCGCCCCGCCCGAGATCATGCCCGGCTTCATCACCCACCAGTCCGAACGCAATGACGAGAAGGAGGTCATGCGCCGGGACCGCTTCCGGGCCAAGGACTGGGACGTCCTCGGCTGGAAGTACTCCCTCCTGTCCTCGATCGGGACGGCCCCCTTCCACCACGTCGTCAACTTCATCCCGGCCCGCGACACCGAGGAGTTCGCGGCCCTAGCCGAGGAGGACAAGGCCTGGTTCCGGAAGTGGCTCGACTGGACCGACGAGAACGCCCGTTTCCTCCACGCTCTCCGGCCGATCCTCGGCCCGCCCATGGCCGGGCGCGCGGACGGCACGGCGGCCATC
>CAYOYQ010000059.1:0-15293 GCA_964408215.1 uncultured Eubacteriales bacterium
GGGCGGAGGGGCCGCGCAGGCCAGGGCCGCGGCGAGAGCGAAGACGGCGCAGGCGAGGACGGTCCGGCTTTTCATCGGGGCCTCCTACTCGAGCTCGCGGATCCAGATCGCCCGGTAGCGGACCGGGTGGCCGTGGTCCTGGAGCGAGATCGGCAGCCGGTCGGCGTGCATCTGGTAGGGCGGCCGGGCCTTGTGGGCCGTCGGCCCGGTCAGGACGGCGCATTCATGGACGAGGAGGCCGTTGTGGAACACGGTCATCCGGGCCGGGGCGAGGACCCGGCCGTCCTTGTCGAAGCGGGGCCGGTGGAAGACGATGTCGTAGGTCTGCCATTCGCCCGGCGGCCGGCAGGCGTTGACGAGCGGCGGGTATTGCCCGTAGATGGCCGCGGCCTGGCCGTCGGCGTAGGTCGTGTTGCCGTAGCAGTCCAGGACCTGGACCTCATAAAGGCCCATGAGGAAGACCCCGCTGTTGCCGCGGTCCTGGCCTTCGCCCCTGGCCGGCGAAGGGGCCGTCCACTCGACATGGAGCTGACAGTCGCCGAAGCCCTTGACCGTGCGGATGTCGCCGGTCTTGGGGACGGCCTCGAAGTAGCCGTTCTCGACCTTCCACCGGGCCGGCTGGCCCTTGGCGTCGGTCCAGCCGGCGAGGTCCTGGCCGGCGAAAAGGACGACCGCGTCGGCCGGCGCCGCGACGGGCGGCCCGGCCGGTCCGGGGGCGACGACCCGGGCCATCGGCCGGGTCAGATCGTGGACGGGCCACTCGGTCTGAGCGGCCGTCCGCGCGGCCAGGAGAACGACGGTCGCGGCCAAGACGACAAGGAGCTTCCGGTATTCCTTGGGCGTCATGGATGTCTCCTCTGAATAAAGAGAGGGACGGCCCCCGCTCGGGGACAGTCCCTCCCTGCTCATTTCAGGCTAGAGGCTCCAACCGGGCCGGTAGAGGAAGTGGAGAAGCTCGTTGGCTTCGGGAAGGTTGGTGAACTCCATCTTCTCGGCGTCCCAGAGGAGCTTCATGTTCTTGTCGGCCAGCCGGACGGCCACGTTGGCCAGCAGCATGGTCTCGGTCAGCGGGCCGGAGTAGGAGAAGTCGGTCGTCGATTTGGTCCCCTTCTTGATGGCCTCGAACCATTCCTCGCGGATGCCCGGCGAGCGCGGGATCGTCTTGGCCGGGCGCACGAACTCCTGCATCCGCGTCTCCGGGACGAGCCGGGGGTTCTCGCCGTAGGTCCCGCACATGAGCAGGCCCTTGTCGCCCCGGAAGAAGACGCCGCCGCCGTCGTCCCCGACCTTCCGGCCCTGTTCGAGCTCGGGCGGGCGCGGCGGGTTGAGGCCGCCGTCCCACCAGGTCATGGTCACGGGCGGCATCGAGCCGCGGGCCGGGAACTCGTAGGTCACGACCTCGGCCGCCGGGGCGTAGTCCTTCGAATAGACCGTGGACGACGCCTGGACGCTGACCGGGGCCTTGAGGTCGAGGGCCCAGAAGGGCTGGTCCATGATGTGGGCGCCCATGTCGCCGAGGGCCCCGGTGCCGAAGTCCCACAGGCCGCGCCACTTGAATGGATGGTAAGCGGGGTGATAGGGCCGGAAGGGGGCCGGGCCGAGCCAGACGTCCCAATCGAGGGTGGACGGCACCGAGGGGATCTCCGCCGGGGCGTCGATGCCGCCCTGCGGCCAGATCGGCCGGTTCGTCCAGCAGTGGACCTCGGTGACGTTGCCGATGGCCCCGGCCTTGATCCATTCGCAGACGAGCCGGGCGCCCTCGCCGGCGTGGCCCTGGTTGCCCATCTGGGTGACGACGTTCTTCTCTTTGGCTGCCTGGGCCAGGAGCCGGGCCTCTTTGATGGTGTGGGTCAGCGGCTTCTGCACATAGACATGCTTGCCCAGCTTGATCGCGGCCATGGCGATGACGGCGTGGTTGTGGTCGGGCGTCGTCACGGTGATCGCGTCGATCCCCTTCTCCTTCTCCAGCAGGCGCCGCCAGTCGCGGTACTTGGCCGCTTTCTCGTACATGGCCTTCTCTTTCGGCTCGAGCTGGTCCGAGTTGAGGAGGGCGGCCATTTTCTCGTCGTCGACGTCGCAGAGGGCGACGACGTTCTGCGACCGGCAGCCGCGGGTGTCGGCGAAGCCCATGCCGCCGACGCCGACGCAGGCGATGTTGACGGTGTCGCTCGGCGGCGTCTTGGCGCCCTTCTTCTGGGTCGCCCCGACGACGTGGCGGGGCACGACCATGAGACCGGCGGCGGCCGTCGAGGCCGCGCCGAGGAATCTCCGCCGGCTCCAGCTGGGCTCGGCGGGTCCGGGGGTTGTTTTCGTCTCGTCCATGCTCGCACCTTCCTTATCGGCGGATTCTCGAGGGGGTCTCTTCCGGCTTATAGCACAAAGCCGCGGCCAGGGCAAATTCCCTCGCCGCCGTGAGCGGGCCGGAAACCGGGGATGGACCCGGGCAAAAAAAAGAGGAGGGCGCGGGCCCTCCTCCGGACGATCGGAACTTCGCGCGGCTTAGAACGAATAGCTCAGGCCGAGCACGGGGACGAGGATGTTCATCGTGTAGGCGCCCGGCATGGCGCCGGCCGCGACGGTCCTGTCCTTGCCCATGAGGTACTCGACGGCGAAGTCGAGGCTCAAGCCGCCGGTCTTGTAGCCGAAGCCGCCGGCGATGCTGTTGTAATTGAAGCTGGGAACGAGGATGTTCAAGGTGGCGTCGGGAGCGGGGGCGGGGTCGTGATAGAACCCGCCGCGGAGGGCGAACTTGCCCAGGGTGTACTCGATGCCGGCCCGGATCTGCATCTTGTCGGCCCACTGGAGGTCCAGCTCGTTCTCCGTGAGGCCGATGGCGTTCCAGCCCTCATCGAGGAGATCGACGGTCAGGACGTCCAGCTTCTTCCAGTTGGTCCACTGGAGGTCGAAGGCGAGCGTCAGGTTGTCGACGGGCTTGATCGACACGCCGCCGGCCAGCCACATGGGGCTGGTGGCGGTGAGCTCGGCATCGGAGTCTTCGGAGAGGACCGGTTTTCCCGGCAGGAAGGTGCCGAAGGCCGGCATGTTCTCGAGGGAGGTCGTGCCCTTCATCTTGATCTTCGACTGGAGCCTGTAGGTCACGCCGAAGCTGATCATGTCGCTCGGCTTGACCAGGAGGCCGAACGTTGCCCCGTAGCCCCAGCCCTTGACGTCCATCGAGGCCTGGCCGAAATTGAAGATGTACGGCGGCGGGCCGGCGATGAGCGTCTGGGTCTCGCCCCACTGGTCGGTCTGGAAGAAGCCGTAATTGATGTTGACCGAGGCCCCGAGGTAGATCATGTCGGTGACCTTGACGGCGATCGAGGGGGCCAGGGTGATCGAGCCGATGAAGCTCCGCCAGTCATAGGGTTCGACCGCGGGCGTCACGGTCGAGCCGGCGGGAAGGCCGGACAGCATGAGCGATTCGAGCCCGGGATTGTCCCAATCCGCGCCGAGGCCGGACAAGGTGTAGGCGCCGACGCCGACGACGATGTTCTCGCCGAGCGGCTGGAAGTACCCCAGGAGCCCGGCGGGGTATTTCTTGCTCTTGGTCTCCATGCTGAGCGGACCGATGCCGTAGGTGCTCTTCGGGATGAGCAGGTCGCCGGCCAGGCCGAACGTCCCGCTCTTCAGCTGGGCCAGCCCGGCGGGGTTCCAAAAGACCGCCGTGACATCGTTGGCCAAGCTGACGTAGGCGCCGCCCATGGCCGTGGCCCGGGCGCCGAAGCCGTTCAGGTTGAGGCCGTTGGCGAAGAGGCCCGTCGCGAGGACGGCCGCCAGGGCCAGCGCGAGAGAGAGTCTGACAGCTGTTTTCATTCTTCCTCCTATTCTGTGATTCGCGGCATTTTACCCTATCCCGGGCGGAAAATCCATAGGCAAGTCAAGGTCCTCGGTATTTTTTTTATTTTGAAATATTTAAGAGCTCAAGTCCGGCGGAGGGCGCCTGGTCCCGGCGGCGAAGTCGGCTCACCGGGACGAGCCCCGAATCGGGTCTTTACTGTTCCCCGCAGGGAGGCTATTATTCCACACAGGCCATGGATAGACAGGATCCCTCCGAGATCACGCCGATAGGCCGTATCCTCGTCAAAGGCCCCCGCCAGGCCTGGCTCGACCGGGAGAGCGTCGGCCGGCAATGGCGGGCGCTGGGCTACACGGACGAGCCCGATCTCGGCCGGGCCGCCGCCGAGCACGACGCTCTCCTAGAGATCCTGGGCCGGTTCGTCCCGGAGATCCATGTCCTCCCGGCCGATGACGGCACGGGCCTCGACTCGATCTATGTCCGCGACGCCGCCTGTGTCGCTCCGGGCGGGACGATCCTTTGCCGGATGGGCAAGGCGCTCCGTCGGGGGGAGCCCCGGGCGGTCGAAGCGTACTGCCGCCGGGCCGGCTGGCCGGTCCTCGGGGAGATCCGGGAGCCCGGCACCCTCGAGGGCGGGGACGTCGTCTGGCTCGACGGCCGGACGGCGGCGATCGGCCACGGCTACCGGACCAACGCCGAGGGCATCCGGCAGTTCCGGGAGCTCGTCCGCGGCGGCGGCTGCGAGGCGATCGAGGTCCCCCTGCCTCATTGGGCCGGTCCCGACGACGTCTTCCATCTGATGTCCATCGTCAGCCCCGTGGGCGACGCGAAGATCCTTGTCTACTCGCGCCTTCTCCCCGTGCCTTTCCGCCGGGGCTTGCTCGAGCGGGGCTTCACGCTCCTCGAGGTCCCGGAAGCGGAGTTCGCGACCATGGGCGGGAACGTCCTGGCCCTCGGCGACGGCCGGTGCCTGGCCCTGGCCGGGAATCCGCGGACGGCCGAGGTCCTCGGCCGGGCCGGCCTGGAGGTCCTGACCTACGAAGGCCGCGAGATCTCGGTCAAGGGCGCCGGCGGCCCCACCTGCCTGACCCGGCCCTACCGATAGATCCGGGGGCGAGGGGCGTCGTCGAGGGAGGAGGGGGCCTGAGTCTCCGGGACCGCGGGAAGATCCTCGAACCCGAAATTGACATAGGGGGCGGAGGAACATATACTGAGGGGCTGAACTCCGCACGGAGGATGTGAAAATGGACCTTTTCGAGAAGTGCAGGGACTTCTACTCCAATCCCATGGGCGGCAAGAGGTACGGCTATCCGGTGACGCCCCGATCCGCCCAAGCTATGGGCCTCTTCCCCTATTTCATCCCCATCGAGCACGCCGAGGGGACCGAGGTCTTCATCCAGGGCAAGAAATACATCATGATCGGCTCGAACAATTACGTCGGGCTGACCCAGCATCCCAAGGTCAAGGAAGCCGCCGTGGAAGCGGTCCGGAAGTACGGCACGAGCTGCACCGGCTCGCGCTTCCTCAACGGCACACTGGACCTCCATCTCGAGCTCGAGGACCGGCTGGCCAAGTACACCGGCATGGAGGCGGCGCTGGTCTTCAGCACCGGCTTCCAGGTCAACCTGGGCACCATCCCGGCCATCGTGGACAAGGACGACGTCGTCATCACCGACCGGGAGGTCCACGCCAGCATCATCGACGGCGTCCGCATGGCCAAGGTCCTCAAGAGCGTCCATGTCCGGACCTACAAGCACAACAACCCGGCCGACCTCGAGAACGTCCTGAAGGCGCTGCCCCCCGACCCGGCCAAGCTGGTCATCGTCGACGGCGTCTTCAGCATGGGCGGCGACATCGCCAAGCTGCCCGAGATCATCCCCATCTGCAAGAAGTACGGCGCCCGGTTCATGTCCGACGACGCCCACGCCCTGGGCGTCCTCGGCGGCGGGCGGGGCACGGGCTGGCACTTCAAGATCCAGAAGGACGTCGATCTGGTCATGGGCACGTTCAGCAAGTCCTTCGCGTCCGTCGGCGGGTTCATCGCCGGCCCCAAGGAGGCCGTCCACTTCATCCAGATGTTCGCCCGGCCGTTCATGTTCAGCGCCAGCCTGCCGCCGTCCAACGTGGCCACGGTCCTGGCCTGCCTCAACGTCCTCGAGGCCGAGCCCGAGCGGGTCGAACGGGTCAACACCATCGCCAAGCGCGTCCGGACCGAGCTCCGGGGCATGGGCTACAACATCGGCGACTCCGAGACGCCGATCATCCCCATCGTCATCGGCGACATGATGAAAGCCCTGGAGGCCTGGAGGGTCTTCTTCGACGCCGGCATCTATACCAACGTCGCCCTGCCGCCCTCGGTCCCGCCCGAGTTCTCGTGCCTGCGGACGAGCTACATGGCGACCCACACCGACGAGCAGGTCGACCGGGTGCTCGAGGTTTTCCGCAAGGTCAAGGACCTCGTCCACATCGGCGGCTGAGCCGGGGGACGGCGCGATGCCCGACAAGCACTTCTGGCACATCCGGGCCAAGAACTACGACAAGCTCTACTGGACCAAGGACGCCGGGTACATCGCCAGGATCATCGAGATCGCCAAGTTCACCCGCAACGACCTCGTCCTCGACGTCGGCACCGGGACCGGGGCCATGGCCCGGTCGATCCAGCCCCACGTCCGCCATGTCGTCGGCATGGACTTCTCCGACTCCATGCTCAAGCAGGGCCGCTGGGACGGTATCTCCATGGTCAAGTGGGACATCAACGACAGCCTGTTCCACAACCACCTGTTCGACAAGATCGTCGGCCGGATGGTCTTCCACCACATCCTCGACAACCTCGACCGGGTCTTCCTGCGCTGTTTCGACCTCCTGAAGTGCCGGGGCAAGCTCATCATCGCCGAGGGCGTGCCGCCCGGCGAGGACCCCGAGGTCGTCGACTGGTACACCGAGATGTTCAAGCACAAGGAGACGCGGCGGACCTTCACCGAAACCTCCCTCGTCGGCTATTATGTCAAGAACGGCTTCCAGGACGTCCAAGCCACCCGTTACAAGATGAAGCGCTTCAACATCAACAACTGGCTGGTCAACTCCGGCCTCCGCAAGGCCGAGCAGACCCTAATCCTGAACCTGCACCGGAACGCGCCGGACAAGGTCAAGGCCGCCTACAACATGACCTTCGAGAACGGCACGTGCTTCGTCGACACCGAGAACCTGATCATCGTCGGCGCCAAGCCCTGAGCCGACGCGCCGCCTTAACATTTCCCCCGCCGCCGGGGTAGAGCCAAACGGATGAACGAGACGGAACAGGAGCTCATCCGTATGGTCCTAGCCGGCCGCGCCGAAGCCTTCGCACCCCTGGTCACCCCTTACCGGGGACCGGTCCTGGCCCTGGCCTTCCGGCTGACCCGCGACCGGGAAGTGGCCCGCGAGGTCGCCCAGGAGGCTTTTTTCAAGGCGTTCCGCTCCCTCGGCCGCTTCGACGTCTCCCGCTCCTTCCGCAACTGGCTCTTTCAGATCGCCGCCAACGAGGCCCGGGACCGGCTCCGGGAACGAGGGCGCGAACAGGCGGCCCTCCGGGACGCGGCCGACCGGGCGCCCGCGGCGGCCGATCCCGAGGCCGGCCAGGACCGAAAGGAGCTCAGGGCCGGCCTCCTGGGCCTGCTCGAGGCCCTCAGCCCGCGGGAACGGGAGGTCGTCGTCCTCCGCGACCTCGAGGAGCTCGACATCCGGGAGACGTCCCGGGTGCTGGGCTGCTCGGCCGTCGCCGTCCGGGTCCACCTGTCCAGGGCCCGGCGGAAGCTCGGCGACCTCATCCAGAGGGACTTCCCCCATCTCGAGGAGGGACGATGACCTGCCGAAAAGCCCGCAAGCTCATGCCTCTCGCCGCCGGCGAAGATCTCGGACCGCGCCGGGCCCGGGCCTTCCGGGCCCATGTCGGGGCCTGCCCCGGCTGCCGGAAGGAATTCGAGGCGCTGCGCGCGGCGCTCGGCGCGTTCCGGACGGCGGCCAAGAAAGAGAGGGTCCCCGACTGGACCGAAGGCGAATGGAAAGCCCTGATGGTCCGGGCGACGGCCGGAGGGCGGACGGAGCGGGACGCGGAAGAAAGAGCCGGCGGGCCGGCGCCGTGGCCGCGCTGGGCGGTGGCGTCCGCGCTGGGCGCCCTTCTCGGCGTCGTCGTGCTCTCCGTCCTTTTCAAGGGTCCGGTCACCGGCCCCGGACGGACGACAGCGAACACGGGCCCGGGCCTCGAAGCCGCCGCTCCCAGGGAGCAGGACGTCGTCTCGGTGACCATGGTCTCGCGGGAGACCGGGCTCCAGGTCGTCTGGTTCTTCGACAAGACATTCGATTACGAAGGAGTGAAACAATGAAAAAGGCAACCATCGGACTTCTCGCCCTGGCCTTCACTCTGGCGGTCGTCCTGCCGGCCCCGGCCGAAGACCCGGCGCCGGGCCAGCAGGCTCCGAACACCGAAGCCAAGGCCCTGCGCAAGGAGATCGTCAAGCTCAAGTACGTCCGGGCCCAGGACATCCAGAACCTGCTCTTCGCCTACACGAGCCGCCAAGGCAACATCCAGTTCAACACCAACCTGCCCTCGCTCCTCACCATCAGCGACACGCCCGAGAACGTCGAGAGGATCCTGGCCGCCATCCGGGAGATCGACGTCAAGCCGGCCGACGTCCTCTACACCGTCCAGCTCGTGCTCGGCTCCGAGGCCGACGCGGCGACCGACGCCGAGCTCAGGAACGACCCCATCGTCAAGGAGCTGGGCAAGTTCCTCCGCTACAAGGGCTACACGCTCCTCGACGCGACGTTCGTGCGCACGGTCAATATGGACAACGCCTCGGTCAAGTTCGGTCCCAAAGCGGAGTTCCAGCTCGAGCTGCGGCCCGAGGTCGCCGGGGACGCCAAGACACCCATGATCAAGACGGGGGTTCGATTGAATCGGATCGAACAGCTAGGCTTCGCCGAAGACAAACCCATCACCAACTATAGCCGGCTCATCGACAGCACCCTCAACATCAAGTCCGGCGACCGGACCGTCGTCGGCGTCTCCAAGCTCGACGGCGGAGACAAGGGGCTCATCCTCATCATCTCGGGCAAGATCGTCGACTAGCGGCGGAAGGGGGACACGTACCGGGTACGTGTCCCCGTTTTCTATTTCCCGATCCCCGGTTTGGCATTTCCCCTATCAAATTGATATTAAATCAATTACGCATCCTTCCTGGGCGCATTGACGGGTCCGGCTTTTCTGCTAAAATAGGCCCCGCCCGGAGATTCGCCGGAAAGGAGGCCCGCGTGAGACGATCCATCCTGCCCGTCGTTCTCGCTTTCGCCCTCGTCGCCTTCCTCGCCCTGGCCGCGGCCCAGGCGCCCAAGGCCGGCGAAGCGGCCCTCGGGTCGCGCAAGTACGCCGACTACCAGACGCCGCAGTTCTGCGGCACGTCCTGCCACACCGACATCTTCCGGCAGTGGCAGCAGGCCATGATGTCCCAGGCCTACACCCACCACTGGGACGAGATCGAGTACTTCAAGCTGGCCGTCCCCCAGGCCGAGAAGGACAGCGTCGTCGCCGGGGTCAAGGCCGGCTGCAACGGCTGCCACGCCCCCATCGCCTTCCTGGCCGGGGACGTTCCGCCGCCGCTCCCCTCCAAGGGCAGCCGGGCCAACGAATCCGTCTCCTGCGAGGTCTGCCACACCGCGACCGGCTTCCAGGGCGACACGCCCCACAACTTCAACTTCGTCTCCGAGCCGGGCAAGACCAAGTATGGGCCCCGGGAGAACAAGAACTCGCCCGAGCACAACCTGGCCAAGTCGGATTTCCTCGGCAGCGCCGATTTCTGCGGCACCTGCCACAACGAGATGAGCCCATACGGCGTCTGGGTCAAGTCGACCCACCTCGAGTGGAAGGACGGGCCCTACGCCAAGCAGGGCGTCAAGTGCCACGACTGCCACATGACCTATGCCCCGGGTAAGTCCGCGGCCATGGGCGCGAGCTACCCCGACGTCCGCCAGCACCTCTTCCACGGCGCCCACGACGACGGAAAGGTCCGGGGCACGATCGAGCTCCGGGTCCACCCCGACGTCCGCGAGGCCGCGCCCGGCGACCCGGTCAAGTTCACGATCGCCCTGTTCAACCAGAAGACCGGCCACAAGTTCCCCTCGGGCTCGGTCGAGGACCGCATCGTCTGGATGCACGTCGAGGCCGTCGACGCCAAGGGGGCCGTCTACCACCTGCCGGTCGACAAGAAGGGCTTCCCCGGCGAGGAGTACACGATCGGCGCCGATACGCTGGCCTACCAGGACATGGGCATCGCCCTCAACGATCCCGCCTTCAAGGGCGTCCAGCGCGACGGCGTCCCCATCGGCGACCGCATCTTCCGCATGGCCTATTTCGATCCTCAGGGCCGGATGACCCTGCAGCAGTGGAACACCAAATCGCTCGGGACCGACTACAGGATCGGGCCCCGCGAGACCAAGCTCGAGACCTGCACGTTCCGCCTGCCCGACGGCGTCGCCCTCGGCGACCTCACCGTCACGGCCGTCCTCAATTACCAGAAGCTGGTCAAGCCGGCCGCCGATTTCCTGGGCGTGCCGCCGGACGAGGCGGAGATCGTCGAGGTCAACCGTCACGCGACGACGGTCAAGATCGTCGACTGACGGGGCCAAAGAAAGGAGAGACGACCATGAAGACCATCCCGCGCGCCGCCGTCGCCGCCGTCCTGCTCTTGGCCGTCACGAGCGGCGGCCTCCTGGCCATGCCGGCCTTCGCCCGCAAGTACAGCATGTCCTGCAAGACCTGCCACGCGCCCTTCCCCAAGCTCAAGCCCTACGGCGAGGAGTTCGCCGCGAACGGCTTCGTCATCAAGGACAAGGACACGCCCCGCTACACCATCGACACGGGGGACCCGGCGCTGTCGCTCCTGCGCGAGCTGCCCATCGCTCTCCGCCTCGAGGGCTTCCTGGCCTGGAACAACGCCAACGAGCGGCAGGTCGACTTCCTCGCGCCCTACATCCTGAAGTTCCTCTCCGGCGGGGCCATCACCAAGGACATCGCCTACTACTTCTATTTCTTTTTCAGCGAGCGGGGCTCGGTGGCCGGGATCGAGGACGCTTTCGTCATGTTCAACAACGTCTTCGGCTCCGACCTCGACCTTTTCGTCGGGCAGTTCCAGGTCTCCGACCCGCTCTTCAAGCGGGAGCTCCGGCTGCCCTTCGAGGATTACGCCATCTACGACACGGCCCCGGGCGGATCCCGGATCAACCTGACCTACGACCGGGGCGTCATGCTGACCTACGGCCTCCCGACCGGTACGGACGTGACCGTCGAGGTCCTCAACGGCACCGGCATCGGCGAGGCCAACATCTTCCGCAGCTTCGACGACGATCCCTACAAGAACCTTTTCCTGCGCGTCTCGCAGGAGGTCGCCCCGGCCGTCCGCATCGGCGGCTTCGGCTACTTCGGCAAGGAGCGCCCGGAGGACGTCGCCAATGCGGTGACCATGTTCGGCGGCGATGCCACCCTCTCGGCCAGGCCGTTCGAGCTCAACCTCCAGTACGTCGAGCGGCGCGATACGAATCCCTTTTTCGCCGCCCTCCCGCCCCCCGGGAAACTGGCGACGCGGGGAGCCTTCGCCGAGCTGATCTATCTGCCCAAGGGCGACGACAGCCGCTGGTACGCGACGGGGCTGTTCAACTGGGTGGATTCCGACCAGGCCGAGCTCCGTTACACCGCCGCCACGGCCCACGTCGGCTATCTCCTGCGGCGGAACATGCGGCTGACCGCGGAGGCGATCTACGCCTTCCGCGGCCCCTACGCGGAGCACATCCGGTTCGGAACGGGACTCATCCTGGGCTTTTGATAGCGGGAACGTCCCGGTCAGCCGGCCGAGGAGCTTTCGAGGCTCGCCAGACGGGCCGTGACGTTCCGATAACCCGCGTTCCAGGCGCGGATCTCCCGGAACAACGCGAGGGCCCGTTCTCTGTTGTCGGCCGCCGCCATGACCTCGGCCAGCTCGTAGGTGAGGGCGTAATACGGTTCCGAGCCCGGCTTGGCCTCGGCCTTGGCCTTCTCGAGCCACTTCGCCGCCTCGTCGAAGTTCCTTCTCTGCCGGTAGCCCTGGCCGATCAGGCTGTAACTCGCGACGGCCTGGGCCTTGTCGTTCGCGGCCTGGGTGAGCTCCTCGACGGCCTCGGAGGTGAGCCCCTGGCTCATGAAGGCCAGGCCGAGCTGGTAATGCGCCTCGGGAGTCGCCGGCCCGCCCTTGTCGACGAGGTCCTTGCGGAACTCGGTCACGATGGCCGAGAGGGCCCGCTCGAGGGGCGAGGACTCCCCGGCCAGCTGGCGGGACCGCGCCGCGGCCAGCCAGACGAGCTCGTCGGCGGCCAGCCCCCGCAGATCGGGGTAGCGCCGCTCGACCGGCTCGGTGCTGACGAAGGGGATAATGTCGGTTTCGGCGAAGATGTCGGCCGTGCTGATCTTCTCGCCCTCCAGGACCTCCTCTTTGAAGAGCGGCCGCGTCCGTCTCGGGGCCTCGGCGGGCGGGGCCTCGGGCGCCCGCTCCTCGGCCCGCGGCGCTTCGGCCGGCTTTTCTTCGGGCCTCTTGTCTTGCCGCGGCTTCTCTTCCGCCGCCGTCTCTTCAGCCTTGGCCTCGACCGGCCTTTGATCCTCCGCCCGCCTCTCCCCGGCCCTCTTATCGGCCAGCTTTTCTTTGAACTGGGCCTCGAGGAGGGTCGTCTTCTCGACCCGGCGGCGGATCTCGTCCTCGTCCATGTGCGTCCGGACCTCGTCGAGGACGGCGATCTTGCGGAGGATCTGCGGGTCCTCGGGGTAGCGGAAGCGGAGGTTCTCGAGCAGGCGCCGGGCGATGCGGACGAGGCCCTGCTGGAGATAGAGGTCGGCCTGGTCCATGACCTCGCGGATGGCCTGACGGTCCTGCTCCGAGAGCCCCGGCGTCTCGTCCTTGATCTCCTCGGCGTCGAGGCCCAGCTCCTGGCGGAGCTCCCGGGCCTCGCGGGCCAGGTCGGCGTCGTCGGGCCGGATGTCGAGCAGCTCGCCGTAGACCGTGACCATGCGGTCTTTGAGGCCCTGCTTGCGCAGCTCGTCGAGGAGGGCCCGGTCGACGACCTCGAGCTTCTTGACCTCTTTGTTCGAGCGGTAGATCAGGGCCAGCCTCTCCAGGGCCGGCAGGTGGGGCTTCTGGCTGTCCAGGATGAGGCCCAGCAGGCCGATGGCCTTCTCGTCGCGGTGCTTCTTGACCAAATTGTTGATCAGGGGCTCGAAGAGCTCGTAGGCCTGGTCGAGCTTGTCCTTGAGGATCTGGATGCGGCCGAGCTTGACCCGGGCGTTGACGTTGAGCGGGTGGCCGGTGACGATCCGGGTGAAGATCTCCTCGGCCCTCTTGGTCTCGCCGGCCTCGAAGTGGATGTTGCCGAGGATGTTGAGGAGCTGCACGTTGTCCGGCGCGGCGGCAAGCTCGTTCTCCAGGACCTCGATGGCCCGTTCGGTCCGGCCCTGGCGCTTGTACACGTTGACCAGGGTGACGACGCTGCGGGGGTCGCCGGGCTTGAGGGCCAGGGCCTCGTGCAGGGCGTTCACGGCGTCGTCGAACCGGTCTTTCTCGCCGAGGACCGAGGCGAGCTCGTTGAGCTGGTCGAGCGCCGCCTCGGTGTTGCCGAGGCCGCCGAACAGCCCGGCCAGGGCCCGGTGCGCTTCGACGTCCTCGCGGTCGAGCTTGACGATCTTCTCGAAGACGGCCACCGCGTCGGCGGTCCGGCGGGCCTCGGCCAGCCGCGAGGCGACGGCGGCATAGACGTTCTTGGCGTCGGCGACGAAGCCCTGCTGGGCGTAGAGATCGCCGAGCTTCAGGGCATTCTCGATGTTGTCGGGGACGAGCCGGTTGATCTTCTTGGCGATGGCCAGGGCCTGCGAATAAAGGCCGCGCCTCTCGTACTCCTCGGCGACCTTCTCGAAGGAGACGACGGCCCGGTCGGTGTGGCCGAGCCGGACATAGAGGTCGCCGATGATGTTGAGGGTGCCGACGTCCTGGGGGTCGGCCAGGGCGAGCTTCTCGTACTCGGCGATGGCTTCCCGGACCCGTCCGCCGCGGACGTACTTCTCGGCCTGCTCGATGACCTTGACCCGGTCGCTCCGCGCGCTCATCGCCTTCTCGCCGCCGCTATCCCAGCTTGAATGACGTCCTGTGGAGGCCCGAAGGGCCCTTCTCCCTCAAAGAACGGAGATGATCCTCCGTTCCGTAGCCCTTGTTCCGGGCCAGGCCGTAGCCTTCGTAAAGGCCGTCGAAGGTCTGCATCAGCCCGTCCCGGAAGACCTTGGCCACGATGGAGGCCGCGGCGATCGATCGGCACAACCGATCCCCCCGCGGGATCCCCATCTGGCGGTACTGTACATCTTTTATCGGCAGGCCGTCAACCAGGACGACGTCCGGCGTCTCGGCCAGGCTCCCGAGGGCCCGGACCATGGCCAGCTGGGTGGCCCGGTGGATGTTCAGGGCGTCGATCTCGCGGGCCGTGGCCAGGCCCACGCCGACCGCGGCGGCCTCGCGGAGGAGGGACGCGGCCAGCTCGGCCCGGCGGGGGGGAAGGACGAGCTTCGAGTCGGTGACCGCCGAGACCCAGGCGGGCGGACGGCGGACGAGCCAATCGAAGGGCAGGATGACGGCCGCGGCGACGACGGGGCCGAAGAGGGAGCCCCGACCGACCTCATCGACGCCGGCGATGGCGCGGGCGCCGCCCCGGGCGAGCTTTTTCTCGACCCTGAAGGAGGCCACGGCCCTGACGCGGATTAACCCTTGTCCTCTTTGAGCCGGGCCGCTTTGCCCTTGAGGTCCCGGAGGTAATAGAGCTTGGCCCGCCTGACGCTGGCCTTGCGCACGACCTCGATCGTCTTGATTATCGGGGAGTGACGCTGAAAGGTCCGCTCGACGCCGACGCCGAAGGAGACCTTGCGGACCGTGAAGGAGGCCTTGATCCCGCCGCCGCGCTTGCCGATGACGTCGCCGCGGAAGACCTGGATACGCTCCTTGTCGCCTTCCCGGATGATGACGTGGACCTTGACGGTGTCGCCGACGTTGAAAGCCGGGAGGTCTGTCCTGAGCTGTTTATCCTCGACCGAGTCAATGAGGTTCATGAGTGTGTCCTTTCGTCCGCTTTTTTATCCGGGAGCGCCCGGTCCGCCGCGGACCGGGCGGCGCGCCCGACCAGGTCCGGCCGCAGCCGGGCCGTCTTTTCCATGGCTTTAGCCCGCCGCCAGCGCTCGATCTTCTCGTGGTCGCCGGAGAAGAGCACGGCCGGCACTTTGAGGCCGCGGAACTCGCGCGGCCGCGTGTACTGGGGATAATCCAGGAGGCCCTCGCTGAAGGAATCGTTCCGGACGGAACCTTCCTTGCCGACGACGCCGGGCACGAACCGCGCCGCGGCGTCAACGACGACGGCCGCGGCCAGCTCGCCGCCCGAGAGGACGTAATCGCCGATCGAGATCTCGCCG
>CAYOYQ010000060.1:0-15089 GCA_964408215.1 uncultured Eubacteriales bacterium
CTACACGGAGGACGAGAAGCTCGAGATCGCCAAGCGCTTCCTCCTGCCCAAGCAGCGGGAAGCCCACGGGCTGACCGAAGACAACATCCGCATCACCGACCCGGCCCTGCTCAAGCTCATCCGGGGGTACACCCGCGAGGCCGGCGTCCGCAACCTCGAGCGGGAGATCACCACCGTCTGCCGCAAGGTCGTGAAGCGGGTCGTCGAGCAGGGCAAGGACCACAAGGAGCGGATCACCCCGAAGAACCTCGAAAGCTATCTCGGCATCCCGAAGTTCCGGCGGTCCGAGTTCGACAAGCACGACGAGGTCGGCGTGAGCACGGGCATGGCCTGGACCGAGTTCGGCGGCGAGCTCCTGCGCTTCGAGGCGACCAAGATCCACGGCAAGGGCAACTTCACCCTGACCGGCCAGCTCGGCGAGATCATGCAGGAGTCGGCCCAGACGGCCTTCTCTTTTGTCCGGGGCAAGATCTACGAGCTCGACATCGCCCGGGACCTGCACCGCAACTCCGACATCCACATCCACGTCCCCGAGGGCTCGACGCCCAAGGAAGGCCCGTCGGCCGGCATCACCATCGCCACGGCCATCATCTCGCTCCTGACCGACATCCCGGTCAGCAAGAAGGTGGCCCTGACCGGCGAGATCACGCTCAAGGGCAAGGTCTTGCCTGTCGGCGGGATCAAAGAGAAGCTCCTAGCCGCCTATCGCGAGGGCATCCGCGAGGCCATCCTGCCGCTGGACAACCGGCCCGACCTGAAGGACCTGCCCAAGGTCCTCAAGACGGGGATGGCCATCCATCTCGTGGAAACAATGGACGACGTCCTGAAGATCGCCCTGACTCGGGAGCTGCCGAAGAAGCCGGCCGAGCCCCGCGACAAAAAGCCGGGCGAGCCGGAGCGGCCCGCAGCCGCGGCGGCGCGCCCGGCGGACGACGAAGCGGCCAAGGAACCGCCCCTGACCAACTGAGAACCGTAAGCAAGAACGACCGCATCATCCGCGTTTGTCGATAATCCACCTTGGGAGAAAGCCACACATGGTGACAAAGAGGAACGAGAGCAGCCGAACCGAACCCGCCCCCCGGCCCGAGACCGGAGAGGCCCCCATGAACAGGGAGTATAATCTCATCGACCTCGAAGCCAAGGACCTGGACGCTCTGGCCAAAACGGCCTCGGCCATCGGCCTGCCCGAGGACGATATCGACGGCTCGAGCAAGCACCAGCTGCTCTTCAAGATCCTCGAGGCCCAGGCCAAAAAGCAGGGGCTGCTCTTCTCCGAGGGCGTCCTGGAGTGCCTCGAGGACGGCTTCGGCTTCCTTCGGGCCCCGGAGTTCAGCTACTTGCCCAGCCAGGACGACATCTACGTCTCGCCCTCCCAGATCCGGAAGTTCCAGCTCCGGACCGGGGACACCATCTCCGGCGTCGTCCGGGCCCCGAAGAACGGCGAGAAATACTTCGCCCTGATCAAGATCGAGGCCGTCAACTTCCTCCATCCCGACGTCATCATCGAGCAGCGCCGCAACGTCAACTTTGAGGGCCTGACGCCGCTCTATCCCTTCGAGATGATCAAGCTCCAGGACGGCAATCCCAAGAACATGAACGCCAGGGTCATGGAGCTTCTGACACCGATCGGCAAGGGCCAGCGCGGCCTGATCGTCTCGCCGCCCCGGGCCGGCAAGACGACCATCCTCAAGACGATTGCCAAGTCGATCGAGAAGAACCATCCCGAGATCTTCCTCATCGTCCTGCTCATCGCCGAGCGGCCCGAGGAGGTCACCGACTTCAAGCGCAGCGTCAACGGCGAGGTGGTGGCCTCGACCTTCGACGAGCCGCCGACCCGCAACGCCCAGGTCGCCAACATCGTCCTGGAGAAGGCCAAGCGCCTGGTCGAGATCAAGCGCGACGTCGTCATTCTGCTCGACTCGATCACCCGCCTGGCCCGGGCCCACAACTCGATCGTCCCGCCCTCGGGCAAGGTCCTGTCGGGCGGCATCGACGCCAACGCCCTGCACAAGCCCAAGAAGTTCTTCGGTTCGGCCCGCAAGGTCGAGGAGGGCGGCTCGCTGACCATCCTGGCCACGGCCCTGATCGACACCGGGAGCCGCATGGACGAGGTCATCTTCGAGGAGTTCAAGGGCACAGGCAACATGGAGATCAACCTCGACCGGCGCCTGGTCGACAAGAGGGTCTTCCCGGCCATCGACATCAGCCGGTCCGGGACCCGCAAGGAGGAGCTCCTGATCGAGGAGGCCGACCTCAACCGGATCTGGGTCCTGCGCAAGGTCCTCAGCCAGATGAACGAGGTCGAGGCCGTCGAGCTGCTGATCGACAAGCTCGGCAAGACCAAGACCAACCAGGACTTCCTCGCCGCGATGACTAAGGGCCTGTAGGGGAGGGGGCGGTGCGCACCCTCGGCCTCATCGGAGGCATGACCTGGCACTCGACCGTCGACTACTACCGTCTCATCAACGAGGGCGTCCACAAGGCCCTCGGCGGCTCCCACTCGGCCGAGATCCTCATGCTCTCGGTCGATTTCGAGCCGGTCGAGCGGCTCCAGGACGGGGGCGATTGGACGGCCATGGGCCGGCTCATGGCCGGGGCCGCCCAGACGCTCGAGAAGGCCGGAGCAGAGGGGCTCGTCCTCTGCACCAACACGATGCACAGGCTGACCGGCGATATCACGGCGGCCGTCCGCATCCCCTTTCTTCACATCGCCGACGCGACCGCCACGGCCGTAAAGAAAGCCGGACTTCACTCGGTCGGTCTCCTCGGCACCCGGTACACGATGGAGCTCGATTTCTACCGGGCGCGCCTGGAGAAGGAACACGGCCTCCGGGTCCTCGTCCCCGACGAGCCCGGCCGGACGGCCGTCCATGACGTCATCTACACCGAGCTCGCCCACGGCAGGATCCGGGACGAGTCGCGCCGCGTCTACGTCGAGGTCATCGAGAACCTGAAGCGGCGCGGGGCCCAGGGCGTCGTCCTGGGCTGCACAGAGATCCCGCTCCTGGTCAAGGAGAAGGACAGTCCCGTGCCCGTCTTCGACACGACGGCGCTTCACGCCGCGGCGGCGGTGGATTTCGCGCTGGGCTGACCGTCTCGTCTGACCAACCATTCGTACGGCCCTGGCCGGTCGGCCCGAAGAAGACGACAACGAAGCAGTTACGGCCGGCTTCACCGGGAACGCCACGGCCAGATTAATGGAGCCCGGACCTAAAAACCCCGAGATCCAAAGATCCTAGTACTTCGCCGCCGTCGCGCTTATGGCGGGCAACGCCTCTCTCCTTGCTCCGAGGACTACCGATTCTTCATCGTCGAGAACGAGGTCATCTACTGATCCGGGGACGGCCCCCCCCGGCCATGACCTGTCGCGGCCGTCTTCAGTTCCCAGCCGGGAGGAGGTCCTTGGTCTTCAGCTTGGCCGGGAGGAAGATCCCGATGACGCCCCGGAGGCCGACCGTCATGACGATGTTGAGGAAGAAGACCAGGAAGCCCACGAGAAGGAGCGCCCCGGAGAGAGCGGCCAGGATCATGTAGGGCCGGAACTCGCCCTCGAAATAGAGCGTCCGCCGCAGCATGCCCTGCAGGCCGGCTATGCCCATGAAGGCACCCATGCCGACCCCGCCGAGGAGATGGCACCAGAAGTGGACGTTGGCCAGCCTGTCGCTCCAGAGCTTGGCCCCGTTGGTGAGCACCGGCAGCAGGAGATAGACGGCCGCGTAGAGGGTCATGGTCAGCCCGACCAGGATGGCGACGTGGACGTGCGGCCCGACGACCCACTGGGTGTTGTGGAGGATGCGGTTGAGGCCCAGGTCGGCCTGCATGATGCCGGCGGGCACGGCCAGGGCGAAGCCGAGAAGCCCGCCGAAGAGGAACTTGAGAGGGTGCGTCATTTTGAGCGGCCGGGCGTTCCAGAGGGTGATCAGGGTGATGGCGAACGCCAGGCCCTGGGTGATGAGCTCGAAGGCCGTGACCATCTCGCCCGAGACGAGCTTGAGGATCCCGGGCTGGGCTTGGTCGGACATCAGGTGGTGCGACCAGACCGTCCAGGACACGACCAGCTCGACGAACAGGGCCGCCCGGGCGATGTTTTCCATGAACAGCTTCTTCCCGGTGATCAGGGTCGCCAGGAGATACCAGGCCCCGGCGACGAAGACCAGGACGAGGCCGTCGGCGATGAGGTCGAGGCCCCACCAAAACCAGTTCTTGTAGAGCAAGGCGTCGATCGCGGAGTGCTTGAGGTCGAAGCCGAGCACATGGCCGACCATGTAGACGAGGATGAGGACGCCGGTGAAGAGGATGACGGTCGTGTTCAGGGCCATGTCGACCGAGCCCCGGGCGATGGCCGCGACCGGGAGCGACACGAGGTGCTCTTTCTTCTCCTTGCGGAAGAGGTTGCGGATGCCGCTGAGCCCCAAGGCCGAACCGAGCAGGGCGCCGGCCGGCTGTTTGTCCCAGCCCGGCGGCGTGGAGGTGATGGTCTTGAAGACATTGATGACGAAGAGGGCCGCGCCGGCCATGACCAGGGCGATGCCGGCGATGAAGAAGATGCCGCCGGCGACGCTGAACTGGCTGAAGTCGGCCGGGAGCGGCCAATAGAGCGTGTAGAGAGGGGAGTAGTGGGACAGGAAGCCGGCGAACCAGAAGACGAACGTCCCGACGGTGACCAGTCCGAAGGTCCAGTGGCCGAGCTTGAGGCTCCAGAGGGGCTTCTTCATCAGGAAAGGGACGAGGAAGAGGAAGGCCCCGAAGACGATGGCGTAGGTCGAGCCGAAGATGCCGACCAGCGGATGCGCCGTCAGGATGGCGAAGAACTGCTTCTCGGTGACGAAGGGCAGGTGGACGATCTCGAAGACCCGCATGATCATGCCCTCGATGACGGCGAAGGCGTAGTAGACGAGGCCGATGACGACGAAGCGCAGGGTCATCTTCTGCATCGGCGTGAGGGAATCGGGCTTGAACAGCCCCTGTTCGCCTTGGAGGAGCGTTTCGGTGAATGTCATGGCAATCCTCTCAGGTTCGCGGTCACTCGACCACTTCGACGGCGTCCGGGACGGTCATGCGGATGCCCTTCCAGCCCGAATATTCCGTCGACCGGATGGTGTAGAGCCCGGGGCGGCCGAAGCGCCAGAGGATGTCGTTCTTATGACCGGGCAGGACCTGCATCTGGAAGAGCATGGAGCTGTCGGGCCGGAACAGGCCGAACCCGTAGGTCAGGTCGTCGGAGGTGACGGTGAAGCGGACGACCTCGCCCTTCTTGATGATCATCGGCCGGGCTGGGAGCTTGAACTCGTGGCCGACGACGGCGATCGTGAACTCGCGGTCGGCGGCGATCTTGTGCCGCTCGAGGTCCATGGCCTTCCAGGGGATGGTCTCGTGGGTGACGATGTGGAGCGACACGCCGAGGACGACGAGGAAGGCGAAGAAGGTCCAGAACAGCGCCGTCGGGAACGGCTTCTCGTTGCCCTTGCGGGTGACCTTATAGGCGAACCAGGCGACGACGGCCATGATCGCCAGGCAGTAGAACGTGTAGGCGATCGTCTGGCCCCAGAGGACGGTTTTGGGGTCGACCATGGGCCACTCCTTCGTTGGGTTACCCTCGGGATCGCCGGCCCGCATAAGGGGCGGTTCCCGGGAGCGAGGCGATGATAGTCTGGCCCCCGCGGCTCAGTCAAGAAAAAAGTTTATAGAACCGATAGGGTTTCAAGCGGGCGCGGGCGGGCCGTCACCGGCCGGGGGCGTAGGAGAGATCGGGCCGGTAGCGCCCCGTCTTCGATTCCATCCGCTTGATCAAAGCCCGCGTCCGCTTCGAAAGCGCGGCCCCCTCGTCGCCGAGCGACGTCCAGAATTTCTCCTCGGCCTGGGCGTAGTCGGCCGCGGACTTCCCGTATTCGAACCAGCAATAGACGGGGCCGCCGGAGGCGAGATCGCCGGCGTAGGTCAGGAAGGGATCGCGGGCGCCGTGAGAGCGGCTCAGGGCGATCCATTCCTTGTTGAGGTCCTCGAACTCGGCCTCGGTCTCGGGGAGGAGCCAGACATAGTCCCAAGTGTAATAGCCGATCTCTTCGGGCCTCAGGCGCTCATTCTGAGGCAAAAAAGAAATATCTGTACGGAAACGCCAGAAGCGGAAGTCGGTCTCGAGCTCGGCGGCGGCCATCCGGCGGCGCAGGGCCTCGAAAGCGTCTGGCCCCATCTTCTTGGCCAGGTCGCTCCAAGCGGTCTTCCAGCGGTCGACGCCGGCGTAGCTCTCGAGCCCGTAAATGATGTAGTAGTGGCTGTCGTCGGTCGAGTAGGTATCGAACCGGACCGGGAAACCGTGCTTGCCGAGGGCGGCTATGAGGTCCTTTAGGGCGGCCTCATAGTCCTGAGCCTTGGCTACTTCGACCCGGGTATCCGCCATGAGATAGAGCTGCGGCGGGGGTGTCGTCTGGGAGGCGCCAAGGGCACTCAGGGCCAGGGCGAGCCCTAGGGCTGCGGCCGGGACGGGACCAAAACATGCTCTTTTCATGACGCCTCCCAAACGGTGAATGCCAGAACGAGGCCGATCATCTGTGAACGCAACGATGAGCATTCGCTCCAGAAGCCAATTATCGCGGATAAATTAACAGGGAAAGACGCCCGTTTTCAAGTCCGAGGGCAGATGGCTAATACCCATGCTATTGATAACAATATAAATATGCGGATACAGAAACATATCTAACAGATAATAAATAAATTATATGATATTGAGACCTTCGGGGACTTTGAAGCCGGCAGGCGCTTAGGCAAAGCGGGGGATGGCGGAATGTGGAATGCCGGCGCGGACGGCATGTCTCACGAACGACCGGTTTGAGGGGAGCCGCTCGGCTCACAATCTGTCGGCCCGGAGAGCTCCAATGGCCGAGAGCACACGGCTGCTGTATAAGGTTAATGCGCTGAAAAAAGGGACGGTCCGGGTGAGGGGCTATTGATCGAATCCCGCGCCGAGCCGTCGAAGGCTTGTCGGATCTCCATCAATGAAGGCACGGGACAGCGGGTTTTCCTCAGATGCACAAGCCTTGGGCGCGGGGATATCCACAGCATGTGGGAAATCCTAAGTTCAAGATAAGGATGAGTATGAACCCAGCCCGGATATTGAGTCGCATAAGTAGCATTATGTCAACTAATATCGGGACCGGGAAAGGGGCCTCGCCAGGGGCGAATGAAACGCGGGTCTTGGGGATCAGCCCTTGAGGTCCGGGGTCTCGTCTTTTTTCCGGATCCGGTCGATGATCTCCTGCAGGATGCCGATGATCTCCTGCTTCGTGACGGTCTGCTTTTTGAACTCGAGCCGCATCCGAAACCTGTCCGAGTCCTCGGGGACGAAATTGTAGACGTAATACTTGATCTTCTTCGTTTTGCCCTTGAGATACTTGGCCAGATCGCGGGTATCTTCGCGGGTCAGGCGGCGCTCGGCGATGTCGTGGCACAGCTTGACCATGTCGTCTTCGGTCTTGAGCTTGGCGATCTCGATCAGGGTCGACCGGCTGAATCCGCCGGCCTCCTTGATGACGTCCCGGGCCTTCTGGGGGATCCGGGCGATCGACAGGATCTCCGTGACCGTCGAGCGGGCCTTGCCGAGCTTGGTCGAGATCTCCTCGTGATTGTAGCTGTGGATATCTGCGAGGGCCTGGAGCCCGTCGGCCTCTTCGAAGATATCGAGGTCCTTGCGCTGCAGGTTCTCGATCAGGGCGATCTCCATGGCCTCGGCGTCCTCGACGTCCATATCGATACAAGGCAGCTCCTTGAGGCCCAGGCCCCTGGAGGCCATATAGCGGCGCTCACCGGCGATGATCTCGAACCGGCTGCCTTTGGCCCGGACCAGGATGGGCTCGAGGATGCCTTTGCTCCGGATGGAGTCCTTGAGCTCCTCGATATTCCCGAGCTCACAGCGGGCCTGGTGAGGGTTGGGATCGATCTTGTCGATGGGGATCAGGCGGATCCTCGGTCCGAGCGAGCGGGATGAGATCAGGTCGACGAAATGGCCGTCGTGCTTCATGGTCACCGAATCGGGCAGTCCGGATTTCTTAGCTTTTTGCACGGCTCATTATCTCCTCGGCGACTTTTCGGTATTGCTCCGCCCCTTTGGAGCCGGGCGCGTAGGTGAAGATCGATTCTTTGTAGGCCGGGGCCTCCTCGAGCTTGACGCTCTTGGATATGCATGTCTTGAAGACCTTGGGACCGAAGACGCCCTTGATCCTCTTGACGACGTCCCGGGCCAAGTTCGTCCGGCTGTCGAAGAGGGTGATCAGGACGCCCAGGACCTTGAGATGGGGGTTGGCGATCTTCTTGACCTTCTCGATCGTCTCGAGGAGATCGTCCGTTCCCTCGAGGCAGAGATAAGACGATTGAATGGGAATGAGGATGAAGTTTGCGGCGACGAGCGCGTTGAGGGTGATCAGGCCTAGGGTCGGCGGGGTATCGATGAAAATATAGTTATATTTGCCGCGGATCTGTTCCAGGACGTCCTTGAGGCGGAAATGGGCGTCGAACTCGCCGGCCAGGGAGGGCTCGAGCTTGGCCATCGAGATGCGGGTCACGCTCATGTCGAGCCCGGGGATGTTCGAGCGGACGATGATGTCCTCGATCTTCTCGCCCTTGTTCATCAGGACGTCGTAAAGGGATTTCTCATATTTTTCGGGATTGGAGATCGTGGAGATGGTGCTATGGGCCTGGGGGTCCATGTCGATGAGCAGGACCTTCTTGCCCATCAGGGCGATCGCGGCGGCGACGTTGATCGATGTGGTCGTCTTGCCCACGCCGCCTTTCTGATTCGTGATGGCGATGATCAAGAGCCTCTCTCCCTTCAAGTCTTCGAGGAATTTATAATCTACGGAAAAATAAAAAGCAAGAAGCGGTATGGATTTTTCTAAATTATTTTTCTTTCTTGGGACGGGCTCAGAATGGGATAATGTCGGCATGCCGACAATCTTAATATTCAATTTATTTACAGCTACTTACAAAGTCCGAAAAGGTCTCAATTCAATGCGGCTCCTCCCCGTTTGTGTGGCCTGAACGCATGGGATAGCCGATGACGGATCGTGCCGTTGAAAAAGAACATGATCGCAATGTCGGCACGCCGACAATTCCGAATTGGATTGTGGAGGTGTGGGTCCCGGTGTGGTCGAAATCAAGAAGATCAAGCAACGCCCGAAGGGAAAGAAGCGATGAATTGATGCGGCCGGAACGACGACTCGGGGCGATCGATACGATCGGAATCGGTCGCGCCAATTCGCCGGGCCTCCGAATTTCGCCGGGAGGTCTTCGTGATGAATCCGGAAGCCGCTCCCCTGCCGCGAACGTTAGGAAGTTTTAGAAAAAGATAATGACGGGGTTCAGGACGAAACGAATACATCTGAGCTGAATGCCCAATTCGGTTCTGCCGTGCTAGAGGCAAGGAGGTTAGGCGGGATATGTAAATAGTTGATTATAAAGTAGTTATAAAATAGTTGCAAGATATTGATAATAAACGAGATAGAAAAAGTCGTTGGAGATCTATATTCTCGTTTCGGGATGGTTGAGCGATATCTCTGGAGTGGCGGGCCGGATTCGCGTAGAATGAGGCCCGGGAAACGATCGTGAGCCCCGAGAAAGGCCCTGAAGAATCCGGCTTCCTTAGGCGCCTGGGGCTCCTCGACACGTCCTTCCTCGTCATCGGGGCCGTCGTCGGCTCCGGGATTTTCATGACCCCCGGGCTCATCGCGGCCGATCTCCCCTCCCCGGGCCTCTTGCTGTCGGTCTGGCTCGCGGGGGGGCTGATCACGCTCTGCGGGGCCCTGTCCTTCGGGGAGCTCGGGGCCATGTACCCTCAGGCCGGCGGGCAGTATATCTATATCCGCGAGGCCTTCGGGCACGGCGCGGCCTTTCTCTTCGGCTGGGCCTTCTTCGGCTTCATCATGTGCGGCGGACTGGCCGGGCTGGCCGTTGCCTTCGCCGAGTTCCTGGGTTTTTTCGTCCCGGCCCTCTCGACCGGGAACGTCCTCTTCCAAACGAAGGTCTTCGGCCTGGCTTATTCCCTGTCCGCCGGCCAGCTCGTGGCCGCCGCCTCGATCCTACTTCTGACCCTGGTCAATTCCTTCGGTATCCGCTCGGGGGCCACGGTCCAGAACGCCCTGACGGTCATCCGGCTGGGCACCGTCGCGGCGCTCATCGGCCTGGGCCTTTTTTTCGGCGCCAAGTCCGGCGGCTCGAATTTCCACCCCCTCTTTCCGGCCGGTCAGGCTTTCCCGGATATCCTCAAACCCCTCGGACTGGCCCTCGTCGCCGTGTTCTGGACGTATGACGGCTGGTATTCCGTCAACTGCACGGCCGAGGAGGTCCGGGACCCGGGCCGGACGATCCCGCGCGGCCTGACGACCGGCGTCCTGGCCGTGACCGCGATGTATTTCCTGGTCAACCTCGTCTATCTCATGGCTCTCCCGATGGCCCGGTTCGCGGGGGTCCGGCGGGTCGGAGAGCTCGTCGCCTCGGCCATGTTCGGCGCCGGCGGGGCGGCCCTCTTCTCGGCCCTGGTCATGGTCTCCGTCTTCGGCTGTCTCAACGCCAACATCCTTTTCGGGCCCCGCGTTTTCTATGCCATGGGCCGCGACGGCTGCTTCTTCCGGGCCATGGGCCGGCTCGGCCGGCGGAGCCGCGTCCCCACCCCGGCCTTGTGGGGCCAGGCGGCCTGGTCGGCCGTCCTTTGCCTGTCCGGGACCTATGAGGCGCTCTACAGCTATATGGTCTTCGCCCTGCTCATCTTTTTCGCCGCGACCGGGTACGCGGTCTTTGTCCTGCGCCGCCGCGCCCCCGATGTCCCCCGGCCCTACCGGACCTGGGGCTATCCGGTCGTGCCGTCGATCTTCATCGTCGCCAGCCTGGCCGTTTTCGCCGACATGGTCTCGGCGTCGCCGGGGAAGTCGCTCATCGGCCTGGGCCTTTTGCTCGCCGGCATCCCTGTCTATTTTCTCTGGAGCCGTCGCCGCCCCGGCCGAGGATAGGGCTTCCCCCTGAATCCGTTTTCGTTTAAGATGGGGGGACCGCGAAAGAGCGGCTGAGAACGCGCGATGACCGAAGCGTCCTACACCGTCGAGATCCTGCCCGACCGGATCAAGGTGCGGGCCCGGGCCGGCGAGAACCTGGCCGACGTCCTCGTCCGGGCCGGCATTCCCCTCAGTGTCTACTGTCACGAGCGGGGCATCTGCGGCAAGTGCGCCGTCCGCGTCCTCAGCGGCGCCCTCCCCTTCCCGGCCGCGCTCGAGGCCTCCCTCCTCGAAAGCCGCGGCCTCGGGCCCGATCACCGGCTGGCCTGCCTCTTCGAGGTTCGCGGCGACGTCGTCGTCGAGACGCTCCCCGGCTCCCGGCTCGAGCGGGTGGCCGTCCTGGAGTCCCAGCCGACGTCGGCCGCCTTCGTCGACCCGGCCGTCAAAAAGCTCTCGCTCGTCCTGGAGAAGCCGTCGCTCTACGCGCCGACGGCCGTCGCCGATTCCCTCCGGGCCCTCCTGCGGTCGCCCGGGCTCGTCCTGCCGCTCCCGGCGCTCTCGAAGCTCGGCGGCTCTTCGGCCCTCGCGCCCTCGCGGCCGGTCACGGTCGTCCTCTATGACGACGACGAAATCCTCGACCTCGAGGCCGAGGAAGGCACCAAGGAGATCTTCGGGCTGGCCGTCGACCTCGGCACGAGCACGGTCGCGGCCGAGCTCGTCGACCTGCGCACCGGCCGGGTCGTCGACCGGGCCGCCGCCGTCAACGCCCAGAACTCCTACGGGGCCGACGTCGTCTCGCGGATCACCTTCGCCTTCGAGAACCCCGACAACCTCCGCCGGCTGAAGCACGCGGCCGTCCAGCTCATCAACGATATGGTCGGCACGATGACCCGGCGCAGCGGCATCGCCCGCCACCGCGTCTACGACGCCGTCGTCGCCGGCAACACGGCCATGAGCCACATCCTCTGCGGCGTCGCCGTCGATTCTCTGGCCCTGGCCCCGTTCCACGCCGTGTTCTCCGCCCTGCCGCCCCTCCCGGCGGGCGAGATCGGGCTGGCCCTCCACCCGCAAGCCCGGCTGTACGTCGCGCCGAACATCAAGAGCTTCGTCGGCGGGGACATCACGGCCGGTCTCGTCGCGTCGGAGTTCGCCGCGAAGCCAGGGACCGCGCTCTACATCGACCTCGGCACCAACGGCGAGATCGTCCTCAAGAAAGGCCGCGAGTTCGTGACCACGTCGACCGCGGCCGGGCCCGCCTTCGAGGGCATGAACATCAGCTGCGGCATGCTGGCCGTCGCCGGGGCCGTCCACGGCGCGGCCTGGGACAACGGCTTCAAGTTCCGGACGATCGACGACCTCCCGCCGCAGGGCGTCTGCGGCACCGGCCTCGTCGACATCCTGGCCGCGTCGATCGCCCGGGGCCTTCTTGGCCGGGACGGCCGGATCGTCGGCACCGAAAAGCGCATCCGCCTGACGGACCGGCTGGCCCTGACCCAGCAGGACGTCCGTGACGTCCAGCTGGCCGTGGCCGCGGTCCGCAGCGGCGTCCGGCTCATGCTCCGGGAGTTCCGGGTCTCGGCCGCCGACCTCGACCGCGTCGTCGTGGCCGGCGCGTTCGGCAGCTCGCTCGACATCCCCAACGCCGTCTCGCTGGGATTGCTGCCGAACCTCGCCCCGGACCGTATCTCCTTCATCGGCAACGCGTCGCTCGCCGGGGCCCGTCTCCTGCTCCTGGCCCGCCCGGCCCGGACGACGGCCGAGGACTTGGCCGCCCGGATCTCCCACGTCTCCCTGGCCACGCGGCCGGATTTCCAGGACGAATTTGTCCGCTCCCTCGAATTCGCCCCCTTCCCGGAAGGTGCCCCATGACCCATCCCCTCCTTGAGCTGGCCCGGACCCGGACCGTCCTTTTCGACGGGGCCATGGGGACCATGCTCATGGCCCGGGGCCTCCCGGTCGGCATGGCCCCCGAGATCTGGAACGTCGAGAGGCCCGACGCCGTCCGCGAGGTCCACGCCGCCTACTTCGCGGCCGGGGCCGATGTCGTCTCGACGAACAGCTTCGGAGGGACGCCCTTGAAGCTGGCCGCCCATGGCCTCGAAGGCCAGGCCTACGAATTGAACCACGCCGCCGCCCGCCTGGCCCGGGAGGCCGCCCCGGCCGGACGCTTCGTCGCCGGCAGCATCGGCCCGACGGGCAAGTTCCTCAAGCCCCAGGGCCCCTGCTCGGAGCAGGACCTCGAGGCCGCCTTCGCCGACCAGGTCCGCGGCCTGGCCGCCGGCGGTGCCGACGTCCTCATCGTCGAGACCCAGTACGACCTCCGCGAGGCCCTGGCCGCCGTCCGCGGGGCCCGGAGCGTCTCGAGGCTGCCCGTCTTCGTCACCATGACCTTCAACCTTAAGCCCAGGGGCTTCTTCACGCTCATGGGCGATACGCCGGCCCGGGCGGCCGCCGCTCTCGAGCAGGCGGGGGCCGCGGCCTTCGGGGCCAACTGCACCCTGGCCAGCGACCAGATGGCCGCCTGCATCAGGGCCTGCCGCGAAGCGACCGGCCTCGCCCTCATCGCCCAGGCCAACGCCGGCCAGCCGGTCATCCAGGCCGACGGCCGGGTCACCTATTCCCAGACTCTCCAAGATTATGTCCGCTACATCCCCGACATCGTCCGCGCCGGCGCCTCGTTCGTCGGCGGCTGCTGCGGGACCGACCCGTCCTTCATTCGGGCCATGGCCGGGATCGTCGGAAAGGAGACACCATGACCAAGTCGGAGCTCTTTCCCAAGATGAGCGAGGCCATCGTCGCCGGCGACCGGGAGGCCGCGGCCGCGCTGGCCGGGGACGCCGTCCGCGGCGGCCTCGACCTGCTCGATGTCATCGAGCGGGGCTATGTCCCGGGCATGCAAAAGGTCGGCGAACTCTGGGAGCAGGGCGAGTATTTCCTGCCCGAGCTCATCAGCAGCGCCGAAGCCATGAAGGCGGCCATGGCCGTCATCGACCCGGAGCTCCAGAAGCGCCATCTCGGCTCCCGGATGAGCGGCCGGGTGGTCATCGGCACGGTCGAGGGCGACATCCACGACATCGGCAAGAACCTGGTCGCCTCGATGCTCCAGGCCGGCGGCTTCGAGGTCCACGACCTGGGCGCCGACGTCAAGCTGGAGCGCTTCATCGACAAGGCCGAGGAGGTCGGGGCGGGGATGATCTGCCTTTCCGCCCTGCTGACGACGACCATGACCAACCAGCGGCGCCTCATCGGGATGCTCGACGACCGGGGCCTGCGGGCCAAGTACAAGGTCCTCGTCGGCGGCGCCCCGGCCAGCCGCAAGTGGGCCGAGGAGATCGGCGCGGACGGCTACGCCGAGAACGCCGTGGCCGCCGTCAAGCTGGCCAAGGACCTGGCCGCGGCCAAGTGAGGCGCGCGGAGCCTCACCGGATGCCGGGAAGGAACGAAAGGGGTCAAAGATGATCGAAGCCAAGAGACCGAAGCTGGAGCTCCTCAGTCCGGCCTTCATCGACAAGATCGTCGACGAGGGCTTCGCGCTGCTCGAGACGCACGGCATCATGGTCGAGAACGCCGAGGCCTTGAAGCTCCTGGGCGACGCCGGCGCCCGTATCGACAAGTCCGGTCCGAGGGCCTATCCCGGCCGGGCGCTCGTCGAGGCCTGCCTGGCCACGACGCCGGCGTCGATCGACCTCCGCGACCGGACCGGCGCCAGGGCCTACACCGTCGGCGGCGACGAGGTCCACTTCGATCCGGGCTCCGCGGCCGTGACCATGCTCGATCATGCCACGCAAGCCGAACGCCGGGCCGCGACGCCGGACGTCGTTTCTTTCTATCGGCTCGTCGAGACCCTGGACAACTTCCATTTCCAGAGCACCGGCCTCATCGCCTCGGACGTCCCGGCCGCCGTCACCGACGCCTATCGCCTTTACCTGGGCCTTATCCTGTCGGAGAAGCCCTTCGTCACCGGCACGTTCCGGGTCGAGGGCTTCGCCCCGATGAGGGACATGCTGGCCGCCGTCCGCGGCGGCGAGGACGGGCTCCGCCGGGCCCCCCTGGCCATCTTCGACGCCTGCCCCTCCCCTCCCCTCAAATGGAGCCACCTGACCTCCCAGAGCC
>CAYOYQ010000061.1:0-14958 GCA_964408215.1 uncultured Eubacteriales bacterium
TCTTCGTCGTCTTCTTCTTCGGCATCTTCATGAAGCGGCTGAACGCCAAGGGCTGTCTCGCGGCCCTCGGCACGGGCTTCGGTCTGGGCCTCTTCCGCCTGGCCGTGGACACGCCGGTCAAGCTCATCCCCGGCTTCGCCTATGCCCAGGGCTCGTTCCTGTGGATCGTCAACAACATCTTCTTCCAGTATTTCAGCCTGATCATCTTCCTCGTCAGCGCCCTGGTCATGATCGTCGTCAGCTACCTGACCGAGGCGCCGTCCTACGAGAAGATCAGCGGCCTGACCTACGGCACGGTCACCGCCGAGCACAAGAAGGAAACGCGGGCCAGCTGGACCAAGGGCGACCTGATCACCTCGGTCGTCGTCCTGGCCCTCATCGCGGCCGCCTACATCTATTTCACGGGATGAGGACGCCTCGGACCCGCGGAGCCGCCGCGCGCTTCGGCGCGCTAGCGCTCATGGTCTTCGCCGCGGCGAACATCGCCGCGCCGGCCGCGGCTCCCGCCGATACCCCGAGGACCGACAAGGTCGCCCCCGGCCTCGAACACATCGAGATCCGACGCGGCGACTTCGGCCGGGGCCTCGGCCCCGACCGCTGGGTCATCCACGTCCTTGTCGGCGATCCCGCGAAGGTCCGCCTGGCCCTCGGCCGGGCCCGCGACAAGGGCGTCGGGACCGAGACGACGAGCTCGATCGCCCGGCGCCGCGGGGCCCTGGCCGCGACGAACGGAGGCTATTTCCGGACCGACGGGCCCTACCGGGGCGAGCCGGCCGGGATCGTCCTGCAGGGCCGCAAGGTCCTGAGCGAGCCGTACCACCGGAGGCCGGGCCTGGCCGTGGCCAGCCGGGGGGCCCGGACCCGCCTGGCCGTCGTCGACGTCGATCTCCGGGCCGAGGCCGTCGTCCCGGGCAAGGCCCGCCGCCGCATCGACGGCATCAACCGGCCGCGCCTCGACAACGAGCTCATCCTGTTCACCCCGGAATTCGACCGGACGACGCTCTCCGGACCTCAGGGGATCGAGGCGATAGCGGAGAAGGGCCGCGTCGCGGCCGTCGCCGAGGCGGCCGGGAACGCCGTCATTCCTCGGGCCGGCTTCGTCCTTTCGGCCCACGGCGAAGCGGCGGCCTGGGTCCGGACGAACCTGAAGCCGGGCACCCGGGTCGAGGCGAGGACGGCCGTCGCGCTCAGGCCGCGGCCCGTCTTCATCCCGGACTTCGTCATCGGCGGCGGGCCGCGTCTCGTCCGGGGCGGCCAGGCCGTGGCGCCCGACCCGGAGATCTACACTCCCGCTTTCGCCGAAGCCCGCCATCCCCGGACCGCCGTGGGCGTCCGGTCCGACGGGCGCGTCCTTCTCGTCACCGTGGACGGCCGCCAGCCGGAGACGAGCGTCGGCATGACCATCGCCGAGCTGGCCGCTCTCCTGATCGAGCTCGGGGCCGTCGAGGCTGTCAACATGGACGGCGGCGGCTCGACGACGATGGTTGTCCGGGACCGGGTGGTCAACAGCCCCTCCGATCTCACCGGCGAGCGTGCCGTCGGCGACGCCCTGCTCGTCATCGCCCGCTGAGCCCGGAGGCGCCGGCCCCGTGAGGCGGCGGCGGAGCCGCATTGACGGCCGTGAACGGCGCTGATATAGTCCGATCCCAGGCTTTGTGCGCTGGAGCAGAATAGGAGCGACGGTCCCCCGCGGGGACGGTCCACCCCATCAGAGGAGGCCCCATGAAAAAGCACCCCGGTCTTTCCTTGATCAGGATCGTCATTCTGGTCGCCCTCGTCCTGCCGCTCGTTGTCGCGGCCGGAACGTCCGCGGCGACGAAGAAGCCGGTCACCTATGACGTCTATGACGGCTGGCGCTCCATCCAGGGAACGCAGCTTTCGCGGGACGGCCAGTGGCTCGTCTACGCGCTGGCGCCGCAGGACGGGGACGGCGAGCTCGTCGCCCTCAACCTGAAGACGAACAAGGAATTCCGGGCCGCCCGCGGACGCGCGGCCACGCTCACCGTGGACGGCAAGTTCGTGGTGTTCGCGATCGCGCCGGTCAAAGCCGAGGTCGATCAGGCCAAGAAGGACAAGAAGAAGCCGGAAGAGCAGCCCAAGAGCGGCCTCGGCCTCATGGACTTGGCCACGGGCCAGGTCACGACAATCGACCGGGTCAAGAGCTTCAAGGTCCCGGAGGAATCCGGCGCGTTCGTCGCCTACCTTCTCGAACCGCCGCTGAAGAAGCCCGACGAGAAGAAGGAAGCGGAGAAGAAGGAGGAGGCCAAGAAGGAGCCGGAGGCGAAGCCGGAAGCGAAGCCCGAGGCCAAGCCGGCCGCCAAGCCTGAGGAAAAGAAGGCCGAAGAGCCCAAAAAGGAAGAGAAGAAGAAGGAGCCCGGCACCGACCTCGTCGTCCGCGAGCTCGCCATCGGCAAGGAAACGAAGATCGCCGAGGTCGTGGAGTACGCCTGGAACAAGCCGGGGACATGGCTGGCCTATGGGGTATCCTCCAAGACCCCCGAGAACGACGGAGCGTTCGCGCTCGAGGCCGCAACGGGCAAGACCGTCGCCCTGCTCAAGGGCCTCGGCAACTATAAGAACCTGACCTTCGACGAGAAGGGCGAGCAGCTCGCCTTCGTGAGCGACCGCGACGACTACAAGGCCGAGAAGTCGGCTTCGAAGCTTTATTACTGGACTCCCGTCGCCGGCCCGGCCGGGCCCGCAGCCAAGCCGGCCAAGCCCCTCGTCGCGGCCGATGCCGCGATCGAGCTCGCCCCCGCGCAGGCCAAGGGCTTCCCCGCCGGCATGGCCGTCAGCGAGAACGGCCGGCTCCAGTTCTCGAAGGACGGCGGCCGGCTCTTCTTCGGCATCGCCTCGGCGCCCAAGCCCGAGCCCAAGGACGCGCCCGAGCCGGTCAAGGTCGATATCTGGAACTGGAAGGACCCTTATCTCCAGCCGATGCAGAAGGTGGAGGCCGAGGCGGACAAGAAGAGGACCCTGACGTGCGTCATGCATTTCCTGCCGAAGGAGAAGACGTTCGTCCAGCTGGCCACGGCCGACGTTCCCGCGATCAGGTTATCCGAGGACGCCAAGGTCGCCCTGGGCATATCGGACCTTCCTTACCGCCAACTCGAGTCCTGGGACCAGGGCTATTCGGACGTCTACATCGTCAGCGTGAACGACGGCTCGAAGAAGCGGATCCTGGAGAAGACCCCCAACGGGGCCAGCCTCTCCCCCGGCGGCGCGTGGGCCTACTATTACAGCCATGCTGACGACGATTGGTATGCGTACCGGATCGCCGACGGCAAGACTTTCAACCTGACCGCCAAGATCGGCGTCGCCTTCGCCCGCGAGGAGCACGACTCGCCGAACGATCCCCCCGCCTACCGCGTCGCCGGCTGGACCGACGGCGACAAGTCCATCCTCATCTACGATCGCTATGACATCTGGGAGATCTCGCCTGACGGGGCCAAGAGCCGGATGGTCACGAACGGGCTGGGCCGCAAAGACAAGCTCGTCTTCCGCTACGTCCGTCTCGATCCGGACAAGCCGGCCATTCCGGCGAGCGGCCCGCTCATCCTGCAAACGGCGAACGAGAAGACCCTGGCCACGGGCGCCTACCGGGTCGACCTCTCCGCCCCGACGGCGGACCCGGCCAAGATCGTCATGCTCGACAAGCAGATCGACGCCCGCAGCCTCCTGAAGGCCAAGAACGCCGACACGTTCGTCTTCACCTGGCAGCGCTTCGACGAGTTCCCCGACCTCTGGGCGAGCGGCCCCGACTTCGCCGCGGCCCGCAAGGTCTCGAACGCCAACCCCCAGCAGGCCGAATACAACTGGGGCCGGGCCGAGCGCATCGAATACACCAACGCCGACGGGAAGGTCCTTCCGGCGGTCCTCATCAAGCCGGAGGACTTCGATCCCGCGAAGAAGTACCCGCTCATGGTCTACATCTACGAGACCAACGCTCTGGGTCTCCACCGCTACTTCCCGCCCTCGCCGGGCACGAGCATCAACTTCACCCGCTACGTGAGCAACGGCTACGTCATCCTCAGCCCGGACATCGTCTATGAGGTCGGCTACCCCGGCCCGAGCGCCCTCAAGTGCGTCCTGCCGGCCGTGCAGAAGGTCGTCGACATGGGCTTCATCGATCCGCAGCGCATCGGCATCCAGGGCCACAGCTGGGGCGGCTATCAGATCACGTACCTCGTCACCCAAACCAACATGTTCGCCGCAGTCCAGGCCGGGGCCTCGGTCTCCAACATGACCAGCGCCTACGGCGGCATCCGCTGGGGCTCGGGCATGGTCCGCGAGTTCCAGTACGAGAAGACCCAGAGCCGGATCGGGGCCCCGCTGTTCAACCGGGTCCTGCAGTACCTCGAGAACTCGCCGGTCTTCTGGGCCGAGCGCGTCCGGACCCCGTACCTCAGCATCCATAACGACGAGGACGACGCCGTGCCGTGGTACCAGGGCATCGAGTTCTTCACCGCCCTCCGCCGGCTGGGCAAGGAAGCCTACATGTTCAACTACAACGGCGAGAAGCATGGCCTGCGCGAGCGGGAGAACCAGAAGCACTGGACGGTCCACCAGGACGAGTTCTTCGACCACTTCCTGCTCGGAAAGCCGAAGCCGGAGTGGATGGAGAAGGGCGTCCCCTACCTCGAGCGGGGCAAGCGCGACGTCACGCCGCTCTACAAGAAAGTCGAAGAAACTAAGAAATGAGGTCTTCTTATTGAATTCGGGGCTTCCCTCTCTCCGGCTGTGCTCGGGATATGCCTCTAGCTCCCCGGACCCCTGGGAACCAGTCCCGCCGGTTCCCCCGCTGCGCGGGTCCCCCTCCGCTACGGGGATCGTCGAGGCAACATCCCTCGCCGCCGCGAAAGGGAAGCCTAGGCGACAGAACAGATTAGGTAATAAGGAGGGCTTATGACCGTCCGTCAATCGATCTTGCTCTATCTCCTCACGCTGGCGGTATTTTTCGCGATCGATATGGTCTGGCTGGGGGCGGTGGCCAAGACGTTCTACCGCAAGCACCTCGGCTATCTGATGGCGCTCAAGGTCGGCTGGCCGGCCGCGATCCTCTTCTATCTGCTGTTCATCGCCGGCCTGGTCGTCTTCGCCGTCCGGCCGGCGCTCGCCGCGGGCGCGCCGGCGAAGGCGCTCCTGCTCGGGGCATTCCTGGGCCTCGTCTCGTACGCCACCTACGACCTGACCAACCAGGCCACGGTCAAGGACTGGCCGGTCGTCGTGACCGTGGTCGATCTCGTCTGGGGAACGGCGCTCGGCGGGTCCGTCGCCTGGGCCGGCGCCGCGGCCGGGAAGCTCCTGCTGAAGCTCTGAGCGCTCAGCGGACCTCGAGCCCGACGATCGACGTCGCCGGGACCGTCACGGTGACCCGGCGGGAGCTCCTCGTCGTGGTCCCCGTGGCCGGCCCGGAGGCCGCGGCGTATTCGGCCGGGCCGATCCGCCGGGCCGTCACGCCCTGGGGGATGGCCGGCATATTGATCCCGACGGCGTAATCGCGGCCGCTCTTGTTGATGAGCAGCACTCCGTAGGAGCCGTCGGCCTTCCTCACGGCATAAACGGTCATGACGGGGTCCGCGAGGTCCTTGATCACGGCCAGGGCGTCGACGGCGGCCGACGGGTCCGTCGACGAGAGCGTCTGGGCCGGCAGGGCGACGGGCCAGTAGTTCCTGGTGATCGAGGGCGGCGTCGTCTCGCTGTCGATGAGCGAATGCGGGTCGGTCCCCGGGTGCAGGTGGATCCAGACGTTGGCCGCGTCGGCCCGGACGAGCGAGACGCCGAGGGCGTCGGCCAGCCACAGCCCCTGTTTGATCGTGAACTGGTCCCGGGTGCAGCCGGTGTCCCAGATCGCGGCGTTCATCTCGGTCACGGCGATCTTGACCCGGCCGAGGCCGCGCGAATCGAGCGCGGCCCGGAGCGCCGCGAGGTCCTGGCCGTAATCCTGGGGGTTCGAGAGGTCGATGCCGTTGGCGTTGCTGTTGGAGATCCAGCCGCCGTAGTGATGGTAGCAGACCCAGTCGAGAAGTCCCGTGCCGCCGAGAAGAGCCAAGCGGTCGAGGAAGCCGTAGATCCAGGTCGTATTGAACCCCGAACCCACCGGGCCCATCAGCTGGGCCGAAGGGTCGATCGTCTTGACCGCCCGGGCCAGGAGGACGAACCGGTCGGCGTATTCGTTGATGCTGAGCATGGGGTTCCAGGAACCGTCGTTCTCGTTCCCGACCTCGTAATAGGCCCCGGCGAAGCCCTCGGCCGCGAACTTGGCGGCCAGGTCGGCGGCCTCGTCGGCGGCGTCATGCAGATTCCCGCCGATCGTGTGGTCGAAGGGATCGAGCGAGAACATGGGGACGCAAGCGGCCGTCTTGATGAAGGCGAGGAACTCGTCGACGTCGATGCCCCAGCTCCAGTCCTGCCAATTCAGGTGGTCGTTGTCGCTGACCATCTGCAGGGGCCAGCAGAAGTTGTTCGAGATGTTGCCGCCGGGAAAACGGGCCACGGACGGCCGGAGGGCCTTGAGCAGGTCCCGGGTCGTCGGGCCGAGCTTGGTATCCGAGACCCAGGCGCCCAGGTTGGCGCCGAAGATGAGCCCGGGCGCCACCGTGCGCAGGACCGAGTTCCCGTCGACGGTCATGATCGTGTCCGGCTCTTCGACCGGCGGGGCCTCGGTCGCCTGGCACCCGGCCAGGACGGCGATCGCGGCGAGAACGCACAAGCACGGGACGGTCCGGATGGTCATTTGTACCCCCAGGCGATCATCTGGTCTTCGGGCGTCCGCAGCGGCCGGCCGTCGAAGCCGCCGAGGAACTCGACGCGGGCGAAGCCGGCGGCGCGAAAAAGGAGCTCGAGCTCGTACCGGTAGACCCAGCGCTGGCGGGTCGAAAAGGCGTGCACGGCGACGGGGCGGTCGGCGGCGTCGAGCTCCCAGATCTCGACCTCGGAATCCTGACGCTGGGCAACGACGTCCTTCGTCCGGTTGTCCCAGAGCTGGAGCTTGCCCCCGCCGGGCCGCGGCGCCTCCTGTTCGAGGACAGGCTGGCCCTCCTGCTCGCTCCAATAGCCCGGGCCGGGATAGGACATGTGGATGACGAGCGCCCCGCCGGGGAACAGGTGCCGGTGCGCCGCGCGCAGGGCCGCGATCTGATCGTCGACCGTCTCGCAATGAGCGAACCCGTTGAATCCGCAGAAGATCCGGCGATAGAGCCGGCCCATCTCGAAGGCCCGCATGTCGGCCACCTCGGCCCGGACCTCGAGCCCGGCGGCCCGGGCCCGGTCCTTCAAGCGGGCGATCATGGCCGGGCTCGCGTCGAGGCCGTCGGCATCGATCCCCGACTTGCGCAGGGGCAGGAGCAGGCGGCCCGTGCCGCAGGCGATCTCGAGCACCGGTCCGCCGGCGTCGCGGCCGACCGCGAGCCAATACGCGAGGTCGAAGTCGAGCCCGTCGAAAAGAAGGTCGTAGAGCTCCGGGGCGTCGTACGGAGAAGGCTTCGCATCGGGACTCATGGCCGCTTCAATCTCCCCTATACTAACGAAGTCCCGGCCGACAATCAAAGGGCCGCCCGGTCCGCGACGGGCGTGGCATCCCGCCCCCGCCTGTGCTAGGATGGGCGGAGACGATCCGGCGGAGGTCCCATGGGCATCCCGATATTTCAAGTCGACGCGTTCACCGAAGAGCCGTTCAAAGGCAACCCGGCCGGGGTCTGCCTTCTTCGCGGCCCGGCCGAGGCCGGCTGGATGCAGAAGGTCGCGGCCGAGATGAACCTGGCCGAGACCGCCTTTCCCCTCCCCGAAGGCGACGGCTTCCGCCTGCGCTGGTTCACGCCCAAGGTCGAGGTCAAGCTCTGCGGCCACGCGACGCTGGCCACGGCCCACATCCTCTGGGAGCGGGGCGTCCTCGCGCCGGACCGCGAGGCCCGCTTCGAGACGCTGAGCGGCCGGCTCACGGCCCGCCGCGACGGCGGCCTCGTCGAGCTCGACTTTCCCGCCCGGCCGCCCCTCCCCGAGCCGCCGGACTGGGCCGACGCGGTCGTCGGGGCCCTGGGCATCAAGCCGGTCTCTATCGGCATGAGCGCGGAGGACGTCATCTTCGAGGCGGCCGACGAGGCCACGGTCCGGTCGATCGTCCCGGACTTCGCGACCCTGCGCTCGCTTCCGGCCCGCGGCGTCATCGTCACCAGCCGCTCGGCCGACAAGCGCTTCGATTTCGTCTCGCGGTTCTTCGCCCCGGCCGTCGGCGTCGACGAGGACCCGGTGACCGGGTCGTCCCACACCGTGCTCGTCCCCTACTGGGCCGCGAAGCTGGGGAAGTCCTCGCTCACCGCCTACCAGGCCTCGGCCCGCGGCGGCGTCCTCCATCTGCGCCACGAAGGCGCCCGCGTCCGCATCGCCGGCCGGGCCGTCACGGTCATCGCCGGCGAGCTCCTGGTCTAGACGCCGTCCCGTTCTCAGAAGACCATCCCTGGACGGCGAGGGATATTGCCTCGACGATCCCCGTAGCGGAGGGGGGCCCATCGCTGGGCGATGGGGGAACCGTCGGGACTGGTTTCCAGGGGGTCCGGGGAGCTAGAGGCAATTCCCGAGCAGAACCGGGGATGGGCTTCGCTCACGGGATCGCGACCTTGACGGGCGTCGGCTCGAGGACGCGGACGAGGTCCTGCGGCGCGAGGCCGACGATGAATCCGCGTTTGCCGCCGTTGATGTAGATCCGCTCGAGGTCGAGGATGGTCGCCTCGACGTAGACCGGCAGGGGCTTGCGCAGCCCGAAGGGCGACGTCCCGCCGACCTGGTAGCCGGAGTGCCGCTCGGCCGTCGCCGGGGCGCAGGGGCGGACCGACTTGGCGCCGATCGCACGGGCCAACTCCTTGGTCGAGACCTCCCGGTCGCCGTGCATGAGCACGACGAGCGGCCTTCCGGCGTCGTCCTCCATGATCAGTGTCTTGACGACGGCATGCTCGTCGACGCCGGCCTGGGCCGCGAAGGCCGCCGTCCCGCCGTGTTCAACGTACGTGTAGGGGTGTTCCGTGAAGGCCGCGCCGGCCTGCCGCAATGCGCGCACGGCCGCGGTCATCGGGGTTGTGTCGTGCCCCATCAGCCCTGGGCCTCCGGCTCGGTGTGGACGAGGACCTGCTCGATCTCGGGGATCTCCGTCTTCAGGGCCTCCTCGATCCGCGTCGACAGCCGGTGGGCCTCGATGACAGGCAGGTCGCGGTCGAAGCCGCAGTGGAGCGAGACCGCCAGCCGGTCGCCCTGGCGCCGGACGAGGATGCTGTGGCAGCACGCCCGTCCGGCGACGGCGTCGCCGATGCGACGGACCCGCTCGACGAGAGGGCCCTCCTCGGCCGTGACGTCCCGGCCGCTGCCGACGCCGGTCCCGCGCGACTCGATGTGGGTGTTGACGCGTGTGATGGCCGGGAGCCCGGCCCGGAGGTCCTGCTCGATGTGGCTGGCCAGGTCGTGGGCTTGGTGGAGGAGCAGATGGTCGTCCACCTCGAGGTGGAGGTCGACGTGGATCTCCCCGTGGTCCTCGTGGACGCTGATGTTGTGGACCGGGATCTGGTTCCGCTCGGCGATGGCCCGGATGCGCCGGGCCACGGTCTCGCGCTCGCTCTCGCGCGGGTCCGTGTGGATGACGACGTCGGACCCGGGGACGAGCGCCTGGATCCGGGCCTCGACGTCCTCGGCGATGGCGTGGGTCCGCTCGAGGGACAGGTTGCGGTCGACATCGATGGTCATGTCGACGAACGTCAGCGGCCCCGACTGGCGCAGGCGGACCTTGCCGGCATGGAGCACGCCTTCGACCTCGTCGGCGGCAGCGCCGATCTTTTCCGGCAGCCCTTTCGGGGCGGCGTCGAGGAGGACCTCGATCGTCCGCCGGCCCAGCCGGTAGCTGACGAAGAGGACGATGAACGCGACGGCCAGGGCGGCCACCGCGTCGGCCCGGTTGAGAAGGCCCGCGTGCCCGGGCGCGAGCACCTTGCCCGCGAGGACGAGGACGAGACCGACGAGGACGACGCCGGAGCTCCAGACGTCGGTCGAGAAGTGCAGGGCGTCGGCCTCGAGCGCCTGGCTGCGGTGCTTCCGGGCCGCCCGATAGAGCATCTTCGACCGGCTGACGTCGATCGCCATCGAGGCGAGAACGACGAGGAAGGTCCAGACGCTGGGATCGACGGGGACGTTGTGGAAGAAGATCCGGCGAACGGCTTCGGTGATGATCCAGGCGCAGGTGATGAAGAGCAGGATCGTTTCGATCAGGGCCGAGAAGTTCTCGACCTTGCCGTGTCCGTAGGGATGGGACTCGTCGGCCGGGCGGTCGGAGACGCTGACCGCGATGAGCGTCACCAGCGCGGCGACGAGGTCGAGGCCCGAATGGGCCGCCTCGGCCAGGATGCCGAGGGAGCCGCTGAGGAGGCCGACGGCGAGCTTCATCCCGGTCAGCCCCAGGGCGGCCAGGACGGAATTCGCCGCGGCCCGCTTCTTCTCGCCGCGGGTCAGGTCGATGGTCGAGGTCTCTTCGGCGGCCATGGGTTCTGCGTTCCCGGCGAGACCCTATGGTAGCACGCCGCGCCGCCGGGAGCAACGCCGGGGACCGCCGTTGACAGCCCGTCCCGGCTGGCCTATATTTTCCGCGCCCGGCGACTCCCCTGCCGCGGGGCCGCCGGCCGAGGAGGGTCGCATGAACGCCGTCTTCCTGGCCCGGCTCCAATTCGGCCTCACGGCCGGGTTCCACTTCCTGTTCCCGCCGACGACGCTCGGCCTGTCCCTCATCATCCTCATCCTCGAATCGCGCTACCTCCGGACGAAGAACGAGGCCTTCAAGGACCTCTCCGCCTATCTCGTCAGGGTCCTCGGCGTCGTCTTCGTCATGGGCGTCGCCACCGGCGTCGTCCTGGAGTTCGCGTTCGGCAACAACTGGGCGGCCTACGCCCGGACGGTCGGCGACATCTTCGGCGCCCCGCTCGCGGCCGAGGCCGTGTTCTCGTTCTTCCTGGAATCGGTCTTTCTGGGCGTCCTCGTCTTCGGCCGCGGCCGGGTCAAGCCGAGAACCTACGGGCTCTCCGCCTGCCTCGTCTTTTTCGGGGCCCACCTCTCGGCGCTTTGGATCATCATCGCCAACTCCTGGATGCAGACCCCGGCCGGCTTCCGCCTCGAAGGCGGCCGGGCGGTCCTGGCGGATTTCTGGCGGGCGGCCTTCAATCCCTCGACGCTCGAGCGGTTCCTCCACACGGTCCTGGCCGGCTGGATCACCGGCGCGGTCGTGGCCATGGCCGTCGCGGCCTGGCTTCTCCTCAAAGGGCGGGCCGTGGACCGGGCGGCGTATCTCCTGAAAACGGCCCTCCTTCTCTTCGCCGCGACCGCCATCCTTCAGCTCGGGACGGGGCACGCCCATTCCATCCAGGTCTCGCGGACCCAGCCGGAAAAGCTGGCCGCCTACGAAGGCCTCTGGAAGACCATGGACGGCGCGCCGCTCACGCTCTTCGGCCTCCCCGACGAGAGGAACGAGCGGACGCTCCTCGCCGTGCGCATCCCCAAGATGCTGAGCCTGCTCATCCACTTCTCCCCGAACGGCCGGGTTCTCGGCCTGGAGGAGTTCTCCAAGGACGAGAGGCCGCCCGTCCTCGTGCCGTTCGCGACCTATCACCTGATGTTCCTCATCGGCCTGCTGTTCATCCTGATGGGCGTCCTCGGCCTCCGGCTCCTGGCCCGGCGGAAGCTCACGAGGAGCCGCCGCTATCTCAAGTTCCTGCTCTTCGCCGTTCCCCTGCCTTACCTCGCCAACACGGCCGGGTGGATCGCGGCCGAGGTCGGCCGCCAGCCCTGGGCGGTCTATAAGGTCCTGCGCACGTCGGAGGCCGTTTCGGCGGTCGTCCCGGCCGGGAATATCCTCGCCTCGATCCTCTTCCTCACGGCGGTCTACATCCTCATCGCCGCCGGAGGCCTCGCCGCGATCGTCCGCACGGTCCGGAGCGGGCCGGGCGGCGGACCGGACGGGCCCGGGAAAGGAGCCTCCTGATGGCCGGGACATTCCTCCAGAACGCCTGGTTCCTGCTCATCGGGATCCTTCTCGCCGGCTATTCCGTTCTCGACGGCTTCGACCTCGGCGTCGGGGTGCTCTTCCCCTTCCTGGCCCGGACCGATGACGAGCGGCGGACGCTGGCGAACGCGATCGGGCCGGTCTGGGACGGCAACGAGGTCTGGCTGCTGGCCGGCGGAGGGGCGCTCTTCGCCGCGTTCCCCCCGGCCTACGCGACGGTCTTCAGCGGCTTCTACCTGGCCCTGATGCTCGTCCTCCTGGCCCTCATCCTGCGGGCCGTTTCGCTCGAGTTCCGGGCCCACGATCCGGCCCGCCGGAAGCTCTGGGAAGCGGCCTTCGTCGGCGGCAGCTTCGTGCCGGCGCTCCTCTTCGGCGTCGCCATGGGCAACGTCGTCGGCGGCGTCCCGCTCGACGCCCGGACCGAATTCGCGGGGACGTTCTTCACCCTTCTCCGCCCCCTGCCGCTCGCGTTCGGGCTCCTCGGCCTCGCCGCCTTCCTCCTTCACGGCGCGACCTACGCGGCCCTCAAGACGGAGGGCCCCCTCCGGGAACGGGCCCGGAAAGCGGCCCGGGCCGCCGCGGCCGCCGTCGCGGTCGCCTTCCTGCTTTCCTTCATAGCCGTGTGGATCACCCTCCCCGAGGCGATCGAAAGCCTACGGGCCTGGATCTTCGCCGACCTCCTCTGGGTGAGCCTGGCCTTCACGATCGTCGCCGTCAACAAGGGCAAGGACGGGCGGGCGTTCGCCTTCTCCTCGGCGGTCTTCCTCGGCCTTTGGGGGGTCGTCGGCGCCATCCACTACCCGAACCTCGTCCGGGCGACCGACCCGGCCTTGAGCCTGACCCTGGCCAATTCCTCGTCGAGCCCGCTCGCGCTCAAGGCCATGCTCATCATCGCTCTCATCGGCATGCCTCTCGTCGTCGGCTACACGGTCTTCGCCTACCGCGTCTTCAAAGGCAAGGTCAAGCTCGACAGCTCCGGCGGATACTGAACGACCTAGCTCCGTCGCGCGGCGGCGAGGGAATTTGCCTCGAAGATCCCCGTAGCGGAGGGGGGCCCACCGAAGGTGGGGGAACCGCCGGGACTGGTTCCCAGGGGGCCCGGGGAGCAAGAGGCAAATCCCGAGCGATGCCGGAGCGACGGATTGCATTCCATTCGAACCTCGTGTATGCTGACGGCGATAATCATCTTCGTCAGGAGGTCCCGATGAAGAAACTTACCGCGTTCGCCGGCCTCCTCCTCATCGCCTCGTTCGCCGCCGCCCAGACGGCCACGGTCCTCACGGGCCCCTTCGACGAGGCGCTGGCCAAGGCCAAGAAAGAGAACAAGCTCGTCCTGGTCGATTTCTTCTCGAGTGGCTGAGGGAGCTGCAAACTGCTGGTCCAGCAGTTCTACAACAATCCCAAGTACGCCGATTTCCTCAACACCAACGTTATCCTCTACCGCGCCGTCCGCGACACCAAGGACGGCGACGCGACCTTCGAACGATTCAACATCCGGGCCACCCCGACCGAACTGTTCGTCGACAAGAACGGCCAGGAGGTCGACTGGATCGTCGGCTACGGCCCGCCGGCCGACGCCTTCCTGGAGAAGGTCAAGAAGGCCGTGGCCGGCATCGACACATACGCCGGCCTGAACGCCGCGTATGCCAAGGACGCCACGAACGTGGAGGTCGTCTTCAAGCTGGCCCAGAAGTGCGCCGACCGCTACTCGGACGAGCTGACCAAGAGGTCCAACGAGCTCTATCAGAAGGTCCTGACGATGGACGTCGGCGGCCGGACCGCGTCCTACTACGACGAGGACCGCAAGGCGACCATCCCCTACATCGAGGCGGCCGAGTTCGCCCTGGCCCAGCAGGCCTCGAACGGCCGCAAGCCCGACCCGGCCCCTCTCCGCGCGTTCATCGCCAAGCACCCCGCGAGCGTCCTGGTCAAGAGCGCCTACATCAGCCTGAGCTATTACTACGGCTACCAGGCGAAGAAAGAGGACGCGCAAGCGTTCTTCGACGAGGCCCTGGCCAAGCACCTCGACGACAAGAACCTGGCCAGCTCTTACCTCGCGCGCATCGTCAGGGACAAGGAGCCCATCGACAGGGGGCTCGCCCTGGCCGAGAAGCTCAAAGACAAGCAGGGCTATCCGCGGGACCCCGAGGTCCAGGAGAACCTGGCCCAGCTCTATGTCCTCAAGGACGACCCGGCCAAGGCGGAGGAGGAATACGGCAAGGACTTCGCGTCGAGCTACATCTCCAACGCCGTGTCCACTATGACGTCCTATGCCAACTTCTGGATCGACCAGGGCAAGAACCTGGCGAGCGCGGAAGAAATGGCCGACATCGCCACGGCCGCGATCAAAGCCAAGAAGGACGCTCCCTCCTATTACCTGACCCAGGTCGCAACCGTCTACGGCAAGCTCAACAAGGACGACAAGGCCCTGGCCCTCTACGGCCCCGATCAGGCGAAGAAGAGCTGGGACGACTACAGCGCCCTCTACAGCTACGCGTCGTTCTGGACACGGCAGGACAAGAACCTCGAGAGCGCCGCCGAGGCGGCCCGACGGTCCGTCGGGCTCAAATCGGAGTATTACAACAATTTCGTCCTCGGCCAGGTCCTGTTCAAGCTGAAGAGCTACGACGACGCCCTCAAGGCCGCGGAAAAGGCCGTGGAGCTGGCCAAGCCCCTGGCCGCCAAGTACGAGGGGTTCACGACAGCTCAATACGACAACCTGGTCAAGCAGATCAAGGAGGCGATGGCCAAGAAATAGGCGCCCCTCTCTCCGGCTTTGCTCGGGAATTGCCTCTGGCTCCCCGGCCCCCCGGGGAACCAGTTACGCACGGTTCCCCCCCGCTGCGCGGGTCCCCTCCTCCAGCAACGGGGATCTTCGAGGCAAATTCCCTCGCCGCCTCGAGAGGGCTTTTTTTCCCGGCCCGATTCTT
>CAYOYQ010000062.1:0-14930 GCA_964408215.1 uncultured Eubacteriales bacterium
CTTCTTCCTCCGCCCCCGCTTCCCGCGGCGTCACCGTCGACGCCGAGCTCTCGGCCAACGCCTACGGCTCGGCCCTCATGCTGCCCGACGGCCCCGCCTCGACATCCGGTGACGTCAAGCCCTACCGGGCCTGGCTCCGCCTCTCGACCTCGCGCTTCGAGGCTAGGGCCGGCCTTCAGAAGGTCACCTTCGGCTCGGCCACGGTCTTCCGGCCCATGATGTGGTTCGACTCGCTCGACCCCCGCGACCCGCTCCAACTCACCGAGGGCGTCTACGCCCTGCTCCTCCGCTACTACACCCAAGGCAACGCCAACTTCTGGGCTTGGACGATGTACGGCAACGACAACCGCCGCGGCTTCGACCTGGCACCGCCTGACCAGAAGACGCCCGAGTTCGGCGGCCGCGTCCAGGTCCCCCTCTTCAAGGGCGAGATCGCCGCGACCTACCACCATCGCCAAGCGGCCATCGACGGCCTCGTCCCCGTCATGGAGCCGATGCCCCCCGAAGGCCCCCTCCCCATCGATCCCGTCCCCGAGGACCGCTTCGGCCTCGACGGCAAATGGGACCTCGGCGTCGGCCTCTGGCTCGAGGGCGCCCTCGTCCACCAGCGCACGCCCCTCCTCCCCCTGCCCTACCAGCTCTCCCTCACCGCCGGCCTCGACTACACGTTCGGCATCGGCCGCGGCCTCCACGTCCTCGGCGAGCACTTCCGGCTCGAGTCGAGCGCCGAAGCCTTCTCCGCCGGCCAGTCGCAGAGCCTCTCCGCGCTCCTCCTCCGCTACCCCTTCGGCCTTTCCGACGAGCTGACCGCGATCGTCTACTACGACTGGAAAGGCCGCGATCTCTTTCGCTTCCTCAGCTGGCGTCGGACCTCCGACGCCCTGACCTTCACCGCCCTGGCCTTCTGGAACCCCACCGACCTTTTCCTCTTCCCCGGCCAGCCGGGGTCGTCCTCCTTCGCTGGGACGGGCCTCCAGCTCGTCCTCGCCTACTATTTCTAGAATGGGAAACGCAGTCATGACAGAAACCACGACCGCCGCCGCGACCAATGGCGCGCTCATCCGGACGAAGGACCTCAAGAAGATCTACCCCATGGGCCTGCACAAGATCGAGGCCCTGGCCGGCATCACGCTCGACTTCGCCAAGGGCGAGTTCGCGGGGCTCGTCGGCCCCAGCGGCTCCGGCAAGACGACGCTCCTCAACATCATCGGCTCGCTCGACGCCCCCTCCGAGGGCAGCGCCGTCGTCATGGGCCAGGCCATCGAGTCGCTCACCCACAAGGAGGCCGCGCGGCTCCGCAACCGCCACGTCGGCTTCATCTTCCAGACCTTCAATCTCCTGCCCGTCTACACCGTCTACGAGAACGTCGAGTTCGCCCTGCTCCTCCTCGGCGACCCGCCGGCCGTCCGCCGCCGCAAGGTCATGGCCGCCCTCGACTGGGTCCACCTGGCCGACCGGGCCAAGTCCAAGCCGGCCCAGCTCTCCGGCGGCCAGTCGCAGCGCGTGGCCATCGCCCGGGCCGTGGTCAAGGAGCCCGACATCGTCCTGGCCGACGAGCCCACGGCCAACCTCGACGCCGAGAACTCCCACAACATCCTCCAGACCATGGAGCGCCTGAACCGCGACCTCGGCACGACCTTCATCTTCGCCACCCACGACCCCAAGGTCATGCAGTACCTGCGCCGCAAGATCACCCTTGTCGACGGCCGCGTCGCCTCGGACGAAGCGCAGGACGGGGGCCGCCCATGACCCTCCTCAAGCTGGCCATCAAGAACCTCCTCGGCGCGGGCCTCCGCACCTGGCTCAACGTCTTCGTCCTGTCGCTCTCCTTCGTCCTCATCATCTTCAGCCAGGGCCTGCTCGAGGGCATGAACCAACAGGCCGAGGAGGCCATGCTCGCCGTCGAGGTCGGCGGCGGCCACTTCCAGCACCCCGTCTACGACCGCTACGACCCGCTCACCCTCACCGACGCCCACGGCCCCGTGCCCGCGCCGCTCTCGGCCCTGGCCGCGTCCGGCCGGGCCGCGCCCATCCTCGTCGTCCAGGGCACGATCTATCCCGAGGGCCGCCTGTTCACCATCCAGATCAAGGGCGTCGATCCCGGGCAGGCCGTGCTCGACATCCCGACCTCGTTCCTGGGCCAGGACACGCCCGGCGACGAGGTCCCCGCCCTCATCGGCGAGCGCATGGCCAAGCTCACCGGGCTCGCGACGGGCGACACGTTCACGATGCGGTGGCGCGACGCCCGGGGCACCTTCGACGCCCGCGACGCCGTGGTCGTCCAGGTCATGAAGACGTCGGTCCAGACCGTCGACAGCGGCCAGATCTGGGTCCCGCTCGACCGCCTCCGGGAGATGACCGCCATGCCGGGCGAGGCGACCTTTGTCGTCCTGGCCCAGGACGCCGTCCCTCCGCCCGAGGCCGCCGGCCTGGACGGCTGGGTGTTCCGCGATCCCGACTATTTCCTGGCCGACCTTCGGGCCATGGTCGAGTCGAAGTCGGCCGGAAGCTCCATCCTCTACGCCATCTTCCTGGCCCTGGCCATGCTGGCCATCTTCGACACCCAGGTCCTGTCGATCTTCCACCGCCGCCGCGAGATGGGGACGCTCATGGCCCTGGGCTTCACCCGGACCAAGCTCATCGGCCTGTTCACGCTCGAAGGCGCCTTCAACGGCGTCCTGGCCGCCCTCGTCGGCGCCCTCTACGGCATCCCGATCCTCAGCTGGATGGCCCGGACCGGCTGGGCCCTGCCCGGCGACACCGACAGCTACGGCTTCGCCATCGGCGAAAAGCTCTTCCCCTCGTACAGCCTGGCCCTGGTCGCCGGCACGACGCTCCTCGTCCTCGTAACGACGACCGTGGTCTCGTTCATCCCGACGCGCCGGATCGCCAAGCTCAAGCCGACCGACGCGCTGAGGGGGCGGATGACATGATCCGCTTCCTCCTCAAGGGGCTCCTGCGCGACCGTTCGCGGAGCCTCCTGCCGTTCCTCACGGTCATCCTCGGTTCGATGCTGACCGTCGTCGGCTTCAGCTGGATCAACGGGGCCATCTCGACCATCATCGAGGCGAGCGCGAACTTCTCGGCCGGGCACGTCAAGGTCATGACCCGGGCCTACGCCGCCGAGGCCGACCAGGCCCCGAACGACCTGGCGATGATGGGCGTCGGCCCTCTCGTCGAGGAGCTTCGCCGCGACCACCCCTCGCTCCTCTGGACGCCGCGGATCAAGTTCGGCGGGCTCATCGACATCCCCGACGAGAACGGCGAGACGCGGGCCCAGGGCCCGGCGGCCGGCCTGGGCGTCGACCTGCTCACGCCGGGAAGCCCCGAGCGCAAGCTGCTCAACCTCGACCAGGCGGTCGTGCGCGGGCGCCTGCCCGAGCGGCCCGGCGAGGTCCTCCTCAGCGACGGGTTCGCCGCCCGCCTCGGGGTCGGGCCGGGCTCGACGGCGACCCTCATCGGGGCGACGATGTACGGCGGCATGTCCGTCCACAACTTCACCGTCTCCGGCACGGTCCGCTTCGGCATCACGGCCATGGACCGGGGCGCGATCGTGGCCGACATCGCCGACGTCCAGGCGGCCCTCGACATGGAGGACGCGGCCGGCGAGGTGCTCGGCTTCGAGCGCGATTCGCTCTACCGCAAGAAGGAGGCCGCGGCCCTGGCCGACGCCTTCAACGCGGCCCACGCCGAGGACGAAGGCGAGTTCGCGCCGGAGATGGTCACCCTGCACGATCAGGGGGGCCTGGGCCAGACCCTCGACTTCGCCTCGTCGATCTACCTGCTCATGCTCATCCTGTTCATCCTGGTCATGTCGATCGTGCTCTGGAACGCGGGCCTCATGGGCAGCCTTCGGCGCTACGGCGAGTTCGGCATCCGCCTGGCGCTCGGCGAGGACCACGGCCGGCTCTACCGGTCGCTCATCGGCGAGGGGGCGATCGTGGGCCTGCTCGGATCGACGGCCGGCACGGCCCTTGGCCTGGCGGCGGCCTACTATCTCCAGAGGAAGGGCCTTTATATCGGCGGGATGATGAAGAACGCCTCAATGCTCATCACCGACGTCCTCCGGGCCCGGGTGACGCCGGCGAGCTACGTCATCGGGTTCATCCCGGGGCTCGCGGCGACCTTCCTCGGCAAGGCCGCTTCGGGCATCGGCGTCTACAAAAGGCAAACCTCGGTCCTGGCCAAGGAGTTCGAGTCATGACTAAGCGCATCGTGTTGATATTAATGGGCTTGGCCGTAATCGCGGGGATCGTTGCCGCGGGCGCGGTCCAGGCCCCCGACGGCGAGGCCATCCTGCGCCGGGCCGACGAGAACATGGGCTCCGACAACAAGGTGACGACGAGCACGATGACCATCCACGGCCGCCGCGGCTCGCGCAGCGTCAAGTCCAAGTCCTGGATCAGGGGCCGGACGGAATCGTTCACCGAGTACCTCGACCCGCCGCGGGAGCGGGGCACCAAGATGCTCAAGCTCGAGGACCAGCTCTGGACCTACACGCCGGCCTCGGACCGGACCATCCTCATCTCCGGGCACATGCTCCGCCAGTCGGTCATGGGCTCGGACCTCAGCTACGAGGACATGATGGAGGACCCGCGCCTGGCCAAGCTCTACGCGGCGACCGTCGCCGGCGAGGAGGCCACCGAGGGGCGTGAGTGCTGGGTCCTCGACCTCGTCTCGCGCGGCGAGGACATCGCCTATTTCAAGCGCAAGATCTGGGTCGACAAGGAGCGCTACGTCGTGCTGCGCGAGGAGCGCTTCGCCAAGAGCGGCAAGCTCCTCAAGACGACCGAGGTCAAGTCGGTCGACAGGCAGGGCGGGAGGTGGGTCCCCTCGCGCATCGTCTTCAAGGACGCCCTCAAGGAGGGCCAAGGCACGGAGTTCGTCCTGGAGTCGATCGAGTTCGACGCCGCGATCCCCGACCACGTCTTCACCAAGGCCTCCCTGCGCTGAAGATGGGGGACATGATACTCATTTCCCTATTTCTGGGCCTTCTCCCTCATACGTTTCCTTATGGGGGAAAAGAGGGACCGGTCCTCTTACGTGTCCCCTCTCTTTTCCGTGTGTTCCTGTCGCAGGTTTAGTATCCCCCAATTCGAAGGAGGATCGATGAATGACGCGACCGGCGGCAAGAAGCTCTCCCCGCGCTTTTTCGGGCTGACGACGCTCATCCTTCTGCTCGCCTCGCTTCTCGTGGGGCTCACGGCCATCGCCCTGAGATCGGCCCTCGTGGCGATCCTCTACGCCTTGATGATCGCCGGCGGGCTGCCCCTGATCGTCCACCTCTTCTGCGGCAAGTGCGTCTGCCGCGGCGAGGCCTGCCTGATGGTCTGGCCGGGGCGGCTGAGCCTGCGGCTGCCGTCGAGGAAGTCCGAGGACTACACGCGGTGGGACTTCGCGGGCATCCTGGGGACGCTCTTTGTCCTCGGGGCCTTCCCCGTCTACTGGCTCTTTCAGACGATACCGCTGCTCGTCGTTTTCTGCCTACTGCTTCTCGGCGCCCACGCGGCGATCATCCTGTCGGTCTGCCCGGACTGCGGGAACCACCGCTGCCCCGTCCACAAGCGTTTCCACCGAAAAGCCAACGCATAGATCGGGGATACCGCCCGAAATGGCGCCCTAAATGGGGGACATGATACCTATTTCCCTATTTTGACCTTCCAAGAAATAGGGAAATAGGTATCATGTCCCCCATCCTTTCCACCAGGCGACGACGGCGTCGGCGCTGCCGTACCAGCGGCGACCCCGCCTGAAGCCGTAGTGATGGACGCCGTCGAGGACGAGGTGCCGCGCGCCCTCGAGGAGCGCCGACTCGACCGGCACCGTGCCGTCGCCCCAAACCGCGCCGTCGCCGCCGATCATCCGGTAGCTCCGGTAGGCTGACCGCTCGCGCCGCGAGCCCCGGCGGTCGCCCCGGACGGCCCTCCCGGCCACCGCGAGATACTCGACCTCGGGCGCGAAGGCGGCCCCCGGGTAGAGCTTCTGGACGCGCGTCCGCATCGGCGAGGCTCGCTTGGCCTGATGGGGGCTGCCGAGCGTGATGAGCCCGCGGACGCGCCTCTTCCCGTCATAGACGCGCCCCCGGAAGGGCTCCGGGGCCAGGAAGAGCCGGGCCATGACCCCACCGGCGCTGTGCCCGACGAGGACGACCTTCTCCGCTCCTGTCGCCTCCAGGGCCCGATCGACCGTCCGGTCGATCTTGTCCAGGATCCGGGCCCAGCCCGCGGCGAGAACACTCGCCCCCCAGTCCGGGAGCGTCACCGGGACGACGCGCGCGTCGGCGACGCCGAGCGAGACGAGCGCCGTCCGCGCCTCCTCGAAGCGCGCCGGCGTCAGCAGGAAGCCCGGGACGATGACGACGGGCTCAGGCGGCATCCTCCGGCCCCTTCCCCCCGGGCGCGGGAGGCGCGACGGGCTTGGTCTTGATCAGCCCCAGCTTACGCCCCATCTTCAGCATCCCCCGGCCCATGCCCGAGAGCTCGATGACCGCGGCCGGGTCGTCCCACTTCTCCTCGCGCTTGATCCGCTCGTAGTTCCTGATCTCCGGCAGCATGGCGATGAGGAAGAAGATGTTGACGACGACCGTGTAGAGGACATAGGCCAGGTTGTGCGTCCTGAAGTAGACCCACGGGATGAGCAGCAGGACGCCGGACATGTAGGCCAGGAGCACGTCCCGCAGCACGACCAGGCTGAGGAGCATGCCGCCCATCGAGCAGACGAAGACCCCGACCCAGTCGATGACCAGGAAGCCCCCGTAGATGGCCGAGATCCCCCGGCCGCCCCTGAACCGGTGATAGACCGGCCAGATGTGCCCGGCGACGCCGGCCGCCGCCGCGACCAGGAAGTAGGGCTCCGCCGGCCAGATCTTGCGGAGGGCGACCGCCGGGATGACGATCTTGAGCATGTCCAGGACGTAGGTCAGGAAGCCCCATTTCGGCCCGACGTGGTAGGAGACCCACGAGGCGCTGACCGTGCCCAGGGTGAGCTTCTTGTCGCTGCCTTCGATCCCGACCTCGAACTTGTCGGTGATCTTCGTCGAGGGCGAGACGATCCGGGTGACGATCCGGGCCATCGAAACGGCGCCGACGAGATAGCCGCCGACGGCCGCGGCGATAGCGATGAGGGGGTCCATGCGCGCCTCCTTACGTTTTCTTGCCGCGGTGCAGGATCACGCGGCCGGCCGTCCCGTCGACCGTGATGTCCTCGCCCTCGCGGATGAGGCCGGTCGCGCCGCGGACGCTGACCACCGCGGGGATGCCGAACTCGCGGGCGATGATCGACGTGTGGGACAGCTGACCGCCCGTCTCGGCGACGATGGCGCCCGCCTCGGCCAGCACGGGCGTCCAGCCGATGTCCGTGAACGGGACGACGAGGACGTCCTCCCGGGTGAGATGATGTCCTTCGAGGGCCGGGTCGTGGACGATCCTGGCCCGGCCGCGCAGGACGCCGGCGCTGCCGCCGACCCCGTGGAGCACGTCCAGGCCGGGCTCAGGAGGCGGCGGTTCGCGGGGCGGCGCGTTCCAGCCGTCGGCCGAGATCGTCTCGGGCGGGTCGATCGCGGCGTCGGCGGCCATCTCGGCCTTGCGCCGGGCGACCTTGGCCGCGGGCGTGTCCGACCGATCCTTCGCGGCGGATCGGGTCGCGATGGCGTCACGAAGCTCGTCCGCGTAAAGGAAGAACACGTCCTCGGGACTCTCGAGCGCGCCCCGGCCGACGAGCTCCCGTCCGAGCGCGAGCGAGCAGCGCCTCATGAGATAGGAGTCCTCCGACATGAGCAGGCTGATCCGTTCCCGCCAGCCGATGAACCGGACGGTCGAGCGGTGCAGACTGTCGAACCTCCGGCGCCGCAGGGGACCGAGCCCCGCACGAACGAGGGCCAGGACCTCCTCGCGGTGGGCTTCCGCCTCGTCCGGCGAGGGCCCGGCGTCGGGGCGCAGGGCCAGACGGGCCACCGTCCGCCAGATGGAGCGCGGCTCCTCGATCCAGGGCACCTCGGAGAAATCGCTGCCGTTGGCGCTCAGGAAGCCGTAGCGGGCCATGAAGGCCTCGAACTCCGCGAGGAGGCCGCGCCCCGCTTCCGAGACGGCGAGCTCGGCGTCGGCGACAGGCACGGCGCCGGGCCCCCCTTCGGCGGCGAGCCGTTCGAGGATCGGGCGGTCGAGGGCCCGGGCCGTCGCGGCGAGCGCGCGCATCGCCTCGAAGGGGGCCAGTCCGCCGCTTCTCCCGTAGCCCTTGAGGACGTCGCCGAGCGTGGCGTCGGGGGCGCCCCGCCGGGCCATCCGCTTCAGGAAGCGGCTGCGGACGGCCATGTTCATGGCCACGGCGACGATCATCCACTGCGCTTCGGCGTGAAAGGCGTTCAGCCGGTCGAGGTCCGCGAGCAGACTTTCGGGGCTTTCGCCGGGCCAGCCCTTCTTCCGGAAGGCGTCGATCCTCCGGTCCTGCGTCGCGATGAAGGGCTCGACCTGGCGGGCCATGCGGAAGACGCGCCGGGCCAGCCGCAAGAGGCGGAAGAAGGCCGGCGCCATGCGGGGCCGCAGCGGGACCTTCTTTCGCTCCGCCTTCTCTTCGCGGTGCATCATGTCGAGGAAGTTGACCGGGAAGCCGAGCCGGGCGAAGGACTCGCCGACCAGGGTCATGTCGGTTTAGACGCGCGAATAATACCGGACGATGAGCCGGGTGTAGTCGAGGTCGGGGTCCTTCAGGAGGGCCTTGAAGGTCGGGGCCAGGACGTTCTTGACCATGGAGCGGTATTTCGTCGACCAGACGAGCGGCCGGACGAGGCCGGGCGCCATGTCGGAGACGAGCTTTCGCGAGTAGAGGCGGAGCCCGGCGAGCGAGGCGATCGGGCGGGCCTGGAGGACCCGGAAGCCGTCGGCGTCGCGGGACCATTCGACGTCCTGGGGCAAGCCGGCCCGGGCCGCGATGTCGCGTACGATCCCGGCCAAGGCGCGGACATCGGCTTCGCCGAGGAGCGGGGCCGCGGCGCCGGCGGGCGGCGAGGCGGTCAGCGCGCCGCGCGAGTCGATCCGGTAGCGGTCCGGGCTGACGCGTCCCCGGACGAGGTCCTCGCCGAGACCGGCGACGGCTTCGATGATGACGTCGTTCTGGCCGGAAACGGGATCGGCGCTGAAGGCGACGCCGGAGACGACGGCCCGGACCATCGGCTGGACGACGATGGCGAGGGAGAGGTGCCGATCGATGCCGGGCGTCCTCTGGCCGAGATACGTCCACAGCCGCTCATTGAAGGCCGAGGCCAGGACCTTTTTGACGGCCTCGAGGAGGGTGACGTCGCCTTCGACGCCGAGGACGGTGTCGAGCTGGCCGGCGAAGGAGGAGGCGGCGGCGTCCTCGCCGACGAGCGAGGAGCGGACGGCGACAGGGCCCGGGCCGAGGCGGCGCCGGGCGCGCAGGATGGCGCGCCAGAGACGGGAGGGGATCGGCCAATCGAGGCAGAGGCGGCGGGCGGCTTCGAGGTTCAAACCGTTGGCAGGTCCAGCGCCTACGAGCGCGGACCTGACATCCCGCGGGTCCGGCGTTGGAACCGCCGGGCCCTCGAGTTTAGTGAAGATCAGCCCATATCTCAGGGGCTCTCGGAAGGCCGCCGTAGTGATGACGAATCCGGGGGGAACGGGGAAGCCGGAGCGGGTCAGGCGGGCCAAGCCGGCGCCCTTGCCGCCCGTGACGGACGGATCGCACGCCCTCCGGCTCGAGAGAGAGAGAACGAGCGTCGCCATCCGAAACCCTTCCTTGTCCCGCCGTTAAGTAGAGTATTATCAATAGCAAAAGCCCGCCGAAAAGTCAATAGAAAGATGGGGGACATGATACTCATTTCCCTATTTTCGGCGATCCGGGAAAAGGGAAATGAGTATCATGTCCCCCATTTTATGGCAGGAACTGCTGGGCGTCGACGGCGATCGAGGATTCGAGGTAGTAGCCGACGGCCCGGGCCACCGTCCAGACGACGAAGCCCGTGACGAGGATGGCCAGCGCCACGATGGCGACCGCCTTGACGTTCGAGACCTTCTTGGCCAGCCCCTGCGGCGCGAGCACGTCCCACAACGATTTCCCGACGAATCCGATCATCAGGGTCAGGCCGAGGAAGAGCCTGTAGCTCGCGACCTTGCCCGCGTTCGCGTCCGCCTTGTCGATGCGGAAATAGGGCGAGACGAGCCAAACGGCGAAGAGGAGATAGAGGGCCGTAAGGCTTATGACCAGGGCTTTCTTGGGGTCGAGCTCGAATTTCATCGCCATCTCCTCCGCACTTCTTTAGACGGAATCAATCCGAATAACTTCCTCACGGACTATCATCGATTCTTCGAGGAGACCTAGCACGATTCTCCAGTTCAATCCCCCAAGCTTGCCCAAAATGGGGGCGAAGCTCACTGGCTCGTCAGATCTTCCAGGCTAACAACTTATCATAGAACGGGGTGACCTTGAGATCGAACCGTCTGTCGAAGGGGTCGGAGCCGCGGCGCTTCGTTTCGATGAGCCCGAAATAAGCGCAGAACCTTTCGAGGAACCTGACGTTGTAGCAATGACTGAAACTGGCGTACGCGTCCGACGCGCTGATCTCCGCTTCCGCGAGCACCGCCGGAAAGGCGCGCAGGAAATGGGGAGCCAGCTGGAAATCCTTCACGAACACCCTCGCCTGCTTGTGCAGCAAATAGAATGAGAAGAGATAGGCTTTCTGGATCATATCGAAGTCGGGGAACCCGTCCTGATACTTCCAGTTGAAGCGCCGGGTATAGGTCCAAAGGAGGTCCGCGTAGTCAGCCCCCGAGAAGCCCGACCCGCTGACTTCTCGTCCCTTCTTCGTGAGCCGAAAATGGCCTTTCAGCTTCCGGATCCAGCCTCCCATCGTCAGGATCAAGCGGAGCGAGTGCAGAGGCATCGAGTCGGTCTCGCTGCGGAACTTGATGTACTTCTTCCACTCGGAACGGTCGATATGTTCGAAGAGGCCCTTGGCGAACTCGCGAGGCAGATTCCCGGTTACAGTCATCCTTACGGCTTCGGCCTCGGCGAGGGCCTTCAGGAGATGCTCGGCGTCCCTGACGACCGGGATGCCCGCGAGATCGTCCCGGCCAAGAGAAGAATCAAGCCGGAGAAGGTCCTGGGTCCCTTCCAAGGGATGGTTGACCAGCCAATGGACCTGATCGGGAGAAAGGCCCAGAAGGTCCGCCTGGGGCGCCCGGTTGTAGCGATCGCAACATAGGTAGGCGAATTCGTTCATCGCTTCGACCGAGTCGAAGTGGCGGGCGCCGATCAGCTTCTCGATCTCCTCTCCGAATTCGCGGGCGGGTTGGGCGCGGCTCTTGTCAATATGAGCGGGAAGGCAACATTCGATGTAGGGACTACCCGATCCACAAGGACATTTCGCCTTTTCGTGTTCCTTCATGGCCGGAGTCCGGTTCCGCCAAGATGATATCTGAACTGGAGTTCAATATCCATCCCGGTCGGGGTGAGACGGTTTCCAGAGGGCCGTCATCCCGGAGGCCGAATTAGGGGACATGATACTCATTTCCCTATTTCCCCTCATCTATAAATAGGGAAATGAGTATCATGTCCCCCATTTTACAGCGAGCCGGCGGCGGCCGAGTGGAGCGTCATCTCGGACTCCGTCTTGGTCGGGTTCTCGACGGCGATGCCGCGCGCCGTCTGGGCGAAGCCGCCCGCGGCGTTGATCGTGTCCTGGGCGGCCTTGAGCCAGGCGTCGATGCCCGCGAAATCGGGGTGGTGCCGTTCGTTGTTGTCGACCGGGTAGAGGACGCGCTTGGCCGCCCAATAGTCGAGCGCGACCGGGTCCTGGCTGGCGACGATCGTATTGAGCCGGCGCGTGGCCGAGGCCGGGTAGCCGCTGAGGGCCGTGTGCGCGACCCAAATGGCGTCCATGATGTTGAGGACGGGCGTGTGGACCGAGGCCATCATCTTGCCGCAGGTCTCGCCGAGTCCGGCGTAATGACGGAAGCCCGACTGGCCGTCCGACATCGAGACGAGGCCGTACATGTGCTTGAGGGCCCCGGTGATCTCCGAGCCCCCCGTGTCGTGGTGCTTGAGGACGGGGACGTTGATGAGCTTGAGGTTCGACGCGTGGGAGGCGCCGTTCCAGACGCCCTCGCGGAGCTCGACCCGGCGCCCGCCGGCCGTCGTGAAGCAGGGATAGGAGATGTTCTCGAAGCGCCGGTAACCGTTGGACAGGTGGTCGTCCGCCCCGATGAAGTTGCCCCGAACGGGGTCGAGCAGGAAGGCCGACACCCGGGGATCGTTGAACAGCGTCCCGACCAGCCACAGGAACGAGTGGCTCTCGTCCTGAGCGTTGGCGTGGACCTCGGTGTTCCCGTTGTAGGAGCTCGAGGTGTCGCAGGCCAGGCTCCCCCGGCCCTGCCCGTTCTCGACGATGACGACCTCTCCCGTGAAGCCCTGCGGATGGTCGAGCACGCGCTGGACGAGTCCGCGGACGAGGTCGCTGTTGGTGCAGCCGCGGTACTTCCACTGGGCGTTGACCTTGATGAGGACGACGTCGTCGGGGGCGATGAGCCCGTTCGTCCCGTTCGGGGTGCCGGCGAGGGGGGTCCGGTAGAACTTGAGCCCGTTGCGGCCCATGAGCTCGATCAGCGTGTCGACGCCGGAGTGGCGGTTGCCGGAGGTGAAGGGATCGGCGGGGATCTGGTCGACCTTGAAGAGCGCGCTCTCCCCTTCGACGGGGGGAGGCGGCTCGGGCCCGTCGGGCGTCGTGACGCTCTCGCAGCCGGAGAATCGGAGCGCGGCGGCGCCGGCCACGGTCAGCTTGACGAAGTCGCGTCGCTTCATGCTCGCACCTTTCCCTTCAGAGATTTAGTCGGGCCTGAACTATTATAGCAGATATATTACAGACCTTTTATAATCAATAAGATAGGGCGTGACGAACGCGGATCATGGGAGGGGTCATTTGTGCCAAACTGGGGATCATCAAGGAGGAAAGAAAAATCAAAAAAGGGGGATCAGGAAAGAGGTGGCGCGAGCGGAAATAGGGAAATGAGTATCATGTCCCCCATTTTAGAGCCCGGAGTACTTGTCGAGGGTCTCGACGTACTTGAGCTCCTGGCGGCGAAGGATCTCGGCGAAGCGGGGGTCGCCCCGAAGGTTCTCGAGGAAATGGTCGCGCGTGTTGTTGAGGAAGGGGAAGCTGAAGAAATATTCGTAGACGTCGGCGAAGCCCTTCTCGATGCCCAGCTCGATCGCCGCGATGGCCTCGCTGGCCAGGCCCAGCTTCGCGTAGACGCGCGACTTGTACATCAATCCCCGGGCCCGCGTCTCGGCCCGCTCCGGCGCGATCGCCGCGAGCGCCGCGTCCCTCTCCCCTCTCGCCGCCTCGACCAGGGCCTTCGTCAGGGCGACGCTCAGCGAACCCGGCTCCATCGATCCGGCCGAGGCCAGCTCGGAGGCGGCGGCCTCGTAGCGCTTCATGAGGGTGAGCACGCGGGCCCGCAGGCAGCGCGGCCGCCAGTCGAGCGGCTCGAGCTTGACCATGCGGTCGTAGTCGGCCAGGGCCGATTCGTAGAAGCCCATGTGCTCGTAGGTCCAGCCGCGGAGAAGGTAGATGTCGGCCGTCGCGCCGCCGGCCCGGATGACCCGGGAATAGTAATCCGAGGCCTTCTCCAGCAGCCCGATGCTCCGCAGGAACGACCCGACGTCGAGCAGGACATGGAGGCTCGCCGGATCGATCTCCAGCGCCTTCTTGAAGTAGGCGTAGGCCCGGTCGTTGTCGCCCTCGATGAAATGGATCCAGCCGGCGCCGCAGTTGGTCTCGGCCCGCTCCGGGGCGATCGCGTAGGCCCGGCCGTAGTTCTCCTTCATCAGGCGGAGGGCCTCGGGATCGTGGTCCTCGTAGGCGAACCTGTGCTGGTAGGCGTCGCCGAGTCCGAGGAAGGCCAGGGCGCACCCGGGGTCGGCCTCGCGCGCCCGCTCCAGGTAATCGATCATCTTGGCGAGGTCGGCCGGATCGATCGACAGCGAGTACTTGCGCTCGATCGAGCGGGCCATCTCGTAGAAGCGCGTCGCCTGCAGCGTGCAGCCGACGAGCACCTCGTGCGCCACCGTCGTGGGAACGCCGAAGGCGTGGCGGACGCCGGACGCGACGCGGTCGACGATGTCCAGGACCTCGGCCTCGGTCCCGCGGACGTTGTCGGACCTGAGGGGGGCGGAGGGCGGCACGCCGGAGGAGTCGCCGAGCGAGGCGAGGTCGCGGAGCGCGTAGTCGACCTGGAGCTTCGAGCCGGGTTTCGAGATGTAGGCGGTGAGGAACCAGTCCGCGTCGATGCGCGAGGCGACGGCCGCGAGGTCGCCGGGCGTCAGCGGCTCTCCCGGCTCGAGCTCGATGCCGCGCACGGCCCCGACGACGGCGTCGAGGCTGAAGACCGTCAGGTGGTCGACGCTCCTCTGGAGGTCGCGGATGATGTGGCCGGGGAGGGACTCGCGGAGGTAGTCGAGGCCCGTGTCGCCCGTCCCGTTGACGAAGGGCATGACGGCGAGGGCGGGGCGGCTCGAGCCCGGCACGAAGGTCGGGCGGCCGTTGCCGTTCCGGCGCCAGGCGACGGCGCCGATGACGAGGACGGCGAGGAGGCCCACGAGGCCGGCGACAATGGGCCAGCGCCGGAGGAGATCGACGGGGCGGGCGGGAGGCTCGCGCTCGTGGAGCTTCTTCTCGAGCCAGCGGTCGACCTCGTCCTTGTAGGCGCGGACGCGGGCCTTGGGCGAGCCGTTGAGGCGGTGGACCGGGAGGCCGAGGTGCGTCTCCCAGCGGCGGCAGGTGCGGACGTTCCGGCCGAGGTAGGCGGAGATCTCCTTCCAGGAATCGAGGACTTCGCGCGCGCTCATTGCCGACCCCGAAAGGGTACTTAGTTAAATTGTTCATAAAAAAAGGGGTTTGTCAAGGGGCGCGGAGGCGGAGG
>CAYOYQ010000063.1:0-14780 GCA_964408215.1 uncultured Eubacteriales bacterium
TCCGGAGGTAGTGCTCGACCCGGCGGTCGAGGTCCTTCTTCGACCGGAGGCCGTGGATCCGGGGTCCATAGGCGACGTTCTCGTAGATGGACATGGGCAGGACCTGCGGCTTCTGCGAGAGCAGGCCCATCTTCTTCCGGATCCGGGTGACCTCGGTCCGGGGGGCGTAGATGTCCTCGCCGTCGACGAGGACCTGGCCGCTGACGCGGACGCCTTCGGCCGCGTCGAGGAGCCGGTTCAGCGACTTGAGCAGCGTCGTCTTGCCACAGCCCGAGGGCCCGATGATGACCGTGGTCCTCCTCGCCGGGATGTCCAGGCTGACGTTCTTGAGGACCCGGAGGCCACCGTAGTAGACGCTGAGGTCCCGGATGCTGATGGGCGCTTCGCCGTTGGGCATGGGTCGTTCCTTTAGTTGACGACGTGCCGGGTCGCCTTGCGGCTCATCGCCCGGCCGGCCAGGCTGATGAGAAGGATGATCAGGGTCAGGACCGCCGCGGAGGCGTAGGCCCGCTGCTGGACCTCGGGGAAGGGGGTCCCCAGCTGGAAGAAGATGGCCAGCGGCAGGGTCGCGACCGGGTCGCCGAGCGAGGCCGGGACGCGGTCCGTGAACCCGGCCGTGAAGAGGACCGAGGCGGCATCGCCGATGCCCCGGCCGAAGGCCAGGAGGACGCCGGTCAGGATGCCCGGCGCGGCCTGGCGGACGAAGACCCGGAAGGCCGTCTCGAAGCGCGTCGCCCCGAGCGAATCCGAGGCCTCGCGGAGCTCGCGGGGGACGAGGCGCAGGACCTCGTCAATGGCCCGGCACATGATCGGGAACTCGAGCAGGGCGACCGTCAGGATGCCGGCGAGCAGGGAGGCCCGGAGGCCCAGGGCCAGCATGACGATGTAGCCGAAGGCGCCGTAGACGATCGACGGCACGCCCCAAAGGACGTCCAGGAAGAAGCGCGTCCAGGCGGCCGTCTTCGAGCCCCGGCCCTTATAAAGATTAAGGTAGAGGGCCAGGGGCAGGCTGAGGACGAAGGCCAGGGCCGTGGCCCCGATGGCCAGATCGAGCGAGCCGACGATGGCATTAAGGATGCCGCCCTCCTTGCCGAGATAGAAGCCGCCCTTGGGTGTTCGGGTGAGCATCGACAGGCTCAGGGCCGGGACCGACTTCCAGAGGATCGTCCCGACGATGAGCAGGAGCGACAGGAAGACGGCCGCGGCCGAGGCCGTGGCCAGGACGCGGAAAAAGAGGTCGGCCCGCTTGCGGCGGACGAGCGAGCGTTCGGCCGGCCCGTTCACCGGATCCTCCGCTCGACGTGGACGAGGGTCCGCCGGGCCAGGACGTTGAAGAACAGGACGATCAGGGTCAGGACGAGGGCGGCCGCCATGAGGGCGGCGTCGTAGCGCGGGACCGACATCATCTCGCCGTAGTTGTTGGCGATGAGGGCGGGCAGCGGATAGCCGGCGTCGAAGAGCGAGCGGGGCACGGCGGGGACGTTGCCGACGACCATCAGCACGGCCATGGTCTCGCCAAACGCGCGGGAGAAGCCGAGGACGGAGGCGGCCAGGATGCCCTGGGCGCCCTTCCTCAGGACGACGTGGCGGGTCGTCTCCCATTTCGTCGCGCCGAGGGCGAGGGACGCCTCGCGGAGCGATCGCGGCACGGCGGCGAAGACCTCGAGCGTGACATGGATGATCGTCGGGAAGGTCATGACGGCCAGGACGATGCCGCCGGCGAGGATGCTGTAGCCCGACGAATAGACCCCGGCGAGCGGGGCGAGGACGTTGCCGACGAAGGGCACGACGAGGATGACACCCCAGACGCCGTAGACGACGGAGGGGAGCCCCGCCAGGAGGTCGATGACCGGCTTGGCCGCTTCGCGGACCCAGCCCGGGGCGTATTCCGAAAGATAGATGGCCGCGAGGATCGACACGGGGACGGCCAGGACGAGGGCGGTCACGGTCACCCAGACGGTCCCGGTGATGAACGCGAGCAGCCCGAACTTGCCCTGGAGGGGCTGCCAGGCCGAGGAGAACAGGAGCTTCGACAGGGGCTCGACCGCGACGATGGCCCGGGACCGGAGGAAGAGGCCGACGACGATGAGGGCGACGAGCGCGGCCGGCAGGGCCGCGGCGAGACCCATCGCCCGGCGGGCCAGGGCGTCCTTGAGCAGCCTCATTTCTGCGCCGCCCCTTCCCTGATCTTGGCCAGGCCGGAGGCGATCTTGTCGGGCCCGACGGCGATGTAGCCCATCTCGGCGACATACTTCTGGCCCTCGACGAGGACCCACTCCAGGAACTGGGCGAGAAGCGGCCTGCCGGGCCGCCCCTTGATGACGAAGTAGAGGTCCCGGGCCGGCGGCGAGGGATAGACGCCCGCGGCGATGGCCCGGGTGATGTCGTCGCGCGTGGCGATGACCGCCTCGCGGGACTCGATCGTCCCGCTCCCGTCGAGGTCGAGCGGGCAGACGGCCAGCCCGCTCAACGGCTCGAGCGTTTTGGCGTCGTAGGCGTAGTTGACGTTGTTAAAGCCGATCGCGCGCGGGTCGCGGCGCACGGCCTCGGCCAGCCCGGGGTCGCCGTAGACGCCGATGCCGCCGAGGTCCTCCTGGTGCCCGCCCAGGTAGGCCGCCCAGGTCTCGGCGGCGCCGCAGGCGTCGGACCGGGTGTAGACGTGGACGGGTGTCCGGCCGGTCCGGCCGACGAGCCCCTCCCAAGTCAGAGGCGCTTTCCGCAGCCAGATCGCGGCCAGGGCCTCTTTCCGGAGGCCGCGGCGGAGGAGCGTCTCGAGCTCCGGGTTCTTCCGGCTGATCGTGACGACGACGGCGTCCTTGGCCACGGCCAGGGCGACCGCGCCCTTCTCGATCTCGGCGGGCAGGATCTCGCGCGAGACCATGCCGATGTCGGCGAGGCCGGCCAGGGCGTCGGCGACGCCCTTGCCCGCGCCTCCGGCCTGGACGTCGATATTGACGCCCGGGCGGGTCTTCTCGAATTCCTCCTGCCAGCGGACGGCCAGCGGGTAGAGCGCCCAGGCCCCGGAGAGGGTCAGGCTGCCGCCGGAGGGGCGGGCCTGGGGAAGCGGGCGGCCGGATGAGGCCGCCGCCAGGACAAGCGTCAGGACCATCGCGGTTCTTTTCATGGTCAGCCTCGCACCCGGCCTTCGCCGGGACGGCTCCGGCGGACGAGGTCGGCGAACGTCGTCCGTTCGAGGATCGAGGCCGCGGCGTCGCGGACGTCCTTCCACAGCCAACGCAGGCCGCAGGTCGCCTCCATCGGACAGGTCTCGTGGGCGATGACGCTGACACAGTCGATGGGGGCGAGCGGCCCGTCCATGACCCGGATGACCTCGGCCACGTTGATCTCGTCCGGCGGCTTGGCCAGGGCATAGCCGCCTTTCTGGCCCTTGCGGCTCTTGACGTAGCCGGCCCGCTTGAGGAGGAGGAGGATCTGCTCGAGGAACCGCTGGGGGATCTCCTGGGCAGCGGAGATCTCGCGGCTGTGCAGGGCGCCCTGGCCGTATCTGAGGGAGAGCTCCAACATGGCCCGGCTGGCGTACTCGCCCTTGGTCGAGAGCCTCATGGCCGCCTCCCGTCAAGGGGAACACGTACCGGGTACATGTCCCCATTCAGTTAGTTGACTATATCAATAGACTAAGTCATTTAACACTCCGGGCCATTGCCTGTCAAGCGGTATTTTTCGCTTATCGGTTCGACCGGAGGCTTGGCGGAAGAGCTGTCAGAGCCCTATAGCCGGAGCGATCAGGAACAGCCGGATCAGCGGATGAAGGCCTTCCGGCCGGCGTAGGCGGCGTTGGAGCCCAGCTCCTCTTCGATCCGCAGGAGCTGGTTGTATTTCTCGACGCGCTCGCCGCGGCAGGGAGCGCCGGTCTTGAGGTGGCCCGTGCCCATGGCCACGGTCAGGTCGGCGATGAAGCTGTCGACGGTCTCGCCGCTCCGGTGGGAGACCATGGCGCCCCAGCCGGCCGTGCGGGCCATCTCGATCGCGGCGACGGTCTCGGTCAGCGTCCCGATCTGATTGAGCTTGATCAGGACGGCGTTGGCCGCCTTTTCCTCGATGCCGCGGGCGATGCGCTTGACGTTGGTCACGAACAGATCGTCCCCGACGAGCTCGGTCCTGTCGCCCAGGGTCCCATTCAGGATCTTCCAGCCGGCCCAATCGTCCTCGGCCAGGCCGTCCTCGATGACGCGGATCGGATACTTGCGGACCCAGTCTCCATACAGGGCCACCATCTCGGCCGCCGTGACCTTCTTGCCCTCCGTCCTCAGGTTGTAGAGCCCGTCCTCGAAGATGCCGCTCACGGCCCCGTCGATGGCCAGGACGATGTCCTCGCCGGGCCTGTAGCCGGCCTTCTCGATGGCCTTGAGAATGGTCTCGACGGCGTCGGCGTTCGTCTTGAACGCCGGAGCGAACCCGCCCTCGTCGCCGACGCCGGTCGAAAAGCCGCTCGACTTGAGGACGCTCTTGAGAGCGTGATAGGTCTCGGCGCCCCAGCGCAGGGCCTCGCGGAAGTTCGGCGCCCCGACCGGGGCGATCATGAACTCCTGGAGGTCCGTGCTCTGCCAGTTGGCGTGGACGCCCCCGTTGAGGATGTTGAACATCGGCACGGGCAGGAGGTTGGCCGACGCGCCGCCGAGATAGCGGTAGAGCGGCAGCTTCGACGACGCGGCCGCGGCCCGGGCCACGGCCATGCTGACGCCCAGGATGGCGTTGGCCCCGAGCTTTTTCTTGAACTCGGTGCCGTCGAGGGCCAGCATGGCCCGGTCGACGGCGGCCTGGTCGAGGGCGTCGAGCCCGTTGACGGCCGCCGCGATGTCGGTGTTGACGTGGGCGACGGCCTTGAGGACGCCCTTCCCGAGGTAGCGCGACTTGTCCCCGTCGCGAAGCTCGAGGGCCTCATAAACGCCGGTCGAGGCCCCGGACGGCACGGCCGCCCGCCCGAACGAGCCGTCGGCGAGGGTCGCCTCGACCTCGACGGTCGGATTGCCGCGGGAATCGAGGATCTCGCGGGCCTGGATCTTCTTGATGAGCACGGGCATGACGTCCCTCCTCACGGGAGCTGCCTGGCCATTCTAACAGAGGAGGGCGGTGATTGACAACCCGCGCGGCCGATGCTAAAAAGGGGACGGGAGATCCATGGAGATCCTCGAAGTCCTCTTGAAGCTCATCCTGGCCATCGCCCTCGGCGGTCTCATCGGCCTCGAACGAGAGGCCAGCCAGAAGCCGGCCGGCTTCCGGACCAACATCCTGGTCTGCGTCGCCTCGACCATGATGATGACCCTGGCCGTCCTCCTCGTCGGGGCCAAGGGCGGCACGGTCGATACCGTGGTCCGCATGGCCGCGGGGGTCATCACCGGCGTCGGCTTCCTCGGGGCCGGGACGATCCTGCAGGCCCGGGGGACGATCGCCGGGCTGACGACGGCGACGACGCTCTGGCTCGTGGCCGGCCTGGGCCTGGTCATCGGAGCGGGCTACTATCTTCCGGCCCTGATCTTCACCGCGCTGACCATCACGACGCTGCTCCTCTTCCGCCGGATCGAGAGCATCTACCTCCACAAGTCCCAGTTCCACTATCACCTCAAGGCCAAGGCCCGCCCCTACATCCTGGCCAGCCTGCGCAAGCTCGCCCTGCACCACGGCGTCCGGCTGGAGCGGCTGACGATGAAGCAGGAAGGCTCCTCCTACCTCCTCGCGTTCGCTTTCTCCGCCTCCGAGGAGAAGGAGCAGGAGTTCAACCAGGGACTTCTCGAGCTGGCCGATATCGAAGAGCTCAAGATTGACTGACCGCCGCCTCGTCCTGGCGACACAGAACCCCGGCAAGGTCCGCGAGATCCGCAGGGCGCTCGCAGGGCTCCCCTTCGAGGTCGTCGGCCTCGCCGGCCTTGTCCCGGGCCCGGCCCCGCGCGAGAGAGGACGGACGTTCTCCGAGAACGCCCGGGCCAAAGCGCTCCATTACAGCCGGCGATCCCCGGGTCTCGCGCTGGCCGAGGATTCGGGCCTCGAGGTCGACCGCCTCGGCGGCGCGCCGGGCGTCCGGTCGGCCCGGTTCTCGAGCCCGCGGCCCACGGACGCGAAGAACATCCGCAAGCTCCTGCGCCGTCTCGGGTCCGCCCCGGCGGCCGAGCGGGGGGCCCGGTTCGTCTGCGTCATGGTCCTGGCCCGGCAGGGCCGGGTCATCAAGGAATTCCGCGGCACGGTCCGCGGCCGGATCGCCGCGTCGCCACGGGGCGGGTCGGGCTTCGGGTACGATCCCGTCTTCTTCTACCCGCCCCTGCGCCGGACCTTCGCCGAGCTCGCGCCCGAGGCCAAGAACGAGGTCAGCCACCGCGGCCGAGCCGTCCGCAAGCTCAGGCGTTACCTGGAGAAAGAAAGAACGGCCCTGCCCGGAGCGGGTCCGGACAGGGCCTCGGTCCTCACTTCGGGGCGCTCTCGCCGACGGTGATCAGGTCCTTGATGTTCTGGTAGACCTTCTCGCCGATCCCCTGGACCTTCATGATGTCCTCGACCCGCTTGAAGGCGCCGTTCTTCGTCCGGAAGTCGATGATCCGCTGCGCGACCGCCGGGCCGATCCGGGGCAGCGTCTCGAGCTCCGCGGTCGAGGCCGTGTTGATGTTGACCTTGGCCTTGGACGCCGGCGACTGGGCGAAGGCCGAAGCCAGACCGAGGACGGCCAGCGCCGCGACGAGCGCGAGGGCCAGGCCCTTGTGACGGGAATGCATCATGGGTGAAACTCCTTTCACCCGTCCCTTCTGCGCCCTCCATGCCAGGGAGGACGCGATCTCCGCCCCTTTAGAATGTTGAAGTTAGGTGACGCCCGGAGAGAACGCCGTCAAGCGGCGTGGACGAAGGGGGCCCGCCTAGCTCCGTGGGTGGCTCTTTTTATATACGCCGAGGAGCTGCTGGAGGTCGACGTGGGTGTACTTCTCGGTCGTGGCCAGGCTGGCGTGGCCGAGAAGCTCCTGGATGACGCGCAGGTCCGCCCCCCGGCCGAGCAGGTGGGAGGCGAAGGAATGGCGGAGCGAGTGAGGGCTGATCTTGCGGCGCACGGCCGTCCGCCGGATGTATTTATGGACCATCCGCTGGACGGACCGCGTCGTCAGCCTCTCGCCGCGGTAGTTGACAAAGAACCCCGGCTCGTCGCCGGTCCCCTTGCCGGCCAGCGCCGCCCGGGCCCGGCCGTAGGCTTCGAGCGCCTCGCGGGCCTTGCCGCCGAAAGGCACGATCCGCTCCTTTTTGCCCTTGCCGCGGACCCGGACGAGCCGCTCCCCGAAGTGGATGTCGCCCGCCTCGATGCCGATGAGCTCCGAGACGCGGATGCCCGTCGCGTAGAGAAGCTCGAGGATGGCCTTGTCGCGGAGCTCGAGCGGTCTCGCGCCGCGCGGCAGCTCGAGGAGCTCGGCGGCCTCGTCCTCCGTGAGGAACGAAGGCACGCGCTTGTCCTGCCGGGGGGTGGCCAGCATCTGGGCCGGGTTATCGGCGATCCTCTTTGTCCGGACGCAGAAATCATAGAAGGATCGGAGCGCGGCGAGCTTGCGGCCGATCGTCGACTTCCTCCGCTTCTTCTCGTGGAGCTCGGCCAGGAAGCCGCGCAGGACGACGTTCGAGGCCCTGTCCCAGCGGACCTCGCGGTCCTTCAGGAAGGCCGCGACCTCGCGGAGGTCCCGGCCGTAAGCGGCGACGGTGTGGGGGGAGGCGTTCTTCTCGTGCTTGAGGAAGGCCAGGAACTCAGCGATTTCCTTGTTCATCGGTGCCGCCGGTCGTATCCGGTCCTTCGGCCGGTCCGGGCGTCTCGGGAGGGGCCGTGATCCCGGGGTCGGGCTTCTCCCAGATCTTCTCCCGGGGCGCCGCTTCCTTGAACGTGCACTTCTCGTTCTTGCAGTAGATGTAGGGCTCACCCTTGATGAGGTTCTTCTTGTAGAGGACCTTGGCCCCGCACTGCGGGCAGGTCCGGGCGATCGGGTCGTCCCACGAGGCGAACCGGCACTTCGGGTAGCGGCTGCAGCCGAAAAAGAACTTGCCCCGCCGGGTCTTGCGCTTGAGGACCTTGCCGCCGCAGCCGAGGGGGCAGTCGAGGCCCGTCTCGATCGGCTTGTCCTTCTTGATGTACTTGCACTTCGGATAGCTCGAGCAGGCGATGAAGGGGCCGAAGCGGCCGAACTTCTGCTCGAGCGGCGCGCCGCACTCCGGGCACTTCTCGTCGAGGGGCTTGGATTCCTTCTTGTCCAGGCTCTCGCGGAACCTGCAGGTCGGATAAGCCGTGCAGGCCTTGAATTGGCCGAAGCGGCCGCTCTTGACGACCAGCGGCGCGCCGCATTTCGGGCATTTCTCCTCGAGCGGGATGCCCGTCTGCTTGACGCCCTCGGAGGCCGCGGCGCTCTTGAGGTAAGTCTCGAGGAGGGCGTAGAACTCCTTGAGGCTCTCGTTCCCGGTCCGCGCGCCTTCCGAGATCTCGTCGAGCTCCTCCTCCATATGGGCGGTGAACTTGTATTCCATGAGCTTGGCGAAGTGCTTGACCAGGAAGTCGGTGACGTAGACACCGAGCTCGGTCGGCTTGAACTTGCCCTCGTCCTTGACGACGTAGGTCCGGCTCTGGATCGTGGCGATCGTCGGCGCGTAGGTCGACGGCCGGCCGATGCCGCGGGCCTCGAGTTCCTTGACCAGCGTGCCCTCGGTGTAGCGCGCCGGCGGCTCGGTGAACTTCTGCTTCGTCTCGAGCTCGACAAGCTTGAGCGTCTCGCCGGCCTCAACCTTCGGCAGCTCCTCCTTCTCGCCGCCGCCGTTCGGCCAGACGCGGAGGAAGCCGTCGAACTTGACCACCTCGCCCTTGGCCTGGAAAAGATAGCGGCCGCAGGCGATGTCGAAGGCCGTCTCCTCGAGCCGGGCCGGGGCCATCTGCGAGGCCATGAACCGCCGCCAGATGAGCTTGTAGAGGTCGTACTCCTCTTTCTTGAGGAAGGGCTTGACCTTCTCCGGCGGCAGGTCGAGGTGGGCCGGCCGGACGGCCTCGTGGGCGTCCTGCGTCTTCTTCCTGCTCACGTAGACGTTCGGCTTGGGCGGGACGTAGGCCGGCGAGAACTCCTGGGCGATCGAGGCCCGGGCCGCCGCCTGGGCCGCCTCCGAGACGCGGAACGAGTCGGTGCGCATGTAAGTGATAAGGCCGGTCTGGCCGAGCTCGCCGATGGGCATGCCCTCGTAGAGCTTTTGGGCCACGAACATGGTCTTCTTGACCGGGAAGCGCAGCAGCCGGAAGCCGTCCTGCTGGAGGGTGCTGGTGATGTAGGGCGGGCCGGGGTGCTTGAGCTTGGGCTTGACCTGGACCTTGTCCAGGACGAAGGCCGTCCGCTCGCACTCCTCCCGGACGATCTTGGCCTCTTCTTCGTTTTTGACCTTGGCTTTCTTCCCCTCGATCTTGGCCAGCGCGGCCTTGAAGACCGGCGGGTTCGCCGCCTGGAGCCTGGCCGCGATCGACCAGTACTCCTCGGACTGGAAGGCCTTGATCTCCTTCTCCCGGTCGACGATGAGCCGCAGGGCCACCGATTGGACCCGGCCGGCCGAGAGGCCCCGGGCGATCTTCTTCCACAGGACCGGGCTGATGAGATACCCGGCCAGACGGTCGAGGACGCGGCGCGTCTGCTGGGCGTCGAGCAGGGCGAGGTCGATCTGGCCGAGCCGCTCGAAGGCCGCCCGGACGCCCTCCTCGGTGATCTCGTTGAACGAGGCCCGGAAGATGTTCGGGTTGGCGTCGGCCAGCAGCTGGCTGAGGTGCCAGGAGATGGCCTCGCCTTCCCGGTCCGGGTCGGCGGCCAGGATGACCCGGTCGCTCTCCTTGGCCGCCTTGCGCAGCTCGGCGACCGTCTTTTTCTTTTCGGGGATGACCTCGTAGGTCGGGACGAAGCCCGCGGCGACGTCGACGCCCATCTTCTTCGCGGGCAGGTCGCGGACGTGGCCCATCGAGGCCTTGACGAGATAGTCTTGGCCGAGATAGCGATTGACCGTCTTCGCCTTGGCCGGCGATTCGACGATGACCAGCGATTTCGCCACTTACATTCTCCTCTGGAACTCTTTCCCGGGGCGCTGAACGACCGCCCCCGCGAGCTCGAGGCCGAGCAGGAGCGCCAGCAGCGCCGAGACCGAAAGGCCCGTCCTCTCGGCCAGCTCGTCGACCGGCACGGTCGCGTCGACGGCGAGCGCGTCGAGGACCCGGCGCTCGTCCGGGCTCAGAGAAGCGCCGCTATTCTCCTCTTTTGCGTCCCGCATCGCAAGGAGGGCCTCCCGCCACGGGGAGGGCAGCCCCTCGGCCACGTCCTCCCAGGAGGCCACGGGCCGGGCCCCGTCCTTGATCAGACCGTTCGGCCCTTCGGAAAGCGGCGAGGTCACGTTGCCCGGCACGGCCATGACCTCGCGGTCCTGCGACAGGGCCAGCCGGGCCGTGATGAGCGAGCCGCTTTTCCGGGCCGCCTCGACGACGACCAGGGCGAGCGAGAGGCCGCTGATGATCCGGTTGCGGACCGGGAAGTTCTCCGCGAGCGGCGGCGTCCCGAGCGGCAGCTCCGAGACGACCGCGCCGCGGCCGGCGATCTCCCGCTGGAGACCGCGGTTCTCCCACGGATAAGGAACATCCAAGCCGGACCCGAGCACGGCCACCGTCCTTCCTTTCAAGAGAGCCCCCCGATGGGCGCAGGCGTCGATGCCGGCGGCCAGGCCGCTGGCGACGACGCAGCCGCGGCCGGCCAGTTCGCCGGCGAGCTTTTCGGCCACGGCCCGCCCGTACGGGGTGGGACGCCTGGCGCCGACGACGGCCACCGCGGGGTTTCGAAGAGTCTCCGCGTCGCCCTCGCAATAGAGGACGAACGGAGGATCGAAGATCTCTCGCAAGTACCCCGGATACGCGGGGTCGTCAAAGGTCAAGAGAGTATACGCTTTCCGGCCGATAATTTCCAATTCCCGCTCCGCCCGCTCCAGGGCCCGCCCCGAGACCAGGGCCTCGACGGCGTCCGGTGTTAGGCCCAGGCCGTCGAAGTCGGCCGGCCGGGCCCGGAAGACGTCCGTGACCGAGGCGAACCGGCGGACGACGCGCCGGGCGGCGGCGCTCGGGCCGCGGAACTGGAGCTGCAGGGCCAGCCAGCACACCGCTCGCTCGTCCATAACAGGGCTCCTTTGATAAGGGACGATCGCGACGTCCGTCCCGTCTCATTCGGAACGCGATTTGAGGGCCCCGCCTATCACTCTCGAGGCCGCGACGGGTATTGCCTCGAAGATCCCCGTAGCGGAGGGGGTCCCGCCGAGCGGGGGAACCGTCGGGACTGGTTCCCAGGGGGTCCGGGGAGCAAGAGGCAGTACCCTGAGCGGGACCGGAGAGAGGGATGGGCGGGGCCCGAGGTTCAATGTCTAAAAAGGACGGAGGAGCCGGTGTAGAACGTTCCGGCCACCGCCCCGGTCATGAGGCAGGCCAGGGTCGCGGCGAGCAGGGCCCGGAAGCCGATCCGGGAGAGGTCCTTGACCCGGGTCGGGACGAGCGCTCCCGTCCCGCCGATGAAGATGGCCAGCGAAGCGACGTGGGCGAAGCCGCAAAGAGCGTAGGAGGCGATGATGGCCGAGCGGGGATCTTTAAGGGCTCCGCTCGCCATGAGCTCGGACAGCCGGCCGAACGAAAAGACCTCGGTCAGGATGGTCCGGTCGCCGAGGACCTTGGCGATCGAAAGGGCATCGGAAGGCGCGACGCCCATGGCCAGGGTCAAGGGATAGAAGAGGTAGCCGAGGAAGGCCTCGATCGACCACTTGAAATGCCAGCCGAAGAGCCCGTTGAGGTGGCCGCCGGCCCAGCCGAGGCCCAGATTGACCAGGGCCAGGAGCCCGAGAAAGGCGATGAGCAGAGTGACGATGCCGCCGAGGAGCTTCAGGCCCTCCCCCGCCCCGTTGATGATGGCCATGATCAGGTTGTCCTCGCGGTCGTAGTGCGGCTTGACGTCGAGACCGAGGGTCAGGGGCTTTTCGGTCTCGGGCATGACGAGCTTGGCCATGACGACGCAGGCCGGGGCGGAGATGAACGAGGCCGAGACGAGGTGCCCGGCGATCGTGGGGATCTCTTTTTGGAGCATCATGACGTACATCGCCAGGACCGTCGAGGCGATCGTGCCCATGCCGGCGGTGATGATGGTGCCGAGCTCCGACACCGTCATGTCCTTGAGGTGAGGCCTGACGACCAGGGCCGACTCGACGCCGACGAAGATGTTGGCTGACACCGAGAGCGCCTCGGCCCCGCTGATCCGCATGGCCCGGGTGAAGATCCGGGCGAAGAGCCGGACGAAGAAGGGCATGACGCGAAGATAATAGAGGGCCCCGAGAAGGGCGGCGAAAAAGATGATGGTCGGCAGGCCCTGGAAGGCCAGGAAATACCCGAGCGACGTCTCGCCGGCCTCGTTCGTCGCCCCCGGCGGGAGGGCCAGCCGGCCGAAGACGAACCTGACCCCGGCCGTGGCCGTGCCCAGCACCGACGTGACCGCGTCGTTCACCCACAGGAAGACCTTGGCCCCGGCCGGCACGACGAAAATGAAAGCGGCGACGAGGAGCTGGAGCCCGATGCCCCAGACGACGACCCTGAAGTTGACGGTCTTGCGGTTCGTCGAGAAGAGCCAGGCGACGCCGGCCAGGATGAAGATGCCGGCGAAGCTGACCAGGTTGGTGGCCGTCATGGTCCCCCTCAGGTCTCGAGCCGGAATTGCTTGTGGGACGAGGCCGCGCCCCGGACGAGCGCCAGCCGCGAAGGCGGGACGCCGAGGTGCGCGGCCAGCCGCTCGGCGGCCTCCTTGTTGGCCCGGCCCTTTTCCGGGACGGCCTTGACCCGGACCCGGAACTCGTCCGGCCCGAGCGCCTCGACGCCCGGGGACTTGGAGCGGGCCTGGACCTTGACCGTCAGGATGCGGGCCATCGCTCCCCGGCGCCGGCGGGCCGGCGCCCGTCCCTCCTAATCCTTGTTGCCTTTAAGGACCTTCCCGTATTTGTCGAAGAGCTCCTGGAGCTCCTTGCGGGTGACGACGTAGCGGCTGACGTAGATCGACAGCGTCGAGCGGACGGGATCGTTCGATTTGACCAGGACATAATCGCGCTGGAGGCCCGGCCGGGTCTGGGCGGGGAAGCGGAGCTCGACCTCGCGCGACTCGCCGACCGGCAAAAAGAACGGCGAGGCCAGGGGCTTGCCGCCGGAGAAGAACTTGACGTTCTCGTGGGCCACCTCGACCCGGAGCTCGCGCTGGCCGGCGCTCGAGATCTTGATCCTGCCCGTCGGCGACTCGCCCTCGAGAACGAGGCCCATCTCGACGTTGTAGCGGTCGATGTCGATCCGGGCGGACGGCGGGACCTGGATGTCGGCGACGAGGCTGATCTCCCGGCGCGGGTTCTCGCCGTCGTTCGAGACGATGTAGAGGTAGCGCGACAGGCGGCCGGAGTAGCCGCGGGTATCGAACGTGGCCTTGATCCGGCCTTCTTTGCCGGGGGCGACGGACTTTTCGGACACGACCGCGGCCGTGCAGCCGCAGGTCGTATCGATCTTCTCGACGACGAGCGGGGCGCCGCCCTCGTTCTTGAAGACGAACTCCCAGCTGACGACGTCCCCCTGCTTGACCTGGCCGAAATCGTGGGCGACCGCCTTGAAGACGGCCTTGGGCTTTCTCCCCTGGGCCAGTCCGGCCGCGGCCAGAAGGACGGCGGCGGCCGCGATGACGGCGCCGGCGCGCCGGAGCGTTCGAGCGTTCATCGGGTTCTCCTCAGCATTCAGAATACTCCAACGCAACTCTTCCCATCAAGGCGCTTATCCCAAGAACGGGTGGCCGGGGGATAGTCCCCGTCCGCCTGGAGGCGGAAGGGGTTCCCCACGGGGGGATGGGTGGAGCCGAAGCCGGACGGGGACGCCACCGGACAGGACCCGTTCGGGGATGAGCGCCTTGATCCCCGTAAGAAATGGGGGAAATCCTGTGGATCATGGGTTACTCGACGGTGACGCTTTTAGCCAGGTTGCGCGGCTGGTCGACGTCGAAACCCTTGGCCGCGGCCGAATGGTAGGCGAAGAGCTGCAGGGGCAGGACGGTCAGGAACGGGGTGAAGAGGTGATGCGTCTCCGGGATGGCGAAGACCTCCTCGGCCGCCGCCCGGGCCTTGTCGTCGCCCTCGAAGGCGACGGCCAGGATCCGGCCGCCGCGGGCCTGGACCTCGGCGATGTTCGAGAGCATCTTCTCATAGACCCGGTCGCGCGGCACGACGGCCAGCGTGGTCATGCCCTCGTCGATCAGGGCGATGGGGCCGTGCTTCATCTCCCCGCCGGCGTAGCCCTCGGCGTGGGTGTAGGAGATCTCCTTGAGCTTCAGGGCCCCCTCGAGGGCGATGGGGAAATTGATCCAGCGCCCGAGGAAGAGGTAGTGCTCGCACCCGAGGAACCGCTTCGCGGCCCGCTCGATCGCGGCCGCCCCGCCGAGGACGCGGTCCATCTTGAGCGGGATGCGCTGGAGCTCCTGGACGAGGGCCAGGCTCTCCTCCTCGCGCAAGGCGCCGCGGGCCTGGGCGAAGGCCAGGGCGAAGAGGGCCAGGGCGGCCATCTGGCCGACGAAGGTCTTGGTCGCCGCGACGCCGATCTCGGGCCCGGCGTGGAGGTCGAGGACGCCATCGGCGGCCCGGGCCATCGACGAGCTGGCGTTGTTGGTCACGGCCAGGACGGCCCGGGCTTTGTCGTGGGCCAGGCGCAGGGCGGCCAGGGTGTCGGCCGTCTCGCCCGACTGGGAGATGCC
>CAYOYQ010000064.1:0-14706 GCA_964408215.1 uncultured Eubacteriales bacterium
GCGAAGATGTTGCCCTTGACGTAGAGGTTGTCGGCGAGCTCGAGCGGGCCGTAGTCCTTGAACAGGGAGAGATCGGTGCGGAAGGCCCAGCTCGCGGCCATGGCGATCCCGGCCAGGGTCAGGTGGATCATGGCGCTGCCGTCGGGGCTGCGGATCTCGACGGTCTGGCGGCCGCCGCGCTCGTCGACGAAGTCCGCGGTCTCGGCGGGGTTGACCCTGCGGGCCAGGCCGGCGGCCCCCGTCCAGCCGAGGGGCACGCGGATGAGGGCGCTGCGGTTGAGATCGCTCCAGCAGATCCGTGTCGGCGCCTCCTGGTTGGGGACGAGGCGGAGATAAGCCGAGGAGACGGTGTTGCCGAAGGCCGTCAGCGAGTCGGCGCATTCGCAGAGGCCGCCGATGAGCTTGCGCGCCTCGACCGAGAGCTTGCCGTCCGGGCCGCGCATGACGTTCCGCCCGTCCTTGGCCAGCTCGAGGTGGAAGTGGAGGCCGCTCCCGGCCACCCCTTCCTCGAGCTTGGGCGTGAACGTGGCGATGGCCCCGTGGCGGAAAGCGGTGTTGCGGATGATCCAGCGCCCGAGAACGAGGTCGTCGGCGGCCTCCTCGATGGGGCGGGTGGCGAACTCGATCTCGAGCTGTTCGGCCAGGCGCCCGGCGATCTCCGGGACGTCGCTCCGGACGGCGTCGATGACGCCGTTCTCGCAGTGGGCGTATTTGACCGCTCCGGTGACGCGAGCGATGTTATGGACCATCTCGTGCAGGATCGGGCCGCTCTTGCTGAAGGGAGCGGAGCCGTGGTAGCCGCGCCCGCCCTCGACGGGAAAGGACCGGTCGGTCGGCGTCGTGAGCAGGAAGAACTCGAGCTCGCCCATGGCCTTGAGCTCGAGGCCGGAGACCTTGCGGAACAGCGCCGCGGCCCGGGAGAGGATCCCATCGTAGGTGAAGGAGGCGGGCGTGCCGTCCTGGGCGAGGTAGCGGCAGACAAAATCGAGGCTGCCCTCATCGAACGGATTGAAGAAGGCCGAGCGGTAGACGGGGACGATGTAGAGGTCCGAGAGCGCCATGTCGACCATGCCCTTGAAGAGGGACGAGCCGTCCGCCCGCTCGCCTTCGGCCAGGACGGACTCGATCTGATAGCGGTCGGTCACCGGGATGGTCAGCTCCTTGAGCTTGCCGTCGATCGCCAGATAGTGGAAGGTGACGCGCTCGATCTTCTCCGATGCGATGACCCTCAGAAGGTCGGCCCGGTCGAAGTCCGAAGCGGGCTTGTCGAGGAGGACCGAGAGGGGGTTGGCCAAGGCATAGCAGGGAGTCTTCGTCGCCATCGCGCTGCTCTCCTTTTCGTATGGTCGCCCCGGAAAGGGGAAGATTTCTATTTTAGCAAAAAGAAGGGGTCAGACCCTAAATTTTTCAATTTTCCCCGGGTGACGATTCCATCCGTGAAGGAAAATTGAAAAATTTAGGGTCTGGCCCCCTCTTCTCAATACAGCAAGTAGGGCTGGCGGAGGGCGGCGAAGGCTTGGAGTCCGGGCCCGAGAGTCTCGACGATCGCGTCGACCGCCGTGCCCGCCTCGAGCGCGGTCCTGACCGAGGCGGTGCCCATGACCTTGTCGAAATAGTCCGGGTGGAAGGCGAATTCGGCCGGGTAGAGGTCCCGGACCGTCTTGACGATGTGGAGCATGGCGGCGAACGGCCGGAACGCGGCCCGGTCGGTTACATGGACCTGGCAGCCGCCGCAGAGCTCGCCGCTGAATTTCGAGAAGGAGGGGGTGAACCAGGCCTCCCGGAAGCGTACACCCGGGAGCCCAAGGGCGTTGAGCTTGACGGCCAGCGCGTAGCCGTCGATCCAGGGCGCCCCGAAAAGCTCGAACGGCCGCGTCGTCCCCCGGCCCTCGCTGAGGTTCGTCCCCTCGATCCCGACGAGCCCGGGATAGACGATGGCCGTATCGAGCGTCGGCATGTTCGGCGACGGGATGACCCAGGGCAGGCCGGTCTCGTCGTACCACATCTCCCGCCTCCAGCCCTCCATCGGCACGACCGTCAGCTTGGCCTTGCGGGCCAGGAACTTGTCGTTGAACAGCCGGGCCAGCTCGCCGACGGTCAGGCCGTGGCGCTCCGGGATGGGGAACAGCCCGACGAACGAGCTGTACTGGGGATACTCGAGGATGGGCCCTTCCAGGCCGACCCCGTTGACCGGGTTCGGCCGGTCCAGAACGACGAAATCGAGGCCCGCCTCGGCCGCGGCCTGCATAGCGTAAGCCATGGTCGCGACGTACGTGTAGACCCTCGTCCCGACGTCCTGGATGTCGAAGACGAGGACGTCGACGCCGTCGACCATGGCCGATTCGGGCACCTTGCCCGTCGCCCTGGTGTCGAACGAGCGCATGTACTCGTCGATCCTCTTGAGCATGCCCGGCGCGGGCTTCATCGACTGGCCGTAGAGGCTGAACACGGGGAGGCCATACTTGTCGTCGTAATAGAAGGGCACGTACTCGCCGGCCTGGGCGTTGCCCCGGACCCCGTGCTCCGGGCCGTAGAGCGCGACCAGCTTGATCGCCGTCTCCGCTTTGAACCGGTCGATCGTCGACCTGAGCGTCCGGTCGACCCCGGTCTGGTTGGTGATGAGCCCGACCCTTTTCCCCGCGAGGAGGTCGAGCCGCTTTTCGAGGAGGACATCGAGTCCCGTCTTGACCGCCGCCACACCCGCCGTCGCCGGCGCAGCGGACTTCCCGCGTCCGCCGCCGCACGCGGCGAGAAGAATGCCGGCCGCCAGTCCGAGAACGAAGAGCTTGCCTTTCATGGTCGGCGTCCTTTCTTCCCAGGGATCGGGCCGGGCTCAGGATAGCAACAGCGGCCGGCGGCCGTCAACCGCGCCCGGCCGGCCCTTGATTCCCTCCCCTAAAAGGCCTATAAAGGGAACAAATGGACAGCCGCAGAAAGGGCCGCCCGGGACGCGTATTCCTCCCCCTGCTGCTGTTCCTTGCCCTTGTCCCCCGTCTCTGGCCGGCCGAGGAGATCCCCTTCGCCTGGACGGGGATCGAGCGTGTCGTGGCCGTGGCCGATCTCCACGGCGACTACGACCAGTTCGTTTACATCCTGGCCCACCCCCAGGTGGGCCTCATCGACAACGACCTCCACTGGGCCGGCGGCAAGGCCCATCTCGTCCAGCTCGGCGACGTCGCCGACCGCGGCCCCTACGCCCGCCGGATCTACGAGCTCATCATGCGCCTCGAGAAGGAGGCCGCGGCCGCGGGCGGTGCCGTCCACATGCTCCTCGGCAACCACGAGGAGATGAACATCACCGGCATCTCTTTGGACTACCCGCGCTACGTCACGGTCGAGCAGTTCGTCTCTTTCCTGCCCGACGATTTCCGCAAGGCCCGCGAGGCGGCATACATCAAGACCCTGCCGCCGGCGGAGCGGAAGCAAGCGGAGATCGAGGGCCTCGATGTCATGACCGACCAGGGCGTGGCCGATTTTTGGCAGACGATCATCGACCGCAAGGACCCCGAGGCCCGGCGGGCCTACGTCCTCGGCTTCAGCGACGCGGTCGGCGACTGGCTCCTCCGGCAGAACACGGTCATCAAGATCAACGACGTCGTCTACGTCCACGGCGGCATCAACGAAACCCTGTCCAAATGGTCGCTCCGCGAGATCAACACGGTCATGCGCCAGGAGCTCGCCTACTTCCAGGGCATCATGCGCGACCCCCAGCGGACGACCCGGGCCTTCCATCCGAAGCTCGTCTACGACCGCGACGGCCCGCTCTGGTTCCGCGGCCTGGCCGAAAAGGGCAAGGCGGCCCAGGCCGAGGTCGACCGCATCCTCGCCAACCTGGGGGCCAAGGCCCTGGTCATCGGCCACAATTACTTCGCCTTTACCGGGGGCCGCAGCCAGAGGGTGGCCAAGCAGGACGTCGCCCGCTTCCAAGACAAGGTCTGGATCATGGACACGGGCATCGCCGGGAGCTACGGCGGCGTCCCCTCGGCCCTGATCTACGAGAACGGCGAGTTCGGCCTCTGGGGCGAGAGCGAAGAGGTGGCCAAGCAGAGCGGCATCAAGCTTCCGCCGGCCAAGCCCCTGACGCGCCGGGATATGGAGACCTTCCTGCGGACGGCGACGGTCCTTCGCCGCGGCCCCGGCCCGGGCGGCCGGACCGACGCCTGGAGGCTGACCCTCGAATCCGGCGACGCCGCCCTCGACGCGCTGTTCAAGTATGTCGACCGGCGGCGGCCCGAGCCGCTCGCCGACAGCTACCGGTACGAGCTGGCCGCCTACGCGCTCAGCAAGTACCTCGACGTGGGCTTCGTCCCCTCGATCGTCGAGCGGACCGTCGAGGGCACCCCGGGGGCCGTCCAGGTCTTCGTCCCCAACGCCATTTCGGAGGAAGAGCGCAAGTCGACCCAGACGCCGCCGGCCGATCCGGAGGCGTTCGAGAAGACCATGGCCGACCTCCTGGTGTTCCAGAACCTGGCCTACGACGACTGCCAAGACGAGAAGGACACCCTGATCAGCCGGGACGACGGCCGGGTCTACCGCGTCGACTTCTCCGAGGCCTTCGTCCCGGACAAGTCCCTGCCGCCGCACTGCCCCGTCCAGCGGTGCTCGCGGCTCCTCTTCCGGAAGCTCCAGGCCTGGGACGACAAGACCGTCGCCGATTACGTCGGCCGGTTCCTCGACCGCGAGGAGACCGAGGCCCTCAACGCCCGCCGGCGCGCCGTCGTCCGGATGATCGAAATGCGGATCCGGACGTCGGGCGAGCGCAGTGTCCTGTTCTGACGACGGCGAAAGGAGAGGAGAGATGCCCGAGGCCCCCGCGGCGGCCGCGCCGCCGGCCGCGCCCGCCCCGTATCCCGTCGGCTACCGATTCCTCCGGCTCTTCGCCGACATCCGCCGGGGCGAGGCGCCCAAGGCGCTCCTTCTCGCCCTCAACGTCTTTCTGCTGCTCCTGGCCTACTACATCCTCAAGCCCCTGCGCGAGGCGCTGCTGCTCGTCGACAAGAACTCGGCGCCGGTCAAGAGCTACCTGAGCGGGGCCCAGGCGGTCCTCTTCGTCTTCGTCATCAAGGCCTTCAGCCGCCTGGCCTCCAAGGTCCCCCGCCACGTCCTCATCACCTGGACGACGTCGTTCTTCATCTCCAACCTCGTCCTCTTCTACGCCCTGCACGCCGGCGGCCTGGCCGTCAAGCCGATGGGCATCATGTTTTTCGTCTGGATCGGCATCTTCAACTACTTCGTCATCGCCCAATTTTGGGGCTTCGCCAACGACCTCTACACCGACGACGTCGGCAAGAGGATCTTCCCCCTCGTCGCCCTGGGCGCGACGCTCGGCGGCCTGGTCGCGACGCTGCCGTTCATGAAAAGGCTGACCGGCCTCTTGGGCGGCAACTGGGAGTTCAAGCTGATGCTCATCGCCGGCGTCGTTCTTCTCCTCTGCATCCTGCTGGCCCGCTGGATCCACCGCCGGGACGTCCGGACGGCCCGCGAGGAGAAGGAAAGGGGCCTGGCCGGCGCGGCCGAGAAGGCCCAGGTCCAGGAGACGCCGCTCAAGGCCGGCGGCGGCTTCCGCCTCGTCTTCAAAAGCCGCTATCTCCTGCTCATCGCCCTGATGATCGGCCTCTACAATTTCGTCAACGCCACCGGCGAGTTCATCATGACCGACGTCACGGTCAAAAAGTCCATCGCCGACAAGGCGGCCCAGGCGGCGGCCCCGGCCGTCCGGCCCGAAGCGGACGCCGCGGCCCCCTCGGAGGGCCAGGCCCCGTTCGCGCCGCCGCTCGCGACGAGGACCGAAAGCGCCGACATCTGGAATGCGTTCAGGGACTACCAGTTCCTGACCAACCTGATCGCCCTCTTCATCCAGCTCTTCCTCGTCTCGCGCATCTTCAAGTGGGTCGGCGTCGGGGGGGCGCTCCTGTTCCTGCCGCTCATCGCCCTCGGGGGGTACGCCCTGATCTCGTTCGGGGCCGTGTTCGCCCTGGTCCAGGGCGTCAAGTCCCTCGAGAACGGGACGGACTATTCCCTCCAGAACACGACCAAGGCCGCCCTCTTCCTCGTCACCAAACGGGAGGAGAAGTACAAGGCCAAGGCGGCCATCGACACCTTCTTCGTCCGCGGCGGCGACACTCTTTCGGCCCTCTGCGTCCTTGTCGGGACGACCGTCCTCGGTCTGCAGATCGAGCGCTACGCCCTGCTCAACGTCGCCGTCGTCATCGTCCTCGTCGTGATCTGCCTGCGCATCATCCGGGCTTACCGGAGGCGCAAGACGGCCGCCGACGCCGCCGTCGCGGCCGGTTGATATCGCCCCCACGCGGGGGGCGGAGATTCGAGGAGCGCCCGTTTCCGGGAGGGGACGCATGAAGCGCACCGCGTTCATCGCAGTTCCGTTGGCCGTCGTCCTGGCCGCCGCGCCGCGGCCGGCCGCGGCCCAGTTCCGGCCCGAGGAGATCGCCCAGCGCGAGGCCCAAGAACAGTTCCTCCTCACGGCCGACATCGTCCGGTCCGAGCCCATCGGCGAGGGCGTGACCAAGCCCTACAAGATCTATCTCAAGAAGGGCGATGTCGAGGGCAAGGCCGCCTGGAAGAACCCCCACGGCGTGATGGGCGGCTACCTCGAGGGCTGGCAGTACGAGATCGCCGCCTACCGGCTCGACAAGCTCGTCCACCTGAACATGGTCCCGCCGGCCGTGGAGCGGGAATTCCAGGGCAAGACCGGCGCCCTCGTGCTCTGGGCGGAGAACAAGTACAGCCTGCTCAAGGTCGTCGAGGACAGGATCCGCATCCCCGACGAAGCCATGGAGCGCACGGAGAAGATGAAGTGGCTGGCCCGGGCCTGGGACTGCCTCATCGCCAACGAGGACCGGACCCAGCAGAACGTCCTCTACACCGAGGACTGGAGGATGATCCTGTTCGACCACTCCCGGGCCTTCCGCTCGAGCAAGGAGTTCTCGACGCAGCTGATGTTCGGCCGCAACGGCATCAAGGCGTCGTCCCAGGGCACGCCCTGGCTGTTCAAGCGCCTGCCGCGCTGGTTCGTCGAGAACGTCAAGGCCCTGACCTTCGAGTCGATCAAGGCCGCGGTCGGCGACGCTCTCAAGGACAAGGAGATCAAGGCCATTATGGACCGTAGGACCCTCCTGCTCAAGGAGATCGACGACATGATCAAGGAGCAGGGCGAGGCCGCGGTCATCTATTGAGGTCCGACCCATGAACAAGCTACGGACAGGGATCGTTCCGGTCGCGGTCTTCGGGCTGGCCGCGGGCATCCTCCTGGCCCTTTCTCAGTTCACGCCCGACGAGATCAAGCTGAGGGAGCAGTGCGAGGACTTCCTCCGGACGGCGGAGGTCGTCGCGAGCAAGCAGCTCAGCGGCGCCGAGGCCGTGACCTCGCCGTGGGTCCTGACGCTCAAGAAGGGCGAGACGACCCACCGGGGCCTGTGGAAGAACGCCCAGGGCCGCATGGGCGGGTACTGGGAGGGCTGGAACTACGAGATCGCCGCCTACCGGCTCGACAAGCACCTCGGCCTGGGCCTGGTCCCGCCGACCGTCGAGAAGCGTTTCCAGGGAGAGCGGGGGTCCTGCCAGTATTGGGTCGACGACTGCATCTCACTCAAGGAGCGGCAGGAGAAGAAGCTCAAGATGCCGCTGGCCAAGAACTTCGGCTGGAACCGGGCCACTTACCTCCAACGCCTCTGGGACAACCTCATCGCCAACGAGGACCGGCACACGAACCAGATCCTGATCACGCCCGACTGGCGGATGATCCTCATCGACCACTCCCGGTCGTTCCGGACCGCGGCCCGGTTCACCAAAAGCCTGCTCTACTCGGCCAAGAACCCCGAAGGCCCCCGGCTCATGAGCGAGCTGCCCCGGGCGGTCGTGGACAGGGTCAAGGCCCTCGACGCCGCGACGATCCGGGAGGTCGTCGGGGACTACCTCACGGACGAGGAGATCAAGGCCGTGCTCATCCGGCGCGACCTCATCCTTCAGGAGATCGACCGGCTCATCCGGATCAACGGGGAGGACAAGGTCCTTTACTGAGCCGGAAACGGCAGGGTCTTGCGGACGGTGAGGATGTTCTCCCCCCGGACCCGCCGGTAGGCCAGGCCGTCCATCAGCGTCCGATAGAAATAGACGCCCAGGCCGCCGGGCCGGCCCCGCTTGATCTTGGCCAGCAGGTCGGGGGCTTTCTTCTTCGCCGGGTTGAAGGGAACGCCCTTGTCCCGGACCTCGATGACGAGCGCGCCGCCCTCCCGCCAGAGGCGGACGGCCATGTCGCCGCGAGGGGCCTTGGGATAGGCGTACATGGCGACGTTGACGCAGATCTCGTGCAGGGCCAGCTCGACCTTGAGGCTGTCCTCGTCGTCGAGGCCGAGGCCCGCCACGTAGTCCCGGAGGAAGGTCCGGACGCGCTGGACCCCTTTGAGGACGGCGGGGACGACGATCTCGCGTTCGTCCGATCGGGCCATGGCGCGCCCCTCCCCGCCCCTCACCGCTCCCGCTTGACGACGACCAGGGTCATGTCGTCCCCGGCCTCGGCGCAGGCGCTGAAGGCGAAGACATCCTCAAAGATCTTTTCCATGATCTCCCCGGCCTTGAGGCCGCCGAGCTCCCTGAGCCGGGCGGCCAGGCGGGCGTCGCCGTACTCCTCGGTCCCGCCCCGGCGGCTCTCGACGATCCCGTCCGTGTACAGGCAGAGGACGTCCTGCGGGGCGACGGCCACGCGCCGCTCCTCGTAGGTCTGGGCGGGGAACATGCCCAGGCACAGCCCCGTCGGATCGAGAGACTGGACGCGGTCCCCTGCCCCGACGAGCAGGGGCGGGTTGTGGCCGGCGTTGACGTAGGTCGCCTCGTGCGTCCGGCGGTCGAAGACGGCCAGGAAGAACGAGATGAAGCAATGGCTGTCCGAGCTGGCGTAGACGAAGTCGTTGAGCTTCGCGGCGAGGTCGCTGAGGTCGAACTCGGACGGGAGCCTCTCGTGCAGGGCCCCGCGGAGCGAGGCCATGAGCAGGGAGGCGCTGACCCCGACGCCGGAGACGTCGGCGATGACGACGGCCAGGCGGTCCTTGTCGACCGGCAGGTAGTCGTAGTAATCGCCCCCGACGGACCGGCAGGCCCGGGCGCTGCCGCTGAGGTCGTAGGGCGCGAAGTCCGGCTCCTCGCGGGGCAGGAAGTTCTTCTGGACCTGGACGGCCAGGGCCATCTCCCGCTCGGTCAGCGTGGCCTTGATGGCTTCTTCGTAGAGGCGGGCGTTCTCGATCTTGACCGCGGCCAGATTGGCCAGGAGCGTCAGCAGCCGCAGGTCATCCTCGGTGAACTGCTCGAGCAGCGAGGCCCGGTCGCAGTAGATGAGGCCGATGATGTCCTGGTTGTTCCAGAGCGGGACGCACATGGCCGAGTGGATCTGGGCCTGGACGACGCTGGCCTGGGCCTTGAGCATGTCGTCGGCCTGGATGTCCGAGATGAGGATGGCCGAGTTCCGTTCCAGGGCCGTGTTGACGATGGTCTGGCTGACGAAGATGCTCTGGCTGCGCAGGGCCCCGTTCTGGACCCGGACGACCTTGGGCTCGAGGGCCTGGGTGGACTCGTTCTTGATCATGAGGACGCCCCGGTCCATGGGCAGGTGCTCGATGAGGACGTCCATGATGTGCTCGAGCAGCTTGTCGAGGGGCATGTGGTAGATGAGGGCCTGGCTGACCTCGCCGATGACCGCGCCCATCTTCTGGTCCTGCTGGAAGCGCTGGAGGTCGAGCCCGCCGCCGGGCGTCTTGAGGGGCACGGCCGTCTGGGAGGGCTTCTTGAGGATGTCCTTGATTTGGATGATCGTGTTGGAGCTGTGGGTGAAGGTCGTCTCGACGGTCTCGACGGCCGGCTGGACGTCGCGGTCGAAGTAGAAGCGGGTCGAGCCGACGAGGATCTCGTCGCCCCGGGTGAGGGCGATCTCGCCGGCGACGCGGCGGCCGTTGACGAAGGTCCCGTTCTTGCTGCCCTGATCGATCAGGGTGAAGCCCTTCTCGGTCGGGGCGATCACGGCGTGGACGCCGGAGCTGTACTGGTCGGACAGGACGATGTCGTTCGTCGCGGCCCGGCCGATCGTCACGCGCCGCGAGCCCAGGGGGAAGGTCGACGGCTCCCCCGTCTTCGGGTAAATGAATAGCTGGACCATGGCAGTCGCCTCTCTTACCTATACTAGATGACGGGGCGGGTCATTTCAACCTCAGGGCCTTCTTCAGCCGGAGGGCCCTCTCTTCGGGAGGGAGGTCCTCGACGAGCGGCAGCAGCAGGGCCTTGAGCTCCCGGTCGAGGAGGATATCGAGGCTCTCCAGGGAGTAGTCGGCCGTCCGGGCCGTCCCCTGGAGGATGTTCTGGTAGGCGTTGATGACGTCCTCGCGCGGGTACAGGAGCGTCATCAGGTCGAAGACGCGCTTGAGCCGGATGTTCAGCAGGGCTCGGGCCTCGTCGTCGGGGCCCGGCGGATCGAGGACGGCCAGGCCGGCCTTACGGACGAGGAAGAGGACCTCGGACCGGACCGCCTTCGCCCGGAAGCGGACCGCGGGGCGCTCGGCCCGGACCTTGTAGAGGGCGTCGACGAGGGCGGCCTCAAGGTCGTCGTTGTGGCGGGCCAGCTCCTCGAGCAGGATGTCGGCGGCGCGCTGGGTCCCGAGGCGGGCCAGCACCTCCGGGAGGGACCGGCGGACCTCGAGCGGCGCGGTGTCGTCGCGGAGGGCCGGGCCGACGAGGTCGACGACGCCGGGGCCGTAGGCGGCCAGGGTCGTCTGGGCCTCCGGCCGCGTCGCCGGGTTGGCCAGCTGGCGGACGATCGCGGGGACGTGCTCCGGGCGCCGGTGGACGGCCGCGCTGCCGAGGGCGTAGTGGACGACATCGGCGGACGCGTCGTCGAGGAGGCGGCCGAGGGCGGCCAGCGTGGACGCGTTCGGGACCATGCGACCGATGATGTTGGCCGATTCGATCCGGTCCTCCTCGGAGGAGGAGCCGGCGATCTCGCCGAGCCTCTGGGCCATGATGGCCTGGTAGGCCGGCAGGAGGAAGACGAGGTCGATCTCCTTCTGGAAGGCCTCGTCGGCCAGGGCCTCCTCGAGGCCGGGGTAGAAGGCCCCGCAGCTCCCGACGTCGAACAGGGCGTCCATGGCCCGGGCTTTGATCTCGTCGCGCTTGACGCCCAGGAGCTCCCTCAGCTCGGGCGTCAGGCTGCCCTGGCGGACGAGGCTGAAGACGTTCATGTAGTAAAGGGTCGTGCTCCGCTCGCGGCTCTGGATGGTGTTGAAGATCCTGTTGGTCAGGTCGACGTCGACGTGCTGGGCGACCTCCTCCCGCCCCTCGGTCCATTTCCGGCGGATGTCCCTTTTCAGGACGGCCGGGTACTTCCTGTAGACGAGCTGGGTCAGCGCCAGCCAGACGAGGAGGAAGAAGAGGGTCAGGACGGTCGTCTCCCGGACGACGGCCAGGGCGCCTTCGGGGGTGGCGGTCTCCCGGTAGGCGAAGTGCCGGACGGCCATGAAGGCGAGGAACAGGACGGCCCCGAGGCCCGTGGCGAACTTGTTGACGAACATGTCGATGAAGATCTTGCCCTTGTACTTGACGTCGGCCGGGACGGGGACGTAGAGGAGCTCCCGGACGGACTGGCTGATGGTGCTGTCGAAGGCCTTGTCGCCGCCCCGGACCGCGCAGGCCCAGGCCAGGAGAAGGCCGGCCGGGATGAGGAAGACCGCGAGAGAGCCGGCCAGGAGCGCCAGGGGCGCGATGACGATCGCCCACCGGATGCCGTAGGACTTGAGGACGCGGCGGGTCGCGGCCAAATGGAACACGGTCGACACGGCCAGGACGACGAGATACAGGCCGCCGTAGAAGGAGGTCCGGGCCTGATCGCCCTCGATCACGCTCTTGACGACCGTCTTGAGCTGGTAGCTGATCAGCGTCGCCACGACCATGGCCGAGGCCAGCATGGCCGCGAGCAGGGCGAGATAGCTGTTCTTCCGCACGGCCCGGAAGCTCTCGAGGAAGCCGGCCCGGGCGGCGGGGCCGGGGCGGCCGGCCGCGGAGTCGGAGCGCGGCGGCCCGGCGTAAACGAGGTTGACGGCGGCCAGGGCCAGGATGAGGAACGCGGGGGCGGGCAGGAGAAGGACGTTGGGACGGAGGACCCCGGCGGACGTCGAAAGGGCGGCCATCGCGGAGCCGGCGATGCCGCCGAAGAGACCGCCCGTGACGAACAGCCCGACCAGGCGCTTGGCCTGGTGGGCGTCGAAGGAGTCGTTAACGGCGATCCAGAACTGGGTGACCGACATGGCGATGAAGACGTCGGTCCAGAACGAGAAGACGAGCGTCGGCACGACGCCGGACCTGAGGACGAGGGTCTGGGCCCAGAGAAAGAAGAGGATGCCCGACGAGTCGGCCACGGGCGTGTTGAACTGCTGGGACAGCTGGATGTCGAAGACGTACCAGAAGACGAAGATGCCTGCGGCGAAGAACAGGAGCGAGGCCGTGAGATAGGTCCGCCGCGGCACGCGGTCGAGGAGGCGGGCGTTCAGGGCGACGACGAAGCCGATCAGCGCGGCCGTCACGAGGTCGGCGTACGACCACGTATGGGCGCCGTAGTGGGTGAGCATGCCGTCCTTGACCGGCTTGAGGATGTAGAACGTGGCCGTGATCAGGAAGAAGAAGGCGACGAAGGCCAGCGCCGTCCGGGCCTCCCGGCCGCGGACGTCGCCGTGCCTGATCAGGACCCGTTCGAGCCGGCCGTGGGACACGCGGCCTCCCCCCTCACGCCCGCCCGGGGAGTCGCTTAGTCAAAGCTCTCCAGGGCGCGGTCGCAATCCTCGTGGATCTCGAGGACCTTGTGCAGCATCGTGATCTGGAAGATGATGATGAGCTTCTTGGAGATGCCGCAGAGCTTGAATTTGCCGCCCAGGTTCTGGGTCGACGTATAGCTGGCCAGGATCTGGCCGACGCCGAAGCTGTCGATGAAGTCCACGCCGCGAAGGTTGACCAGGACCTTCCGCTTGCCCCGGTCGAGCTGGGATTCGACCAGGCTGTGGAGGGTCGTCTGGGGGGTGTCGGAGCGACGGATCTCCCCCTCGACGTCGAAGATGACGACCTTGTCCGCCTCGCGCGTCTTGATGATCATACGTCTTTCTCGCTCAGTGTTTACCAGAAGCCCCGCCTAAAGTCAATCAGATGGGGTCAAACCTACCTTTTGCTGCAAACGGTAGGTTTGACCCCGTCTTCCGAGTAGAGTAAAAAGTAGACCTGACCCCGTCTTAAGGAGCCGCGCATGCCTCTCGTCGAGATCCACTTGCTCGAAGGCCGGACGGACGAGCAGAAGAAGGCCCTGCTCACGGCCGTCACCGCCGCCGTCCACGACTCGATCGGCGCCCCGCTCGAATCGATCCGGGTCTGGGTGCAGGAGTTCAGCCCGAAGGAATACATGATCGCGGGGGTTCTCGCCGCCGATCGCCACAAGCCGAAGTGAGCCGGCGGCCGCGCCCGCTCAGGCCGGCGGCCGGGCCAGCCTCTTCCTGAGGAAGTAGACCGGGATGCCCAGGAGCACGATGAGCAGCCCGGGGAAGGTGTACTTCGTCTTGAAGACCAGCAGATCGACCGCGATGGCCGCGGCGAGCAGGATGTAGAGCGCCGGAACGACCGGATAGCCCCAGGCCTTGTAAGGCCGCTCCCAATCGGGCCGCTTCTTCCGCAGGATGAAGATGCCCGACACGACCAGGACGAAGAAGATGAGCACGGCGAAGATGACGTAGTCCAGGAGGTCGCTGTAGGTCCCGCTCAGGCAGAGGAGCGAGGCCCAAACGCCCTGGACGATCAGGGCCGTGCCGGGAACGGATTTCTTGTTGAGCCGGCCCGTGGCCTTGAAGAACAGCCCGTCGCGGGCCATGGCGTAATAGACCCGGGCCCCGGCCAGGATCTGGCCGTTGCTGCACCCGAAGGTCGAGATCATGATCATCACGGCCATGATGATGGCCGCGGGGGCGCCGAAGATCATTTCGGCCGCGGCGGTCCCGACGCGGTCGAACTGGGCGAACTGGATGCCCCGGCCGATGACGTCGGCCGCCCCGGGGGCGCCCTGGACGGGCAGGGTGACGACATAGGCCAGGTTGGCCAGGAAATAGAGGAAGATGACGATCCCGGCGCCGAGGACGAGGCTCAGGGGGATGTTGCGGCGGGGGTTCTTGACCTCGCCGGCGATGTAGGTGACCTGGTACCAGGAGTCGGAGGCGAACAGGGAGCCGACCATGGCCGCCCCCATCGCGGCCAGGACCATGATCCCGGCCAGGGGCTCGACCGAGAGGATCTGGCCATTGGCCATGTGCGTCCAGCTGGCCTTCCAGAAGACGGCCAGGTTGGCCTTGACGGCGGCGGCGTTGGCCCCGACCACGAACCCGAGCAGGATGAGGCCGGCCAGGGCGACGGTCTTGGTCACAGTAAAAACGCCCTGAATGGCTTTGCCCGTGCGCAGGCCGCGCATGTTGAGCCCGGTCAGGACGACGATGCTGGCGATGGCCAGGAGCTGGGCGGCGGTGATCTTCAGGCCCAGGATCGTAACGAGGACGTGCGTCTCGCTGAACCAGGGCACGATCAGGCCGGTGAACTTGGCGAAGGCGACCGAGATCGCCGCGATGGTGCCCGTCTGGATGACCAGGAAGGTCGTCCAGCCGTAGAGGAAGCCGATGAGCGGGCCGT
>CAYOYQ010000065.1:0-14631 GCA_964408215.1 uncultured Eubacteriales bacterium
TCGATATCATTGGGCCGCGGCGGCGCGGCTTCAGGGTACCGTCAACGCCCGCAGAGGCTCTTCTCGTAAGGCGGGCGGTGGACGCCGCGCTCGGTGACGATGGCCGTGATGTAGGCGGCCGGGGTGACGTCGAAGGCGGGGTTGCGGACCTCGACGTAGGGCACGGTGACGAGGCGCCCGCCGACCTCGCGGACCTCGTCGGGGTTGCGTTCCTCGATGGGGATCCCGCCGCCGTCGGCGAGCGAGAGGTCGATCGTCGACGTCGGCGCGGCGACGTAGAAGGGCACGCCGTTCTCTTTGGCCAGCACGGCCAGCGAGTAGGTCCCGATCTTGTTGGCCGTGTCGCCGTTCGCGGCGATCCGGTCGGCCCCGACGACGACGGCGTCGACCTCGCCCCGGCGCATGAACCAGCCGGCCATGCCGTCGGTGATGAGGACGACCGGGATGCCGTCGCGGTCGAGCTCCCAGACGGTCAGGCGCGCGCCCTGGAGGAACGGCCGGGTCTCGTCGGCGTAGACGCGGATCCTTTTCCCCTTGGCGACGGCCGCCCGGATGATGCCGAGGGCCGTGCCGTATTCGGCCGTGGCCAGGGCCCCGGCGTTGCAGTGGGTCAGGACCATAGCGCCGTCGCGGAGGAGCGCCTGGCCGTGGAGCCCGATGGCCCAGTTCGTCTCGACGTCCTCGAGCTCGATCGCTTTGGCCTCCTCGAGCAGGGCCGTACGGATGGCCCGCAGGCCGTGGGACCGGCTCCGCTCGTAGGCCCCGCGCATCCGCTCCAGCGCCCAGAAGAGGTTCCGGGCCGTCGGCCGGGTCCGTTCGAGGCGCTTGTAGACCTTCTCGAAATCGCGGTCGATGGATCGCCCGGTCTCGGCGCTGAGGGCCATGGCCCCCAGGACGAGGCCGTAGGCCGCGGCGATGCCGATCGCCGGAGCGCCCCGGATGACCATCTTCTCGATGGCCTGGGCCACCTGGATATAGGTGTGGCAGTGGACGTAGGTCTCCTGCCCGGGGAGCTTGCGCTGGTCGATCATGACGACGGAACGGCCCCGCCAGGCGATCGCAGGCAGCATGGTCACTCCTTCTTCCAGGCCGGCGTCCGGTCGTCCAGCCAGCCCCATTTCGCCGCCCACCGGGCCTGGGCCGCGGCCAGGGCCTCGCGCTCCGACGGGGCGAGCGAATCGAGCAGCCGGATATAACAATACACGAGCTGGTTGTCGTTGTCTCGCCCGATCTTCGCCGAAGGCAGGCCGAGCTCGCGGGCCATGACCGCTTCCTCGTAGGCGCGCTTGAGATCGCCGGTGTGGCCGTCGACCTGGGCCCGGAGATAGTGATAGAGGCCGCAGGCAAAGTCGCGGTCGATGAGCCGGTCGAGGCTTTTCGTCAGCGCGGCGAGGGAGCGGGCTTTCTCGGCGGCGGCGAGGCCGGACGCCTGGGCCAGCACGAGGTTCGTTCGCCGTTCGGCCGCGAGCATGAGGGCCGGCCGGAAGTCCGACCGGTCGGCGATCAGGGCGTAGATCCGGAGGGCGGCCGCTTCGAGGCCGCGGTCCTCGAACGATGCGGCGAGGCCGGTGAGGGCCGAATCGGAGGCCCAGGATTCGCCTTCACGGAAGCCGAAGGCGAAGGCCTGAAGAAAGGAGGCCTCCGCTTCGGCCCAGCGGCCGAGGTTCGCTTCGGCCAGACCCTTGACCGTGAAGGACTGGGCCGAGGGCCGGCGGCGGCAAGCCTGCGTCGCTTCGTCGAGGGCTTTTTTCCAGGAGGCGACCGCGGACACCGTCCCGAAGGCGCGGGCCCGGTCCTGGCCCTCGGCGTAATAGCGTTTGGCCCGGCCGAGATGGGTCAGGCAGGCCGCGGACAGGGCGACGGCGAGGAGGAGTGCGGCGGCCCGGGAGCGTCGCGCGTTCATGCCTCGGGCGGGATGGACGGGCCCAGGCTCGCCGGCCCCTTGAGCAGGCCGACGATCATATCCTGGACCTCCTCGTCCTTGAGGAGATGGAGGCCGAGCGAGGCGGCTTCGGCGGCGACGAAGAAAAGGGCCTTCCAGAACTCCGGGTCGTCCGCGGCCGGCCGGATCTCATCGCGGGCCCGGGCCGTCCGGGCGGCGAACTCGACGACGATCGTCCGATAGTCGGCCGCGTCGAGCTCGGGCTTGAAGAGGGCCTTGAGGAAGGCGTCCTCCAGGCCGACGACGGTGTAGAGGGCCGGGAAAGCCGCGCGGAGAGTGCGGAGGTCGCCGCGACTGACTTCGTCCGCGTAGGCGCGCCGAAGGGCCTCGTTCGAGGCGAAAAAATCGAGGATGAATCCGTCGGGTTTGGTCCGGACGAACTCGGGATCGAGCCAGACCTGCCAGGCCAGGATCCGCTCCCGGTAATCGAAGACGCGGCGAACGGCCCAGACGCAGGCCGAATAGAGAACGGGGAAGACGAGCCAGGACTTGAGCGGCAGGAACTTGTCGAGGATGTCCACGCCGCGGGCGAGAGCGGCTTCGATGTCCTTCTTGCTCATCCCCGCTCCTCAGGATCGGGGACACGTACCGCGTACGTGCCCCCATCCAGTTATTGCTTTTCGACGGAGAAGGTCCCGGCGGCGCCGCCCTGGGTGAAGTCGCCGGCGAGCTTCTTGCCGGTCGCGTCGAGCGCGCCCTTGAAGGTCGGGTCCCCGGGAATGCCGCTCAGCGTGAACGTGATCGTCTTGTCCTTGATCTCGATCGCGCCGACAGGGAGGCCCATCGCGCCCTGGGTGATCGAATCGAAGGTGCCCGTGACCTTCTTGGCCTCGTCGAGCTTGAAGTGGAGCCCGATCTCGAGGTTGGCGCCCATGATGCTGATCGAGCCGTTCCAGTCTCCGAGGAACGGCTTCGGTTCGGTCGATTGCGCCGCGGCCAGCCCGGCGAGAGCGACGACGCTGATAACGATCGCGATCGTCTTGAGGTTCTTCATGAAGTTCTCCTAAAAAAAAGTCGGTATCTCATTATACGACATCCGCGGATCGGCCGTTCAGAAAGCGGGGACACGTACCGCGTACATGTCCCCTATTTAACTTCGAGGATGGCCAGGAAGGCCTCCTGGGGGATGTCCACCTTGCCGACGCGGCGCATGCGCTTCTTGCCGGCCTTCTGCTTCTCCAGGACCTTCATCTTGCGGGTGTAGTCGCCGCCGTAGAGCTTGGCCAGGACGTCCTTGCGGAACGGCTTGACCGTCTCCCGGGCGATGATGCGCTTGCCGATCGCGGCCTGCAGGGCGACCTCGTACTGCTGCCGCGGGATGACCTTGCGCATGCGCTCGACGAGCCCCCGCCCGATCGCGACGGCCTTGTCCTCGTGGACGATGAGCGACAGGGCGTCGACCGGGTCGCCGTTGATGAGGATATCGAGCTTGACCAGCGGCCCCTCCCGATACGCGGCGAACTCGTAGTCGAGCGAGGCATAGCCCTGCGACAGCTGCTTGAGCTGGTTGTAGAAGTCGAAGACGACCTCGTTCAGCGGCAGGAGATAGGTCAGCAGGACCCGCCCCGGGCCGATGTACTCCATCTTCTTCTGGACGCCGCGGCGCTCCTCGAACAGCTTGAACAGGCTGCCGAGGTAGCGGTCGGGCGTGAGGATGACGGCCTCGATGACCGGCTCCTCGATCGCCGCGATCTCGGTCGGCTCGGGCATCTCGGAGGGATTGTGGATCTCGAACGTCTCGCCCTTGCGGTTCGTCACCCGGTAGCCGACGCTCGGCGCCGTCGTGATCAGGGTCAGGCCGTAATCCCTTTCGAGCCGCTCCTGGACGATCTCCCGATGGAGGAGACCCAGGAACCCGGCCCGGAAGCCCAGGCCGAGCGCCGGCGAGTTCTCCGGCACGTACTGGAAGGAGGCGTCGTTGAGGCGCAGCTTCTCCATGGCGTCGCGGAGCTCTTCGATGTTGCTCTCGCCGGCCGGGAACAGGCCGCAGAAGACCATCGGCTTGGCCTCCTTGAAACCCGGAAGCGGGGCCGCCGTCGGCCGGTCCCGGTGCGTGACCGTGTCGCCGACCCGGGCGTCGCTCAGCTTCTTGATCCCGGCGATGAGGTAGCCGACCTCGCCGGTCCTGAGAAGGCCCGACTTGACCGGTTTCGGCGTGAGGTAGCCGACCTCCTCGGCCTCGTACTCGGCGCCGGAGGCCATGAGCGTGATCCGGTCGCCCGCCCGGAGCTCGCCGTCGAGGACGCGGAGGAGAACGATGACGCCGCGGTAGACGTCGAACCAGGAATCGAAGAGGAGCGCCTTGAGCGGGGCCGCCGGGTCGCCTTTCGGCGGCGGGATGCGCTGGACGAGGGCCTCGAAGAGCTCCGGCAACCCCTGGCCGGTCTTGGCGCTGACGAGCAGGGCCTCGGACTTGGGCAGGCCGATGACGTGCTCCATCTGCTCGAGCGCGTCCTCGATCTGGATCTGGGGCAGGTCGATCTTGTTGATGACCGGGACGAGGACGAGGTCGTTGTGGACGGCGAGATAGGCGTTGGCCAGGGTCTGGGCCTCGACCCCCTGGGAGGCGTCGATGACGAGCAGGGCCCCGTCGCAAGCGGACAGGCTGCGCGAGACCTCGTAGGAGAAATCGACGTGGCCCGGGGTGTCGATGAGGTCGAAGACATATTCCTCCCCCGAGCGGCTGCGGTAGGTCAGTCGGACCGTCTGGGCCTTGATGGTGATGCCCCGCTCCCGCTCGAGCTCCATGGTGTCCAGGACCTGCTCCTTGAGCTCGCGGGAGGAGAGGGCCCCGGTCAGCTCGATGAACCGGTCGGCCAGGGTCGACTTGCCGTGGTCGACGTGGGCGATGATGGAGAAGTTCCTGATGTTCCTCATGGAATCGTCTATTATCCCAGATTTCCCTGAAAAAGTCCCTCGCCGCCTCGAGAGGGCCGCGAAATTGACTTTTGGGGGGGTAGAGGGTATCTTCTAGGGGAGAAAACGGCTGAAATCTAAGGAGATTCGCATGCTTGGATCCATCGGACCCACCGAACTGATCCTGATCCTGCTGATCGTCATCATCATCTTCGGCGCGCGCAAGCTCCCGGACCTCGGCAAGTCCATCGGAGAGGGCATCAAGAACTTCAAGAAGTCCATGAGCACGAAGGACGACGACCAGCCCAAGAAGCCCGAGCCCCCCGCCAACTGAGAGACATTTTCCGGCCCTCGCCGGCCCCCGACCGGGCTCCTGAGAACCTCCCATGACATCCTCCTACGACGCCGGTTTTGACATCGGCGGCACCCAGATCAAGTTCGGCCTCGTCGACCGCGACGGCCGGCTGGTCAAAAAGGGCAAGGTCCGCAGCCCCGAGGCCATGGCCGAGATCCTGGCCGTCATCGGAGAGACCTGGACCTCCCTCAGGAGATCCGCCCCCGGTCCCGTGCGCTCGTGCGGCTTCGGGATCGCCGGGTTCTACAGCACCAAAGAGCGCAAGATCCTCCAGTCGCCCAATTACCCCAGCCTCAACGGCTACCCCATCCTGCCCGCCCTGCGCAAGGTCATCGATGTCCCAGTGCGCATCGGCAACGACGCCAACATGGCCGCCTACGGCGAGTACGAGCACGGCGCGGGCCGGGGCGCCCGGAGCCTGGTCCTGCTGACGGTCGGGACGGGCATCGGCGGCGGCATCATCCTCGACGGCAAGCTCTGGGAAGGCGAGGGCGGCTACGCCGGCGAGCTCGGCCACATCACCGTCAACCCGGACGGCCAGACCTGCGGCTGCGGCCGGCGCGGCTGCCTCGAGACCGAGGCCTCGGCGCCGCGCCTTGTCCGCAACTTCCAGGCGCTCTCCGGCCGGACCGACGTCGTCGATTCCAAGGACGTTTACCTCCTGGCCAAGGCCGGCGACCGGGCCGCCCTGGAGAGCTTCGGCAAGCTGGCTTACTGGCTGGGGATCGGCATCGGCATCATCGTCACCGCCCTGGACCCGGAGAAGGTCATCATCGGGGGCGGGGTCGTCTCGGCGGGCCGGCTGCTCATGGACCCGGTCGTCGCGGAGGCCCGCCGCTGGTCCCACCCCATCCCCTTCGCCGGCTGCCGCATCGAGCGGGCCGCCCTGGGGAACGACGCCGGCCTGGTGGGCGCGGCGGCCTGGGCCCGCCGCGGGTCGAGGGCCCGGGGATGAGGCGGCCCCTGGGAGCCGGCCCCGTGGAACGTTCCTGCCGCGCCGGGAGTTAAGGTCTTTGACAACCCCGGCCGAAAAAAATATAACCTTACGGTAGAGAAGAGACCAAGGAGGCCGCTTTGACCAGGACATCCGCCGCAGCTCTGGCCCTCGGAGCGGTCCTTCTCGCTCTGGCCCTGCCCGCCGCCGCGTCCGGCCCCATGGCCGGCCTCAGAGGCCGGGTCGTCGACGACAAGGGCGCCCCCGTGCTCGGGGCCTACCTCTACATCAGCTCGCCGACCGCGCTGGGCATCGCCAACTTCATCACGCCGGCCTCGGGGCGTTACAACGTCATGGGCCTCACGCCGGGGGCCTACAAGGTCGTCGCCGAGGCGCCGGGGTTCAAGACCATGACCGTCGACGGCGTCGTCCTGGACGCCGGGACGACGGTCACGGTCGATTTCCGGATGCAGCCCACCGAGATCGAGGAGGAGGCCGTATCCGTCCGGCCCGGGTCGCTGCTCGACCGCGACTCGGCGCGGGCGGCGACCGTCATCGACCGCGACCTCATCACCCGCCTGCCCCTGGCCCGGGACTTCACCGCCCTCCTCGGCCTCGTCCCCGGGCTCGTCTACGCGATCGATTCGCCGGGCCTGCCGGCCTCGATCGAGGGCCAGCCGGCCTTCGCCAACATCCTCGTCCAGGACGGCGTCATCGCCACTAACCCCATCGACGCGAGGGAGATGGGCCGCATCAACATCGACCTCATCGACGAGATCGTCGTCGAAACGGCCGGGCACGCCCCGGCGGCCGGGCCGGCCCAGGGCGCCTATCTCAGCGTCGTCCATCACCGGGGCTCGGCCGCGACCGAGATGAACCTCTCCTACGGCCTCTCCGGCAAGGGGCTGGTCGATTCCCTCTGGACGCCGACGGAGCTCGAGGAGATGCCCACGGCCGCCCCCACGACGCTCCGGCGGGAGCACGATCTCTCCTTCTCCCTCGGCGGGCCGGTCCTCGAGGACATGGCCTGGTTCTTCGGCAACGTGCGCTTCAAGACGCAGGGGCGCCGGGCGCCCTTCCGGTACTGGACGGACCCCCTGGGCGTGCGGCACTTCGTCTACGACTTTGCCGAGAGGGACCTCGCGGGGATGTTCAAGCTCTCGATGAACGTCCTCGAAAAGTTCCAGGGCGTCCTCGAATTCGGCTGGTCGAGCGTCAAGGAACCGGTCTACGGCTCCGATCTCGACCCGCTGCGGCCCGAGTCCTCGACCCGGGCTCTCGACGGCGAAGGCGCCTTCCTGGCCCGGGGCGCCGGGTCCTACGTCACCGGCCAGAACATGCGCGTCGACTTCTCCGTCGGGTACATGAAACATTATCTGCCGCTCCTCCTGAACGACCTGGGGGTGGCCAAGCCCCAGTACCAGGACATCATCACGGGGCGGAGCTGGGGCAGCGGCTTGCTGAACGAGCGCTCATCCGAGACCCGGATGCAGGCCGGCGCCTCGGTCACGCGTTACGCGGACCACCTGCTCGGGATGCCGCACGAGCTATCGCTCGGCGGCGAATACGAGACCACGGCCGCCGTGACGTCCACCTGGAAGGCCGACAACCTCATCCAGTACTACGCGGACGGCAGCCCCTACACCTACGGCCTGACCACGTCGCCCAAGTCCGGGGAAGAGGTCGGCTGGGGGCTCATCGGGTTCTACGTCGCCCCGGCGGCCGAGGGCGACCTCGCGCTGCGGCGCGAGCTCAAGAGGATCGGTGCCTACGCCCAGGACACGATGAAGCTCTTCGGCCGGCTCTCCCTTTCGGCCGGCCTGCGCTTCGACCGGTCCGAGGCCCGCTTCGGCTCGGTCTCCAAGGGCACGAGCGGGAATTCGCTCAGCGTCACCCTCGGCAATTCGCTCGTCGATCCCCTCATGGGCTACAACCCTTTCAGCGCGATGGGCCTGCCGGCCTGGGACAAGAGCATCGTTTGGAACACTCTGTCCCCGCGCGTCGGGCTGGTCTTCGACATCACCGGCCGCGGCTGGACGCTCCTCAAGGCCTCCTGGGCGAGGATGCCGGAATATCTGGGCCTCGGCTATTCGGAGGACCTGGCCCAGATCAACCCCCGGATCGCCCACTCGTTCATCTGGTTCGACGAGGACGGCGACGGCGCGCCCGACACGGGTGACGGCTATTCCTTGGCCTCCTACGACTTCCGGGTCTACAAGTCCGAGTACTACCGCCAGGCCGTCGATCCCGACCTCGCGGCCCCGGTCATCACGGAATGGACGGCGGGGCTGGAGCAGCAGGTCGGTCGCGACTTCACGCTCGCGGCCCGCTACATCGAGCGCCGGCACACGAACGCCGTCGGCCACACCCTCTACGACCCGTCGACCCAGGTCTCCTGGGCCCGGCTCGAGGACTCCCCGGAGGGCTGGTGGATCCCCTTCTCGACCGTCGTGCCGGGCGGGGACGGTTACGGCGACACCGCGGCCACAATTTACGTCCCCGCGGCCTCGGCCCCCGACTTCTTCGAGCGCATCGAGAACGTACCCGAGCTCGAGGCGAAGTCCACCAGCCTGGAGCTCACCGTCCGCAAGAGGATGTCGCACAACTGGCAGCTCTACGGCTCGATCTCCTGGAACCGGGCGACCGGCACGACCACGCTGGCCTCGCCCTGGAGCGCCGGCAACCGGTCCGTCCTGATCACGCCGAACGCGTTCATCAACGTCGCCTCGACCGACCGGCTCGCGCAGGACCGTCCGCTCGTCGCCCGGCTGGCCGGGACGGTGCGCTTCCGCGGCAACATCTTCGCCAGCTTCTTGCTCAAGGCCCAGAGCGGCGAGCCCTGGGGCCGGACGGTGACCATCATCCCGCCGACGGACTGGGCCGAGGCGAACGGCGCCAAGACCATGCCCGTCGCGATCTACCTCGAGAGCCCGGGCGCCCGCCGCTTCGGGTCGTGGAAGAACCTGGACATCCGCGTGGAGAAGGAATTCCTGAAGGCCGGCCGGCGCCGCTTCGGGATCTCCGTCGACGTTCTCAACCTGCTCGGGGACAAGTACCGGACGCTCTTCCTCAACGACGGCGGGACGTGGCGTCCCGACGCCGAGGGCGCGTCGACGGGCACACGGACGCTCGCCGGGACCTACAACACCTATTTCCCCCGCTGGGGGACGCGGATCGTCCGGCTCAACCTGAATTTAGGTTTTTAGCCGGAACTCGATCACCTTCCGCAGGGCCTCGCCCTCCGTCGCGCTCTTGACCGAGACCTCCATCCTCAGCTTCTGGGCCTTGAGCCTGGCCAGGTCCTTTTCGATGCGGAGAGGGAACTCCATCCGGAAGCGGCCCTTGCGGTTCTGCGTCAGCTGCTTCTCTTCGAGCAGCAGCGGGAAGCTCTCCGCGGCCTGCCAGACGATCGTGCCGGACTCGTCCGAGATCTCGATCTGAACATCGAACGTCGTCTCGAGCCGCCCCTCCTTGAACGTGAACCAGATCGTGTTGTAGGGGATGTCCACGAAGACCCGGCCCTCGAAGGCCTCGGCCGTGGCGCTCGTCCTGGCCAGCGAGACGTCGTAGTCGAAGAACCGCTTGTCCTGTTCGAAGGTCTTTTGGAAATGGCCCTGGGCGATGTTGAGCTCCTGGAGGTGGGCCAGGTTGATGGCCCGCATGACGTAGCTCCCCTGGCACTGCTCATCGACGAAGACGACGGGGAAGTTCCCGTAATACCAGATCTCCTGGCAGGCGCCGGACGCGACCATCGGGTAGGTCAGGCGCTCCGAGGGCGGCCCGAAGAGGATGTAGATCCGTCCCCGGTCGGTCAGCCAGCCGGGCCGGCCCTCGCCGTGGAACAGCTCCCCGGCGCGCTTGACCCGGGCCTCGTATTCGAGGCGGTATTCGTTGACCGGCGTCTCGGGGTCGGGATCGCGCCGTTGCCAGAACTCCTCGATGAAATCGTCCCGCCCGGCGTCGGGCAGCTCGAGGAAGATCTTCCGTTCGGCCTTGGTGATGATGTAGCCGACCTTGCTCAGGAAGTCGGCCCGGGCGGGCGGGAGCTTCTTCTCCATGGCCATGGTCTTGCAGGCGGCGCCGGCCGCCAGGACGGCCAGGAGAAGGGCGGGGCCCAGGAAGGCGGCGGGGCCGGCCGCTCTTTTGTCCGGTGAGGAGGCCATCGGCGATGTCCTTTCCGCCCCCTAGGGTAGTCTTCGAGGGGCGATTTGGCAAGCCGGTCGGATAAGATTCGACCCTGTCTGCGGGGGAAGGAGGGTGGTGCGGAAGGAGGGACTCGAACCCTCAAGGCCTTACGGCCATAAACTCCTGAGGCTTACGCGTCTGCCAATTCCGCCACTTCCGCACTCAGGGAGCCCTTATTATAGCGTTTTTTCCGTCCTACGCAAATGCCCCCGGGCGCGAGTGTCGAGGGAGCCTGCAGCGACCGAGACGACCTCTGATCATAAGCCGAGGGGTATCGTCGCCAGACCCTCCGACCGTGCAGGGCGATGACGCAACGGCGTGGGGGCCCCCCACCCGCCCGGAGCCGCGAGGCCTTGGTGGCTTCACCGCGGCGAGGACGGATGGGGGTGACGCCGAGGGAGGAGTCGCCCGCACGTGTAGGGCTCGGAGAGGACATCCAGAGGCTTGCTTGACAAACCGGGATGCGGCGCTTATTGTGGAGGTGTTGATGGCCTTCCTCAGCGAACGTCTCCCGGGACTTTCGTGCCCCCGTTTAAGATCACCCAAGGAGGATGTATGAAATTCCAGAGCCGTTCCCAGATCGAGACCCTGGCCAAATACAAGAGCCAGGGCGGCTTGGTGACCTCGATTTACCTGGATACGGACAAGAGCCGCCAGAACCGGAAGGAGATCCAGCTCGTCCTCAAGACCCTCCTCAACGACGCCAGGTCCCGGGCCTGCGACCTGGGCGCCGCCAAGGACAGGACCGACGCCCTGCTCCGGGATCTGGACCTCGCCGCCGATCACGGGAACCAGGCCCTGTTGACGTCGAGCGCCGCGGGCCTGGCCTTCTTTTCCGACAGCCAGAAGAAGTTCTGGCAAGTCCTCGAGCTGCCGCACGGCCCGCGCAACCGGGTCATCTTCGACGCCAATTTCTACGTCCGGCCGCTGGCCGCCATCCTGGACAAGTACAGCCCCATCTGCGCCCTCCTCATCAACCGCCGCGAGGCCGTCTGGTACGACGTGAGCATGGAGGAGATCAAGTTCCTCGACAAGATCCAGAGCGACGTCCCGGCCCGGGTCAAGGAGGGCGGTTTCGAGGGGACCGCGGCCAAGAGGATCGAGCGTCACATCGACGCCCACCTTTTAGAGCACTACAAGAAGGCCTCCCAGAAGACGCTCGAGCTCAGCAAGAAGCAGCCCTTCGACTGGCTCTTCGTCGGGGCGGAGGAAAACCATATCGGGGACTTCGAGGGCCACCTGCACAGCTACCTGCGCGACAAGGTCAAAGCCCGCCTCCACTCGCGGGTGACCGATCCGCCGGCCAAGGTCCTCAAGGAGGTCCTCGAGGTCGAGGCCGGCCTGAAGAAGACCGAGGAGGCCGAAACCGTCCAAAAGCTCATCGCCGAGCTCGAGCGCGGCGGGCTGGCCACCTCCGGCCTGCGCGACACGGTCCGCCGGCTGAACCAATTCGAGGTCCAGTCGCTCATCGTCACCCACAATTTCGCCCGGCCGGGACGGCTCTGCCCGACGCACAAGTTCCTCTATCTCGACGAGGAGAAGTGCCCGATCGACGACAAGAAGACGGAGGCCGTCGCCGACGTCATCGACGAGATCATCGAGACCGTCCTCAAGCGCGGCGGGACGGTCAAGCAGATCGAGCCGCCCTCCAAGCTCGACCGCTACGGCGGGATCGGCGCCTTCCTGAAATTTAAGGCCTAGGCCGGCGCTTTCTTTTCCTTGAACCGTATCTTATTGACCACACTGTAGATAACAGGGATCACGAAGAGCGTCAGGAAGGTTGTCGCGCTCAGGCCGAAGGCGATGGCCACGCCCAGGGGGGCTCGAAACTCCGAGCCGGAGGAGCGGGAGAAGGCCATGGGCAGGGTCCCTAAAACGGTCGTCAACGCGGTCAGCAGGACGGCGCGCAGCCGGGTCGTCGCGCCCGTGAGGACGGCCTCCCGCTTGTCGACGCCCCGTTTGATGAGCTGGTTGATATAGTCGATCATGACGATGCCGTTGTTGACGGCGATGCCCATGAGCAGGATGACCCCGACCAGCACCGCCAGGCTGATCGTCCGCCCGGTGATGAGCAGGCCCCAGATGACGCCCATGACCCCCAGCGGCACGGTGAACATGATGATGAAGGGATGGACGAAATGCTCGAACTGGGAGGCCATGACCATGTAGACGAGCAGGGCGGCCAGGGCGAAGGCGCCGGCCAGGATGACGAACGCGTCCGTCATCTGCTCGTACGAGCCGCCGTACTCGAGGAAGTAGCCGGGGGGCAGGGTCTTCTCGAAGCCGGCCAGCCGGCCCTTGATCTCGCGGACGACGCCGCCGAGGTCGCGGCCGGAGATGTTGGCCGTGACCGAGACCCGGCGGGCCTGGTTCTCGCGGTCGATCTTGATCGGGCCGATGCCGGTCGAGATGTCCGCGACCTGCTCGAGATAGACGGCCTGACCGGCCGCCGTCCGGAGCGGGATGCTCCGGATCTCGTCCATGCTGTCGCGGTACCGCTCCTTGAACCGGAGCCGGACGTCGATCTCGTCGCTCCCCTCGCGGTAGCGCGTGGCCACCTTGCCCAGGGTCGCGGTCTGGACGGTGTTGGCCACCTGGTAGATGGACAGGCCGAGGCGGTAGGCCCGTTCGCGGTCGATATGGATCTGCACTTCCGGCTTGCCGGCGGTCAGGGTGTGGGTCAGGTCGCGGACGCCTTCGATGCCTGAGACGAGCTGCACGATCTGATCGGCCTGCCCCTTGAGGGTCGGCAGGTCCTTGCCGAAGAGCTTGATCTCGACGGGGGCCGAGGCTCCGCCCAACATCTGCTGGCTCATATCGAGGGCCTCGAACTTGACCCCCCGGAGGTTCGGCAACTTGGCCCGGATCCGCTCCAGGACCTGCTTGTCCGATTCCTTGCGCTGGTCCCGCTTGACCAACCCGACCCAGAGCAGCCCTTCGTGGGTGCCGGCGTTGGAGAAGGACGAGGCCGCGTCGCTCGCGTCCTGCTCGGCCTGGGAGCCGACCTGGGCCGAGATCATCGTGATCTCCGGCATGGCCGCCATGATGTTCTCGACCAGGCCGACGACCCGGTCGGTCTCCTCGAGGGCCGAGCCGACCGGCAGGCGGACCTTGAGCATGACCATGTCCATGTCCTGGGCGGGCATGAATTCCGTGCCCAGGAAGGGGGCGATGGCCAGCGAAACGAGGAACAGGGCCAGCGTTCCCAGAAGGACGCGGCGCCGGTGGTGCAGGGCCCAGTCGAGCCGCTTCCGGTACCAGGCCTTGGCCTTGGCGAACTGCCTCTCTTCGGGGGTCCTGACGATGGCCTTGAGGCTCCGGGGCGTCCGGAAGAGGAGCGACGTGGACAGGGGGATGACGGTCAGCGCGACGAAGAGCGAAGCCAGCAGGGAGAACGTGATGGATAGGCCGAGGGCCTGGGTCATCTTGCCGGTGATGCCCGAGGCGAAGATCATCGGGAAGAAGACGGCGATCGTGGTCAGGGTCGAGGCCGTGATGGCCATACCGACCTCGCTCGCGCCCGCGATGGACGCCTGGTCGGCGGATTCCCCCTCCTCGAGGTGGCGGTAGACGTTCTCGATGACGACGATGGCGTTGTCGACGAGCATCCCGACGCCCAAAGCCAGGCCGCCGAGGGTCAGCAGGTTCAGGGTGTAGTGGGCGGCGTAGAGGGCGATGAAGGTGGTGATGATGGACAGGGGGATGGCCAGGCTGATGACGAAGGTCGGCCGCCAGTTGCGCAGGAAGAGGAAGATGAGAAGGATGGCCAGCACCCCGCCCATCCAGGCGTTGGTGACCGTGTTCCTCGTCACCTGCTCGATCATGTCGCCCTGGTCCATGGCGACGTGGAAGACGGGATTGCCGGGGATCGTGCCCGCGAGCCCCGCCAGGGTCTTCTTGACGGCCGCGCTGGCCTGCTGGGTGTTGGCCCCGGAGCGCTTGCTGACCATGAGGTAGACGCCGTTCTGGCGCTGGATGCGGGAGGTGTAGCGGAGCTCCTTGAGGGTGTCCTTGACCTCGCCGATGTCCGAGACATAGACCGGCACGCCCGCGGCGGTCATACCGACGACGGTCTGGCGGAGGTCGTCGAGGTCCTTGTACTCGCCCATCGTCCGGACGAGGACCTCCGAATGGCGCTCGACGATGTTCCCGGCCGGCATGTTGACGTTCTCGGCCCGCAGGGCCATCAGGACCTGGTCCAGGCTCAGGCCGCGGCTCTCGAGCGAGGCCTTGTCGACGTCGATCAGGATCTCGCGCTCGTCCATGGAGAAGACCCGGGCCGAGGCGACGCCGTCGAGCCGTTCGAGCCGGGGCGCGACCTCGTCCTCGATGACGGTCTTGAGCCGCATGGCCGGGATG
>CAYOYQ010000066.1:0-14621 GCA_964408215.1 uncultured Eubacteriales bacterium
TCCTGCCCCTGACGGTTTTGCTCCCATGGCTACCACACTAATCATCATAGAGCCGGCGCCGCGCCGCGATCGCGCGCGGGCCCGCGCGCGTCGCCGCCGTCCCCCTTGACAACCGCGGAAAAATGCTTATTTATGTCTGTAGAGGCGCGCCATGGAAGAGATGGAAGTCACGAGCTGGCAAACGCTCGACGCGATCAGGAAATCGAAGAGCACCGAGATCATCGAGACCGTCGGCAACCTGCAGACGGGCCACTCCAAGTCCGTCTTCTGCATCATCGAGGACGACTATCTCGAGCTCTGCTACAGCGACGCCGCCTCCAACACGATCCGCCGCTTCGACGACCGCGACGAGTTCGACGAGGCCCTCGAAGAGCGCAAGGAGGACGACGGCGAGTCGCCCTTCGAGAACGACGGCGACAAGGATCTCGACGAGGACGAGGACGAAGAAGAGGACGAGGACCTCGAGGACGGGTTCACCGTCGAGGAAGAGCCCGAAGTTTACTGATCGGACGGGCCGGTCCCCAACCGGCCCTTGAGCCCGGCCAGGACGTTCAACGCTTCGAGGGGGGTCAGCGACGCGAGATCGAGCGCTTCGATCTCTTCCCGGAGCTCGCGCAGGAGAGCCGCTTCCCGGTCCTCGGCGAAAAGCAGGAGCTGGTTCCGGTCGCCCGTCGGCCGGCCGCGGCTGGCCAGTCGGGGCAGGCCCGTCTCGTCGAGCTCCTGTTTCTCCAGGTTGAACAGGATCTCCCGGGCCCGGTCGATGACGTCGCGGGGGATCCCCGCCAGCTTGGCCACGTGGATGCCGTAGCTGCGGTCGGACGGCCCGGGGACGATCCGGCGCAGGAAGACGACCTCGTCCTTCCACTCTTTGACCGAGACGTGATAGTTCTTGATCCGCGGCAGGGTCAGGGCGAGCTCGGTCAGCTCGTGGTAGTGGGTGGCGAAGAGCGTTTTCGGCCGGACCTCCTCCCGCTCGTGGAGGCGCTCGGCCACGGCCCAGGCGAGGCTCAGGCCGTCGAAGGTGCTCGTGCCCCGGCCGACCTCGTCGAGCAGGATGAGGGACTTCGAGGTGGCGTTGTGGAGGATCGCCGCCGTCTCCAACATCTCGACCATGAACGTCGATTGGCCCACGCTCAGATAGTCCATGGCCCCGATCCGGGTGAAGACGCGGTCGACGAGGCCGAGCGTCGCCGACTTGGCCGGGACGAACGCGCCCATCTGGCCGAGCAGGACGATGAGCGCGGCCTGGCGCAGGAAGGTCGACTTGCCGCCCATGTTCGGGCCGGTGATGATCAGGATCTGGTTCGCGGCGGCGTCGATCTCGAGGTCGTTGGGGATGAACGGCTCGGCCTGGCTCGTCTCGATGACGGCGTGGCGGCCGGCCTCGATGCGGATCGTGTCGCCCTCGTCGACGACGGGGCGGACATAGCTGCGGCGGGCGGCGCACTCGGCCAGGGCCAGGAGGACGTCGAGCGCGGCGACATCGGCCGCGATCCGCTGCAGGCGCGGAGTCTCGCGGGCCACGGCCTCACGGACCTCGAGGAAGAGCCGATGCTCGAGGAGGCCGATCCGCTCCTCGGCGTGCAGGACCTTGTCCTCGTATTCCTTGAGCTCGGGCGTCAGGAACCGCTCCGAGTTGACCAGCGTCTGCTTGCGCATGTAGTCGGCCGGGACCTGGGGCAGGTTGGGCTTGGTCACCTCGATGTAATAGCCGAAGACCTTGTTGTAGCGGACCTTGAGCGAGCCGATGCCCGTTCTCTCCCGCTCGCGGCCCTCGAGCTGGGCGATGAAGGTCTTACCGGACCGGCTGACGGAGCGCAGGTCGTCGAGCTCGGCGTTCCAGCCGTCCTTGACGATCCCGCCCTCGGTCAGGAGGAAGGCCGGCTCGTCGAGGAGGGCCCGGTCGATGAGCGCGGCGACGTCGGCGGCGTCGTCCCAGCGGTCGGTCATCGCTTTGAAGATCGGGGCCGAGAGGGTCGTGAGGTCGCGGCGGACGTGCGGCAAGGGCGCCAGGGATCTCTTGAGGGCGACGAGATCGCGGGGGTGGGCCGCGCCGAGGGCGACCTTGCCGGCCAGGCGCTCGAGGTCGAGGACGCCCTTGAGCGTCTCCCGGAGCTCGCGGCGGACGATGGTCGCGCCGAGGGCTTCGGCCACGGCGTCCTGGCGGGCCGCGATCGCCGCGACGTCGCGGAGGGGCCGGAGGAGCCAGGCCCGGAGGAGGCGGCCGCCGGGCGCGGTCACGGTGAAGTCGATGACATCGAGGAGCGTCCCCTTGAGCCGGCCGTCGCGGAGGTTGCGGACGAGCTCGAGGTTGCGCACGGTCGTGGCGTCGAGGACGAGATGGCCGGCCGGAGTGAGATACGAGAGGCGGTGGACGAGGCCGAGCGAGTCCTGGCGGACGCGCTTGACGTAGGCGATGAGGGCCCCGGCCGCGGCCACGGCCCGCGGCTTATCCTCGAGCCCGAAGCCGGCCAGCGACCGGGCCCCGAAATGTTCGAGGACGATCCGGGCCGCCTGCGGCGGGTCGAAGAGCCAGCCTTCGGCCGGGCTGAGAGCGGGGCCGCCTTCCCCCTCGATGGGCAGGACGCGGCGCAAAGCGTCATCGGCGCCCTCGGGATAGAGGACCTCCTTGGGCGCGGCCTTGAACAGCTCGTCGGCCAGGACCTTGGCCTCCGCCCAAGGGCCTTCGAGCGTCCGGACCTCGCCCGCCGCGAGATCGACGAGGGCCAGGCCCCAGCCGGCGTCTTCGAGGGCCAGCGAGGCGATGAAGGTCCCTTCTTTGGCCTCATCGGTCTCGACCTCGACGGCCGTCCCGGGCGTCAGGACCTTGATGACCTCGCGGCGGACGATGCCCTTGGCCGCCTTGGGGTCCTCGACCTGCTCGCAGATGGCCACCTTGAATCCGGCCCGCAGGAGCTTGGGCAGGTAGGAAGCGACGGCGTGATAGGGCACGCCGCACATCGGCACTTTCTGGCGCGAGGTCAAGGCGATGTCGAGGACAGGAGCCGCGACCTTGGCGTCCTCGTAGAACATCTCGTAGAAGTCGCCGAGGCGGAAGAACAGCAGGGCGTCGCGGTGGAGCTCCTTGATCCGGAAATACTGCTCCATCAGCGGGGTCGGGGAGGTCTCGTTGGCCATCGGAGCCCTCACTATACCCACGCCTTCGGGCTTTTGCAACCGGGGGCGGCCTTGATGTTTGACAGGCGGAGGGGCCGTAGTGTAATCTCGGGCCGTGAACATCCCGAACACCCTCAGCATGGTCCGGATCCTGGCCATCCCGGCGCTCGTCGCGACGATGCTGGCGCGCTACCGTGGCCACGAGATCGTCGCCCTGGTCATCTTCGTCCTGGCCGTGCTGACCGACGCCGTCGACGGCTGGATCGCCCGCAAGAAGGGCAAGATCACCGTCCTCGGCCAGCTCCTGGACCCGACGGCCGACAAGCTCCTCATCGTCTCGGCCCTCGTCTGCCTCGTCGAGCTGGGGCTCGTCCCGGCCTCGGCGGCCATCATCATCATCGGGCGGGAGGTCGCGGTGACGGGCTTCCGGGCCATGGCCTCATCCAGGGGGATCAATATCCCGGCCTCGGCCTTCGGCAAGGCCAAGATGACCAGCGAGGCCTGGGTCTTCGGGATCTTCGTCCTGGGGCCGAACTATCTCGGCCGGCTCATCATGGGGATCGGCAGGATCGGCCTGTGGCTGGTCGTCGCGCTGGCGATCGTCTCGGCCGTCGAGTACTTCATCCGCTTCGGCCCGCGGGTCATCTCAGAGCAGGCCGAATAGCGCCGCCTTCGCTTTCTCCGCCCCGTCCCAGTTCTCCACGTTGTAGAGGACCGCAGGCTTGGGCCAGCCCCGGCCCAGGCGCTTGAGCAGCCCGGCCAGGACCTTGCCCGGCCCGCACTCGACGCAGGCCTCGACCCCGAGGCCCTTCAGGACGTCCATGGACTTCGTCCACAGGACCGACCGGCTGACCTGCCGCTTGAGGGCGTCGCGGGCCTCATCCGCGGTCCGGATGAGCCGGGCGTCGACGTTCGTGACGATCGGGAAGCGCGGATCGGCGAAAGCGACGGCGTCGAGCTCGGCCGCCAGCCTCTCCTCGGCCGGCTTCATCAGGCGCGAATGGAACGGCGCGCTGACGGGCAGCACGACCGACCGCGGCGCCTTGATCGCCGCCAGGGCCTCCTCGACCGCGGCCTTCTCGCCAGAGATGACGATCTGATCGTCGCTGTTCCAGTTGGCGATCTCGACGACACCCGAGCGGACGTCAGCGAGCCGCCGCTCGATCTCCTCGCCGGGGACGCCGAGCACCGCGGCCATGGCCCCGATGCCCACCGGCACGGCCTCCTGCATGTAGCGGCCCCTGTTGTGGACGAGGCGGACGGCGTCCTCGAACCGGAGGCTCCCGGCGGCGACGAGGGCCGAATACTCGCCCAGGCTGTGGCCGGCGGCCACGTCCGGGTCCCGGCCGAGCGCCCGGCAGGCCGCCGTGCTGACGACGAGCAGGGCCGGCTGGGTGTTCCGGGTCAGGCGAAGCTCCTCTTCCGGGCCCTCGAAGCAGAGCTTGGCGATGGAGAAGCCGAGGGCGGCGTCGGCCCTTTCGAACAGCTCCCGGCACTCGGCCGAGCGCTCGAAGAGGTCTTTACCCATGCCGACGGCCTGGGATCCCTGTCCGGGGAAGAGATAGGCGAAGGTCATTTCAGGCGGTCCTTTCTGAGCTGGATGTCGGCCCGCTTGCGCAGGTCCCGGACCCAGGCCGCCATCTGCTGGGTCCTCCGCTCGTCGCGGATAGCGGCCTCGATCGCGCCGCTCGCGCGGTCGAGCGGCTCGACGGCCCGGCCGAGGCGCGTCTGCTCGGCGACGTAGATGTCGCGGTAGTAGCGCTCGACCTCCGAGACCGAGACGGGGATCCCCGGGCTGAATCGCAAGGCCAGGGCCCGGTCATAAAGGATGCGCTCTTCGAGATAGGGGGCCAGTCCCGCCTCGGTCAGCCCGAACTTGGCCAGCTTGGCGGCAAAGGCCTCCTCCCCGATCGACTTTTTCAGCTCGGCCGCGGCCGCGTCGACCTCGCCCCGGCCGGCACTCCGGACCTCCCGGGCCAGGTCGAGGACGAGCTTGCGGTCGACGAGCGCCTCGAGCGCGGCCTCGCGCGGATCCGCTCCTTCCGCGGCGGCGGCCGGGCCGGCCAGGCCGAACTCCGCCGCCACCTGGACGTCGAGCAGGGTGATGACCTGCCCGTTGACCACGGCGACGATGCCGTTGACCATCTGGGCCCCGGCGGCGGCCGCGGCGAGCCCGGCGAAGGCGATGAGAACCGTTCTCTTGATCATCAGCGGGACCTTTCTCGGCGTTTTCACGAATGGCCCAGGTTAGAAGATGTGTCCGATCGTCAGGAATATCAGGGGGTGGCCCTTGTGGTCCTGGGCGTCGAAGCCCCAGAGCTTCCAGGCGATCTCGACCCGCACCGGCCCGAGCGGCGTCCGGTAACGGAGGCCGGCCCCGGCCGCCCCGACGAGGTCCAGGGGCCGGAGATCTCCCAGGCTCCCGTACACGTTGCCGAGGTCGAAGAACGTGGCCAGTCGGAGCTCCCGCCAGGAGGGGAAGACGGCCCAGGCGAGCTCGGTGTTGAAGAGCAGGACCGCTTCGCCGCCGTAGGGCTTGAGGGTCGTCCCGTCGAGCGGCCCGAGCATCTCGAAATCCTCGCCGCGGAAGGTGTTGCTGCCGCCGGCGAAGAAGCGCTCCGGCAGGTTCCTCAGCCCGTGGCCAAGCCCCAGGCGGGAGGTGAAGTCGAGGTTGAAGGCGGACGAGAGAGGCCGCACGAACTGGAACTTCAGGAAGACCTTCTGATAGTCCGATTCCATCCCGAAGACGGGGAAGCCCCACTCGCCGACGAAGCTGAAGAAGACGCCCCGCGTCGGATTGAGCGTGTCGTCCCGCCGCTCCCAGCTCATGCTGACGGAGGCCAGGGCCGCCGAATACGGCAGGAAGCGGCGGTCGATGTCCTCCGGGGGGTTCTCGATGTCGTATTCGGGGATGGCCGTCCGGGTCAGGCTCAACGACCCGAGAAGGAGCCGGGCCTTGCTCAAGGACTTGACCACGCTGAAGCTGACGCCACGCCGGTCGAACGTGAAGCTCTCGCGCTCCTCCCGCTCGGCCCAGCCGAGGAGCGTCGTGGGCATGGCCAGACCCAGGAGGTAGGGCTGGTTCCAGGACACGACCGCCCGGCGTTCGCTCGTGCTGATCTGGCCAAGGAGGCCGACCTGCGCGCCGAGGCCGAAAACATTGCTGCGGATGTACTCGGCCGCGAGGCGCGGATGGAAATCGTTGGGCCAGGACGCCAGCGAACCCGAGAGGGGCGTCAGCGACTCGAAGCCGATCCCGAAGCCGGTGTAATTCTTCTCCCCTTCGCGGACGGTGACGACGACGATCTCCTCCCCCGGCCCGGTCTGGACCTCGTCGGCCCGGACCTCCGAGAAGATGCCCAGGCTGTCAAGCCCGCTCTTAGAAGCTTGGATCCGGGAATAGTCGGCCGGATCGCTCTTCTTGACCCGGAGCTCGCGCCGGATGACCCTGTTCCGGGTCGTGTGGTTGCCGGTGACGAAGATATTCTTGACCGTGACCGGCCGTCCTTCCTCGATCTCGTAGACGAGGACGACCCGGCCCTCCCCCGCGGGCTCGACCCGGCTCACGACCGTGGTGCCGCGGACGCCGCGGTTGAGGTAGAACGTCTCGATCTGCCCGACGTCGGTCTGCACGTTGGGCAGGAAGAAGGGGCCGCCCTGACGGCTGACGAGGTCGCGGCGGACGGCCTCTTCGGGGAAGAGCGTGACCCCCTCGAGGCGGATCCCTTCGACGACCGTCCGCGGCCCCTCCAGGACCTCGAAGACGGCCTCGACGCCGGTCTCGCGGCGCTCCAGGGCGAGATGGACCTGGACGTCGGCGAAGCCGCTCGTCCTGTAATAGGCCTCGATCTCCCGCGGCAGGGTGAACAGCCGGTCATAGCTCAGGAACGACAGGAGAGGGATGCCCTCGCGGATGGCCAGGCGGGTCCTCATCTCGAGGTCGGAGAAAGCGGTCAGGCCGCGGAACTGGACGCTTAGGAGCTTGTGGCGGTCGCCGGGCGTGACGTCGTGGATGATCCGGAGCACGTCCCGGCCCTTTTCGACGCGGCTGCGGACCTCGGCGAACAGGTAGCCCTTGCGGCGCAGGTGATTGAGGATGCGGGCCTCGTCCTCGGCCAGCCCCCACGGCTCGAAGACGCGCTCGGCCCAGATCGGCTCGATGAGCCGGGGGGGGACGCTGGCCCCGTTGATGACGATGACGATCTTCTCGTTGGGCAGGATCTCGACCTTGAGGTCGACCCGGCGGTCCTTCTCGTCGAAGGTCTCGCCGGCCACCCGGACCTCGGCCCGCAGGTAGCCGGCCTTGGCCAGGCCCGCCGAGAGGCGGTCCAGGTCGGCGGCGAAGCCGCGGGGGATGTAGACGTCGCCGACCTTGGTCTTCATCTGCTTCAGCAGCGTTCGTTCGGGGATCTCGGCCTTCCACTCGACCTCGAGCCCGCCGATCCGAAAGCTCTTCCAGTCCATCGCTTGGAAGACGAGGACGGCCGTCGAGGTCCCCGGCCGCCGATGGACGTCGCCGACGACGACGGCGTCGAAGCGGCCCTCCCGTCTCAGCCCTTCTCGGACCTCAGCGACGGCCGCGGGGATGCGCTCCTCGTCGAGCGTCCCGCCGGGGCGCAGAGAAACGAGCGCGTCCCGCAGGCGCGCGGCCGGGACGTTGGCGCCGCGGAAGCGGACGGCCTCGATGAAGACCTTCCGGATAAGGACGAATCTGAGCTCGATCCGCTCCTCGCCCGCCCGTTCGACCCGCACGTCCGCGAACAGGCCGGTTTTGAAGATCTGCTTGACGGCCTGATCGACGAGCCCGGGCTCGAAGGGATCCCCGGGCCGGAACGGGATGAGGTCGAGGAGGCCGGCTTCTCCCGGCCGCCCGTCGACCTCGACGACGATGCGGTCGACGACGGCCGGACGGACGTCCTGGGCCCGGACGGCGCCGGCGAGCGCCGCGAGGACCGCGAAGGCGGCGAGCAGGGCCATCGGCGCGGCGGCGCCGCGGCGGGCTCGGCGCCCGGGCTCAGAAGCGCCTGCGGTACTTGACATCGAAGCCCAGCCTTCCCCGGTCGTCCCGCCCGCCGACGAGCGAGAACCGTCTGCTGATGTCCCACTCCATGCGGAAGATGGGGACCTCGTCGATCTCGGCCATGACGGTCGAATTGGCCAGGATCGTCGAATAAAGAAAAAGGAGGTTCTTAGAGACCTTCTTGCCGACCGTGATCCGGGCGGCGATGCCGCCCGGCGCGCCCTCGGGGATGTACGGATCGATCCGCAGCCGGTCCAGGGAGAAGAGGCCGCCCGTCCGCTTCTTGGCCAGGTCGGCGATCTGGTAGGTCAGGAGCGAGGCCGTGTTCAGGGCCGTGCTGCGGTCGCCCGCGTAGGAGTAGTACATGCGCCGGAAGGACTCCCCGAGCGCGAGGAGCGACAGGATCTCCTCGGGCGCGAGCGGCGGCGAGGAGGTGAACTCGGGGTTGAGGCGGCTCGTCTGGCCGCGCAGCTCGAGCGTCACCCGGTAGTCCTTGACGTAGGTCTCGCCGCGGAAATCGAGATAGGGCTCGGACTTCACGGGGTCGGTGAAGCTCAGCCGGCCGTGGATGACCCGGAAGCTCCGGTCCTGGAAATAGAAGTCGCCGCTGACGAGGTCGATGTCGCCGAGCAGGATGGGCGATTCGAACGCGCCCGTGGCCGTCAGGTTGAAGCGGACGTCGAACCGGCCGAGGGAGTTCTCGATGGCCGCGTTCTCGTCGGCCCGGAGCCGGATGTTCAGCGACATGCCGTCGAAGAAGGACGGGCCGGTCGACGGCTCGGACCGGGACGAGAAGCTGAATTCCTCGTAGATCTCGCGGCGCCAGGTCAACCGCTTGAACAGGATCTCGCCTTCGGTGACGAAGCGCCTCTTGTCCTTGAGGAGGCGCAGGGAGGCGTCGGCCTGGGCCCGCATCCGCTCGATCGGGGCGAGGACCATGTCCTTGCCCTCGAACCTCACGTCCATCGTGGCGATCCCGCCCTCGCCGAGGCCGACCTCGCCGGAGCCCGTGAGCGGCCCGCCGCCGAGGCGGCCCCCGAGCGAGGTCACCTTGAGGAGGCCGTCGGCGTAGGTGCCGGCCAGCGCGAAATCGGTGATGGCGTAGGCGAACCCGGGCAGGGGCATGAGCGGCCCCGCGGCGTCGAGCGACAGGGTGACCTGGGCGGCCGGTTCCGCGTCCCGGACGTCCGCGGCGAAGGTGAGCCGCCCCTGGGCGCCGTCCCAGGGCACGACGAGGTCGAGGTTGGTCAGGGCCCCCTTGACGGTGCCGAAGAACGGCTCGCCCGTGAGGGGGAAGACAAAGGAGGCGGCCAGGGGATTGTCGCCGGCGTCGGTCTGGCCGTCGACCTCGAGGCGGACCCGGCCGCCGCTGACGTCCAGCCGCAGCCGGCCGCGGGCCTCGGTCCGATCGAGGGGCGAGAGGGCGAGGTCCTTGACGCTGAAGAGCCCGCCGAGCCAGTCCCGGCCGAAGACGCCTTTCCCGGCGAGCGAGAACGACAGCCGGCCGCCGGCGACGCCGACGACGCTCTGGAAGTCCATCTCCTCGCCCCGCAGGTCGGCGTCGAACTCGCCGCTCGCCGTCGCGGCGGCGATCCGGCCGGCGAGATGGCCGCCGTGGAAGTCCATGGCCAGCTCGGGGAAGGAGATCCGGCCGTCTTTCCATTCGAGCCGGCCCGAGACGTTCTTGGCCGTTTCGCCGTAGCCGTGGACTTCGAGGCTGGTGAAGCCGCCCGAGAACTCGCGCGCCCCGGCCCGGTCGGTCATGCGGAAGGTCCCCGCGGCCCGTCCCGAAAGGGCCACGGGGGCGTCGAGCGCGGGCAGGATCACGCCCAGCTCCCCTTCCCCGTTCTCGACCTCCACATCGAACCCGTTGGCGTGGGCCTGGACCCGAACGAGGCCCTTGAGCGCCGGGTCGTCGACCTCGAACCGGCCTTCGAACCCGGCCGGCGAGATCGCGGCGTCGACCCCGACGTCGGCGGCGTTGAAGGTCTCGAAACCGCCGGGCGAGAGGGTGGCCTGGATGGAGACGGTCGGCGACTTGGACGGGCCGGCGAGGCGGACGTCCGCGTAGCCCCGGCCGCGGATCTCGCCGAACGCGAGCTTCTGGGCGATGGCCAGGGCCACGAGCTCGCGCGTTTCCTTGACGTCGGCGATCTCCCCCCGGATCCGCGTGTCCATGTCCCCCCTGAGGTCGATCGAGGCCTTGGCGTCGAGACGGCCGAAGCTCGATTCGAGGCCGGAGGCGTCGATGGTCACCCGGTGGGCCGCGAAATCGACGCCAACCCGGGCGGAGCCGCGGAGCGCGAAGCGATCGCCCTGCCGCTCGAGGGAGTCGCCCTTGAACTCGGCCTCGGCAGCGAGCTTCTGGTTCTCGAGGGTGAACGTCCCGGCGACGGGCGACCGGACCGGCCAGGGGATGGCCAGGTCGCGGAAGATGGGATCGAGAAAAAGGGGCGCGGCACGGCCCTCAATGAATTCGCCCTGGCCCTTGGTGCGCTCGCCCCGGAAGAAAAGGGTCAGGCTTTCGGCCGGCAGCCCGGGCTTGGCGATATCGGCGGTAAGCGTGCCGCCCGTGTCCGGGTTGAGATCGAAGCGGCCGCGGACGCGGCCCATCGGCACTCCGGAGAGGACCAGGTCGTCCGAGGCCAGGCTGGTGGCGAAGGTGATCCGTCCGTTCTTGCGTTCCAGCCGTCCCTGGCCGTTCGCCCGCCCCGCCCAGCCGAAAGGCATGTGCAGGAGCCCGTCGAGGGGCTCGAGGCCGACGTCGAAACGTGTGTCGAGCTCGATCGAGGGGTCGAAGATGTTGCGGACGCGCCCGGCCGCGTTGACCGTGAGGCCGGGCCCGTCGACGGCCAGCCGCTCGACGACGACATCCTCGCCCTGGCCCGAGAGGAGGACGGTCAGGCCGCCGAGCGATCGGAGGGGGTGGCCCGCGGCCGCGTATCCGCTCGAATCGGAGGTGGCCCGGACGGTGAAGGCCTGGCCGGACTGGGTGACGAGGCCGCGGATGCCCCGGGCTTCGAGCGTGGTCGCGCCGGATCCATACGTGACGACGCCGTTCTCGATAAGGCCCCGCTCGATGATGAACGGGAGGGTGAGGAGAGACAGCGGCCGCGGCTTGGTCCGGGGGGCCGGGGCGGCCCGCCGCTCGAGCCGGAACTCCGGGCCGTCGAGGGTGACGGAGAGGGCCTTGCGGTTCCGGAGGAGCGACAGGTACGGGACCTCGATCCTAACCTTCTTCACCCGAAGGGCCGGCGGCTCGGCGAGCGAGCGCAGGTCCTCGATGACCAGGGCGGGCGGGAAATAGTCGACCGTCAGGCGGCCGTAGGCGTAGTTCTTCCGGATCCCCTTGCGGACCTCGTTGAGCAGGGCGTTCTTGCCGACGACGACGGCGGCGGCCAGGACGGCCAGGACCAGGACGAGGACCGCGGTCCGGCGGGCCTTCCGGGCCAGGTCCCGGACGAGCTCGCGGACGCGGAGGATCGCGTGGAGCCTCACTTCTTCACTTTCCTCCAGTCGGCCAGGAACCGCTCGACGCCGAGGTCGGTCAGCGGGTGGTGGACGAGCTTGGTCATGACCCCGTAAGGGACGGTGGCGATATCGGCCCCGAGGAGGGCGGCGTCGATGACGTGGCGCGGGTGGCGGACGCTGGCCACGATGACCTCGGTCTCGAAGCGGTAGTTCTCGAAGACCTGGACGATCTCTTCGATGAGGCCCATGCCGTCCTCGGCGATGTCGTCGAGCCGGCCGATGAACGGGCTGACGAAGCGGGCCCCGGCCTTGGCCGCGAGCAGGGCCTGGCCGGTCGAGAAGACGAGGGTCATGTTGACGGCGACGCCCTCGCCGTGGAGCATTTTGGTCGCCTTGAGCCCCTCGAGCCCGACCGGGATCTTGACGGCGATGTTCGGGGCGATCTTGGCCAGCGCCCGGGCCTCGACGACGATCTCGCCGGCCTGGAGCGAGACGCACTCGGCGCTGACCGGCCCCGGCGTCAGGGCGCAGATCCGCCGGATGTTGTCCTCGAAGGAGGCGCTCTCCTTCGAACAGAGCGACGGATTGGTGGTCACGCCGTCGAGGACGCCCCAGCCGGCGACCTCGCGGATCTCCTCGAAGTTGGCGGAATCCAGGAACAGCTTCATCGGTCCTCCTTCTCGGCGGGGCGGGTGAACGTGTTCGAGAGCGTGCCGAGGCCCTCGATCTGGACGTCGACCCGGTCGCCGGGCGACAACGGTCCGACCCCGGCCGGCGTGCCGGTGGCGATGACGTCGCCGGGGTTGAGGGTCATGATGCGGGACAGGAACCGGACGAGATACGGGATGGGGAAGATCAGGTTGGCCGTCGAGCCGGATTGGACGAGCCGGCCGTTGAGGAACGTCTTCAGGCGGATCGCGGCCGGATCGAGGCCCGTGGCGACGCAGGGCCCGAGGGCGGCGAACGTGTCGAAGCCCTTGGCCCGGGTGAACTGGACGTCCTTCGCCTGGAGGTCCCGGGCGGTGACGTCGTTGAAGCAGGAATAGCCCAGGATGCCGTCGTCGATGGGCGCGTCGTCGGCGAGGTCGCGGAGCTTCTTGCGGATGACGACGGCGACCTCGCCCTCGTAGTCGACGCGCGCCGAGGCCCGGGGCTGGACGATCGCGTCGAGGGGGCCGATGAGGGCCGTCGGCGGCTTGAGGAAGATGAGCGGCTCTTCGGGCAGCGGGTTCCCCAGCTCTTTGGCGTGTTCGCGGTAGTTGCGGCCGATGCCGATGATCTTCGAGGGCAGGACGGGGGCGAGGACGCGGACGTCGCCGATCGGCACGGGACTTCCCCCGAGCGTGAAATCGCCGAAGATCGAGCCGACCACGGGGAACAGGAATTCCTCCTTCAGGACGCCGGTGAGGACCCTCTTGCGGTAGCGGAAGCGGTAGATCTTCAAGAGCTCTCTCCCTTGGCCGCCGCCTCGCCGGCGGGCCGGCGGACGGTCCCGGCCGGGACGGCCGTCGCAAACTCCGAGGCCCGGCCTTTCCGGTCGAGGACGCGGACGGCGAAAGACAGGGCCGCCGCGGCGCCGGGGCCGGGCTCGTAGGTGAACGAGGAGACCGCCGTCCCTTCGACGCCGATCCGGCGGACGAGCCGGGGCTTCGTCCCGCCCTGCTCGGAGACCCAGATCTCGACCGCGCCGAGCGCTCCCAGGGGCTTCCCGGCGACGGTCTTGACGGGGTTGGCCCAAGACAGGACGACCGACCCGTCCTTGGGGACGGCCGTGAGCCGCTCGACGGGCATGGGGGCCCGGCCCGGCGCGAGCTCGAGCGGGCCCTTGCGGCCGCAGGCCGTCGCGGCGGCGAGCGAGAGCCCCAGCATCAGCGCGGCGAGCCTTCTGACCATCACAGGATGAACCGGCGCAGGTCCTGACTGACGATGATGTCCTTGAGATGCTCGCGGACGTAGTCCCGGTCGACGCGGAGCGTCTTTTCCGGGATGTCCGGGGCGGCGAACGAGATGTCCTCCATGACCTTCTCGACGACCGTGTGCAGGCGCCGGGCGCCGATGTTCTCGTCGTCGGCGTTGACCTTCTCGGCGATATCGGCGATCTCGTCGACGGCGTCGGCCGTGAACGAGACCCGCACGCCCTCCGTGCCCATCAGGGCCTCGTACTGGCGGATCAGGGCGTTCTCGGGCTCGGTCAGGATGCGGACGAAATCCGCCTTGCTGAGCGGCGTGAGCTCGACCCGGATGGGAAAGCGGCCCTGGAGCTCGGGGATGAGGTCGGCCGGCTTGGAGACGTGGAAGGCCCCGGCCCCGATGAACAGGATGTGGTCGGTCCGGACGAGGCCGAAGCGGGTGTTGACGGTCGTCCCCTCGATGATCGGCAGGAGGTCGCGCTGGACGCCCTCGCGGCTGACGTCGGGCCCGCGGCCCGACTCGCGCCCGGCGATCTTGTCGACCTCGTCGAGGAAGATGATGCCGGACTGCTCGACGCGCTCGACGGCCAGGCGCGAGACCTGGTCCATGTCGACCAGGCGCTTCTCCTCCTCTTCCAGGATGATCTCGCGGGCCTCCTTGACCTTCATCCGCCGCCGTTTCGTCCGGCCGCCCAGGAATCCGGGCAGGAGCTCCTGGATCTGGAAGCCGATCTCCTCGACGCCCGAGTTCGAGACGACCTCGACCGGCGGCGTCGTCTTCTCCTTGACCTCGAGCTCGACCGGCCGGTCGTCGAGCAGGCCGGCCCGGAGCTGGGCCCGGAGCTTCTCCCGGGTGTCGTGGGCGCGCGTCTCCTCCTCGGTCTCGGCCGTCTCGTCGACGCGCTTCGGCGGCGGCAGGAGGACGTCGAGGAGCTTCTCTTCGGCGTTGGCCCGGGCCTTTTCGACGATCTCGGCGATCTTCTCCTGCTTGACCATGTCGACGGAGATGCGGACGAGGTCGCGGATCATGGACTCGACGTCGCGGCCGACGTAGCCGACCTCGGTGAACTTGCTGGCCTCGATCTTGAGGAAGGGCGAGGAGG
>CAYOYQ010000067.1:0-14589 GCA_964408215.1 uncultured Eubacteriales bacterium
TCGAGGCAAATTCCCTCGCCGCCTCGAGAGGGCTTTTTTTCCCGGCCCGATTCTTCTATCATGGTCTTATGGGGCCCGGAATGAAAAGAGCGGTCGGTCTCTTGCTTCTGGCCGTGCCGTTCCTCTCCGCCTTCGCCCTCGGGCAGACCGCCGCGCCATCCGCTCAATCGCTCGACGATCGCGTCCGCGAGTTCCTGGAGGCCCAGAAGGGCCGCTGGCGCCAGGAGAACGTGACCGAGACCGATGGCCGCCTGCTCTACGACCTCATCCTCAAGCGCGGCTACACCCGGGCCCTCGAGATCGGGACCTCCACGGGCCACTCCGGCATCTGGCAGGCCTGGGCCCTGAGCAAGACCGGCGGCTCCCTCGTCACCGTCGAGATCGAGGAGTTCCGCCACCTCACGGCGGTCAGGAACTTCCGCTCGGCCGGGCTCGACGCTTGGATCGACGCCCGGCTCGGCGACGCCCATACGCTCGTCGAGGCCCTCGAGGGGCCGTTCGATCTCATCTTCATCGACGCCGACCAGAACTGGACCCCGGGCTATTTCCGGGCCCTGCTGCCGAAGCTCGCCCCGGGCGGCTGCTTCGCCGTCCACAACGTCCTGAGCCTCGGCTACATGAAGGGCGTTCAGGAGTTCCTCGACGAGGCCCGTTCCCTCGCCCTCATGGAGACTTCGATCGAGCCGTCGTCGGGCGGCGGCATCTCCTTCAGCTTCAAGAAAAAGATCCCGGCTTGACCCCGGGCCCGCTCCTTCATAAGATTCCCTGGTCACCTCCGTCCAAAGGAGCCGTCTATGAAGCATCATGAGATGAGCGCCCCTTTCCGCGACCGGCTCAGGCGGGGCGACCCGCTCCTCGGGACGCTCCTCGGCCTCGCCTCCCCGGAGCTGGCCGAGATCGCGGCCGACGCCGGCTTCGACTGGCTCTTCGTCGACACGGAGCACGGCGCGCTCGAGACCCGCGACGTCCTGCGGATCGTCCAGGCGGTCCGCGAGCCCTGCGCCTGCCTCGTCCGCGTCCCCGAGACGAGCGAGGCGGGCCTGAAGAAGGCGCTCGACACCGGCGCGGCCGGCGTCATCATCCCCCACGTCAACAGCGCCGCCGACGCCGCCCTGGCCGTGCGCTGGAGCAAGTATCCGCCGCAGGGCGCGCGCAGCGTCGGCTTCACCCGGTCCAACCGCTACGGCGTCCGCTTCCGGGAGAACGTCGCGACGGCGAACGCGGAGACCGTCGTCGTCGCCCAGGTCGAGCACATCGACGGCGTCCGGGCGATCGACGGCATCCTGGCCGTCCCCGGGATCGACGCGGTCTTCATCGGCCCGTTCGACCTCTCGGCCAGCCTGGCCAAGCCCGGGCGCCTCGACGACCCCGAGGTCAAGGGCGCGATCGGCGCCGTCGCGGCCGCCTGCGCCCGGGCCCGGGTCCCGGCCGGCATCTTCGCGGCCGGTGTCGCCGCCGCCCGCCAGGCCCTCGACGACGGCTTCACCCTGGTCTGTGCCGGGGTCGATACGGGCCTCTACGCCGAGGCGGCGGCCGGGCTCCTCAGGGGTCTCCGGCCAAGAAACCCTTGACAGTCGCCGGCCATTAATACTAGATTTTGTGTGGACGATCATGCGGTCCCACAAAATTTGGTGTCGTCCGGCCCGCCGGAGTTTGGTTCTCTCTCCAGCGTCCCCGTCTGTCCCGGCCCGCCGCCCCGATCCCCCCTGCCCGGAGGCCGGACCCTAGATGGCGAGAGCCCAGGTGGAAAAAACGACGCCCGGGACGCTCCCCATCGTTCTCATCGTCGATGACGACCTCGCCTACCTCGAGAAGCTCCAGCGGGCCCTGCGGGACATCTACGCCGTCTACACGACGACGAGCGGCGTCGAGGCGATCCACCTGATCAAGGCCCTGCCCGAGGTCAACGTCCTCGTCGTCAACGACGACCTGCCGCGGATGAAGGGCACGGAACTGCTGCGCTTCCTCAACGAGATCTTCAAGAACTCCGACGCCATCATCAAGATCCTCCTGACCGCCTCGAACTCCAACGGCACGACCATCGATCTCGCGAGCTACGGCCGCATCGATTGCTGCCTGGTCAAGCCGTCCGACCCGCTGGCCCTCCGGCGCAAGATCAGCTTCCTCCTGGCCCAGCGCTCGCGCGAGAAGCGCTCGTCCATGCGGGTCATCCTCGAAGGCGCCGATGACATCCGCGTCGAGACCGGCCTCGCCGGCCAGGCCGAGCTCGTCAACCTCAGCGAGAACGGCGTCTTCCTCAAGACGTCGCAGATTTTCCCCGAGGGCGCCGCCCTGCCCTTCGCCATCACCCTGCCCGACGGGCGGAAGTACACCGTCAAGGGCCGGGTCATCCGCCAGGACCCGGACCAGGGCGGCGTCGCCGTCGCCTTCGAGTCCCTGGACGACCTGAGCCGGCTGTCGCTCCTCCAGTTCATGTCGGATTACGTCGCCATCCGCGACCTCACCGAGCTCAAGCTCCGCTACCCCTTTCTCCGGACCGACGAGATGGTCCTCTTCACCGACTCGGTCAAGATCGAGTCGCTCATGCGCGAGGCCTTCCAGCGCCAGATCGAGGTCGCGGCCGTCCCGGCGAAATCCGGCAATCCCGAGATCCTGACCTTCTCCGAGATCCGGCCGCCGGACGTCTGCCTCCTGGCCGGGGAGAAGCTCGACGTCAAGTTCAAGACCTCCGACCTGCTGTTCGTGTCGTACCAGATCGGCTATTCCACCTACAACTTCGAGACCATGATCGCCCGGATCGCCCGGGACGGCGGCACGCTCATCTGCCTCTATCCCCGGGTCATGTTCTACTCGGAGAAGCGGGCCGAGCGCCGGATCTCGCCGGCCGGCGACCTCCGGATCGAGATCCCCCTGCCGGCGCCGTTCGACCAGCGCCTCTGCGGCCGGATCACCGACATCAGCCCGAACGGGGTCAGCTTCGTCGCCGGCAACGGCGCCCCGGTCCTGCTCAAAGGGACGCCCCTCGAATCGCTGGCCATCCTCGACGGCGGCAAGGTCCTCTGGGAGGAGACGGGCGAGGTCCGCCACGTCGGCCGCGCGGCCGCGGACGAGGGCTCCGGGCTGAAGTACGGCGTCCAGTTCGGCATCAGCCGGATGAGCATCCAGTCGGTCAGCGCGCCCGAGCCGGACTTCGCCCGCCGGGGCGAAGAGGCCCGGACCCTCCGCGAGCCGAGCCGCGTCACGCCCGAGTTCGTCCGGGCCTCGCTCATGGCCCCGCACGTCATCCGCCTGGAGAACGCGCGCGGCGAGGAGATCGTCGGTCTGCTCAACACGTCCCTGCCGCTCGACGAGAAGCCGGTCCCCGTCGTCGTTGTGCCGCCGGCCTTCGGCAAGACCAAAGAGACCCTTTTCAGCTTGGCCCTGACGCTCTGCGAGAACTTCCGCAACCTGGGCCAGCCCCTGGCTGTCGTGCGCTACGACGGCATCCGCAGGAAGGGCGAAAGCCACAAGGACCCGGATGCCTCCGAACCGCCGTGGGAGACCCTGAATTCGACCACCAGCCCGGGGGTCGATGATCTCAAGACTGTCATTGACTGGCTGTATGGCAATCCCAAGATCCGGGCTAGCTCCGTCGTCCTGGTCACGTTCTCATTGTCCGCTCTGGAGGCCCGTGTCGTCCTGCGCGATGAAGCCTATGGGCGGCGCATCAGCTACTGGGTCTCCTGCATGGGGGCGCTCGAGTTCCGCGACATGATGATCCGCATCAACGCCGGTCTGGACGTCCTCGAGCAATACCAGCTCGGCCTCGACTTCGGTTCCTATCCTATCCTCGGCAATTATATTCGACACGCGCTGTATGCCTCCGACGTCGTCGCCAACGGCGTCGCGACGCTCGATCAGGCCAGGGATGACATGCGGCGCATCGATCGGCCCATCACCTGGGTCTACGGGCAATACGACGAGTGGATCAAGTCGGACTTCATCCGCGATGTCATGAGCGTTGAGGCCGACGCTCCCCGCGAAGTCATCTCCGTCCCCATCGGCCACAATGCCCGGACCTCCCTCGAGGCTCTGCGCATGTTCGGCACGATCACATCGCTCATCCACCGCTTTCTGCACGGCTCGATGATCCAGACGATGTTGCCGAGTCGCCGGGACATGGAGGTCATGCGCCGGGCCGAGAAGGACCGGCTGCCGCCCCGCGATCTCAAGAACCGCAAGAGCTACTGGCGCCACTATCTCATTGGGGAGGGCAACCTGATCGGCTTCGATATCATGGCCATGGCCGACGAGTATCAGCAGCTCATGGCCGACCAATTCGGGGCCTTGGACATTCGGTCCGGTGACCGGCTGCTCGACCTGGGAGGCGGGACCGGGAATTTCGTCGAACACGTTCTCCGGAACTTGGGCGGGCCCCCGGCTCATATCACCATCGCCGACCTCGTCCCCGAGGCAATGAAGCAGGCCCGGCAGAAGCTTCTGGCCCGGATCGATTTCGCCGGGCCGCAGGGCCGGATCGATTTCCTGGCCCTTGATCTCGAGATGAGCCGGTTCCTGGCCATCCGCCGCTTCGTCAACGGCGAGGTGGGGACCTTCGTAGAGATGGCCGATAAGGTCGAGAACCTGACACTCGATTGCGCCATGAGGATCCAGGAGGACTATTCGCCCCGCCTTCACCGCATCCTCAGGGGAGAGCGGATCACGTCGGACTTCGACGACTGGCTAAAAACGCGCTTCGACGTCCATGAATACCGAATCATCAACGACTTCAACCGGGCCGCCCGGTACGTCCGGGGGCTCGACCCGGCCCTTCCACGATTCCGGAGGCTGATCCTGCCCGGGACCCTGGAGGATTCGTTCCATCTCCCTATCAAGCCGGGCTGGTATAATAAAGTCGTCATGAGCCTTGTCCTATCCTACATCTTTAATCCGGCCGAAACGCTCCGGGAAGTCCGCCGGATCATCGTGCCGGGCGGCCTGCTTGTCCTGTCGAGCATGCGGCCGGACACCGACGCCTCGGGCCCGTTCACCCGCCTCCTGGCCAAGATCGAGGCCATGCCTGAGGATTCGCTGCCGTCCCGCATGCCCAAGTCCCTCCTCCTCGACTCGTTGCGATCGTTCCTCAACGACGCCCAGGCGCTGACCGAGCTCGAAGAGGCCGGGACGTTCGATTTCTTCGATCCGGAAAAACTCGAGGCCCTGCTCGACGAGTCCGGCTGGATGAGCCTCAAACGGATCCAAAGCTATGGCGATCCGCCGCAGGGTTATATCGTCGTAGCCAAGCCGAGGGCGACACATGACTAAGACCAAGTCCCGGGATTTCGAGTTCGAAGAGCGCCTTTATCAAGAGTACGGGATGAGGAACCGGGCCCGGCTGACGATCCTGCTCAGCGCCGTCCTTTACACGGCCTTCATCTTGCTCGACGCCGTTCACGCACCCGAACTGTTCCGGATGTTCCTCTACATCCGGCTGACCGTCCTGGCCGCCCACTTCGCCCTGTTCGTCCTTCTCGGCCGGGTCACAACCAACCGCGGCTGCGCCCGGATCGCCATCGCCGTCGGGGCTCTCGATGTCATCGGCATCGCAATCATGATCTACCTCCTCGGCGGGTTCGCTTCGGCCTATGTCCAGGGCCTCTATATCATCATCATCGCCGCGGCGATCGCCGTGCCGTTGAAGTTCCGGGAGGCCATCCTCCTGTTCCTGGGCATCGAGGTGAGCTATATCGTTCCCAGCCTCCTCAATTTCGCCCGGAGCCGGGCGGCCTGGGAGGACATCGTCACCAACCTTTTCTTCTTGACATCCCTTTTGATCATGGGGCTCCTCGGCTCCTATTTTATGGACAGGCTGCGTCGTCTCGAGCTCCGCAATCGCATCGAGCTCGAGGGCACGACGGCCCAGCTCCAGGAGTCGAACATCAAGCTCCGCAGCCTGGACGAGCTCAAGACCCAGTTCTTCGCCAACGTCAACCACGAGCTGCGGACGCCGCTGACGCTCATGCTGGCCCCGCTCAAAGCCCTCCTCGAAGGCAAGATGGGCAAGCTGACCCCGGCCCTCAAGGACACCCTGGAGACGATGCAGTGTAATGGCTACAAGCTGCTAAAACTCATCAACAACCTCCTCGACCTGACCAAGCTCGAGGAGGGAAAGATGCGGCTCAAGGTCCGGACCGTCAACCTTGTCGAATTCATCCCCCCCCTGCTCTCCTCGGCCAAGGCCTTGGCCGACCAGAAGCAGATCCGGCTCTACTACCAGCACCCGCCGCACCCGGTCGAGCTGATACTCGATCCGGACCAGTTCGAGAAGGTCGTGTTCAACCTGCTCTCCAACGCCTTGAAGTTCACCAACAAGGGCGGCAAGATCACCATCTACGTCGAAGAAAAAGACCATACCGTGGTCCTGACCGTTGAGGACACGGGCATCGGCATCCCGGCCAACATGCTCGAGACGATCTTCGACCGCTTCTCCCAGGTCGACGGGTCCAAGTCCCGGGCCCAGGAGGGCACGGGCATCGGATTGGCGCTGGCCCGGGAGATCGTCCTCGTCCACAAGGGCGGTATCCGGGCCGAGAGCGAGCTCGGCCGGGGCTCCCGGTTCATCGTCGAGATGCTCAAGGGCGAGGACCACTTCGACGACGAGGTCCTCGACCGCCGGGCCGAGGACCTGCCCGTCGCGCTGCGGCGGCGCCTGACCGACACCGAGGAGCCGCGGGTCCAGGACATCGTCACGGACTACCGCCGGCTCCAGCTCGTCGACCTCGAGAAGGTCGACATCGAGGGCGGGCGGATCGACGAGGCCAAGGTCCACGACGCCCTGATCCTGTGCATCGACGACAACCCCGAGGTCCTCAAGCTGATGAAGATGCTCCTCTCCGACGAGTTCGACCTCGAGCTCATGACCTCGGCCGAGCAGGGCCTCCGCTTCGTCCGCGACAAGGCCCCCGACCTCGTCCTCTGCGACGTCATGATGCCCGGCATGGACGGCCACGCCTTTGCCAAGACCATCAAGGCCGACGAGGCCACTCGGCACATCCCCATCATCCTGGTGACCGCCCGCTCGGGGGCGGAGATGCTGGCCGAGGGCATCAAGGCCGGGGCCGACGACTACATCTCCAAGCCGTTCGATTCGACCGAGCTCAAGGCCCGCATCCGGGGGCTGCTCCGGATGCGCCAAATGGAATCCGAGCTGGCCCTGGCCAACCGGAACCTGCGCATGCGGACCTCCGACCTCGTCGACCAGCAGCGGTCGCTGTTCCTGTCGACGGTCAAGTCCCTGGCCTCGGCCATCGACGCCAAGGACGAGTACACCCGGCACCACTCGACCCGGGTCACGGACTTCTCCCTGAAGATCGCCGGCAAGATGGGCTTCAGCGAGAAGGAGCTCAGCGACCTCGAGCTGGCCTCGGTCCTCCACGACATCGGCAAGATCGCCGTCCCGGAGAGCATTCTCAACAAGCCCGGCAAGCTGACCCTCGAGGAGTTCACCCTCATCAAGGAGCACCCCGTCCGGGGCGAGGCCATCCTCAGCCCGGTCATCGAGCTCAAGGAGATCGGCCGGGTCGTCCGGGCCCACCACGAGCGCTACGACGGCACGGGCTATCCCGACCGGCTCAAGGGCCGGGAGATCCCGCTGGGGGCCCGGATCATGGCCATCGCCGACACCTACGACTCCATCACCTCGGAGCGCCCCTACCGCAAGGCCGCCTCCCACCGCTACGCGGTCAAGGAGATCATCGCCTGCTCGGGGGCCCAGTTCGATCCCGAGGTCGTCCAGTCCTTCCTCGAGATCGCCGGGACCTTCGCCCAGGACCAGGAGAAGGATAAAGAACCATGAGCCTCCAGGTCGGCTGGTACGGGCTGAGCCTGATCGCCGGCGCCTTCATCGCCGGCGCCGTCGCCCTCATCGCCTCGAAACGGGCCGCGACCTCGGTCGGACGCGTCCTCGGCCTGCTCATGGCCGCGGTCTTCACCTGGTCGCTCGCCGCAGCCATCGAGGCGGCGGTCGCGGACACCGCGACCAAGGTCCTCCTGTCGAAGATCGAATACGTCGGCATCGCCGCGACGCCCGTCCTGATGTTCCTGTTCGCGGTCCGGTTCGCCCGCTCGGGCTCGCGGCTGAAGCCGCTCCTCGCCGCGCTGCTGTGGATCATCCCGGCCGCGACCGTGGCCCTGGCGGCCACGAACGAGGGCCACCACCTCATCTGGTCGGGGTTCACGAAGGGCGGCGGTCCGCAGGAACGGCTGCTCGTCTACGTCCACGGCCTGTTCTTCTGGGTCCACGCCGGCTACTCGTATCTGCTCCTGTTCGCGACGACCGTCTTCCTCCTGCTGGCCTTCTTCCGCTTCAAGGGCATCTACCGGAAGCAGGCCCTGGCCCTGCTGCTGGCCTTCCCCCTGCCCTGGATCGCCAACGCCGCCTACCTGGCCGGGCTGGCGGGCGGGACGCGGGGATATGATTTCACGCCGGTCGCCTTCGCCTTCTCGGGATTCTTCCTGCTCTGGGCGATGTTCCGCCTCCAGCTCGTCGACATCATCCCGGTGGCCCGGGAGCGGGTCATCGAGAGCATGGGCGAGTCGCTGCTCATCGTCGACCAGGCCGGACGCCTGGCCGCGACCAACGCCGCCGCCCGCACGCTCATGGCCGAAGCCGGCGGCCCGGCGGAGGACGTCCCCGAAGACAAGGTCCTCGGGCGGCCCGTGGCCGAGCTCTTCGCCGGCTGGCCCGAGCTCGGCGCCGGCCTGAGCGGTCCGGCCGCGTCGGAGCGCGAGGTCCGATGGGCCCGGGAGGAGGGAACGCGGTATTTCGACCTCCGCCTGACCCCGCTCGTCGGGCACGGCACCATGGTCACCGGCTGGGTGGCCATCCTTTACGACATCACCCGGCTCAAGAGCGCCGAGAGGTCCGCCGTCGAGGCCCGCAACGTCGCCGAGACGCTCCGGGAGGCCGGCCTGACCCTGAGCTCGAAGCTCGATTTCAAGCAGATCTCGGCCCTCATCCTCGACCTGATGAAGCGCGTCATCCCCTACGACATCGGCGCCTTCATGACCGTCGAGGGCGCCGAGCTGAAGCTCGCCGCGATCAAGCGGCCCGCGGACGCCCGCAACCTGGTCGGCGAGACCTACCCTGTCGCCGGGGCGCGCCTCTGCAACATGGCCCTCCAGAGCAAGCGCCCCCTCATCAGCCCCATCACCGGCCCCGACGACATCCTCCTGCCGCTCCGGCTCGACAAGGGCGTCCAATCGTTCCTCGGCGTCCCCGTCATCTTCCACGACCGGGCGACGGGGCTCATCGTCCTCTACAACTCCGAGGCCGGGACGTTCAGCGAGGAGGACGCCAAGGTCGCCGAGCTCTTCGCCAGCCAGGTCGCCATCGCCCTGGACAATTCCCGTCAGATCGAGCTGATGGAGAAGCAGGCCGTGACCGATCAGCTGACCGGCCTCTACAACCGGCGGGCCTTCGCCGGGGTGGCGGCCAAGGAGGTCGGACGGGCCTGGCGCTACCAGCGGCCCCTGGCCCTCATCCTCTTCGACATCGATAACTTCAAGGTCGTCAACGACACTCACGGCCACTCGATCGGCGACCAGGTTTTGCAGGTCATGACCGGGCTCGTCAGCAAGACGATCCGGGCGACGGACGTCATCTGCCGTTATGGCGGCGACGAGTTCATCGTGCTCATGCCCGAGGCCGGCCACGACGAGGCCATGGCCATGGCCGAGCGCCTCCGGGAGGAGATCATGCGCATGACCGTGGTCACCCCGGAGGGGACGCTGACGATGACGGTCAGCCTGGGCGTCGCCAATCTCGGCCCGAACGGCGAGGACGACCTCGACGGCCTCATCAACCGCGCCGACCGGGCCATGTACCAGGCCAAGGCCGCGGGCCGCAACACCGTCCGCGGCTGAGCCTTCCCGCCGGCTTCGTCTGTGCTATAATACCCCCTTTTTCGGAGGTGCTCCGTGGCTCACATCGAACCCTTCCGCGGCGTCCGGCCGCGCCGCGGGCTCGCGCCCCAGGTCGCCGCCCCGCCCTACGACGTCCTGACCTCGGAGGAGGCCCGGGAGCTGGCCGCCGGCAACCCCTTTTCCTTCCTCCACGTCGGCAAGCCGGAGATCGATCTCCCGCCGGGGACGGACCTCTACGCGGACGCCGTCTACGCCAAGGGCAAGGAGAACTTCGACCGCTTCCTCCGCGAGGGCGTCATCGCCCCCGATCGGACCCGCAACTTCTACGTTTACAAGCAGATCTGGGGGGACCACGTCCAGGTCGGCCTGGTCGCCGGGGCCTCGTGCCAGGATTACCTCGACAATGTGATCAAGAAGCACGAGCTGACCCGGGTCGACAAGGAGAACGACCGGATGCGTCACATCGAGACGCTCGGCTCGCAGACCGGCCCGGTCTTCCTGACCTACCGGAGATCGGACGCCGTCGACGCGCTCGTGGCCGAGGTCCTGACGCGCCCGGCCGACAACGATTTCACGACCTACGACGGCGTCCGGCACATCTTCTTCGTCGTCGACGACGCGGAACTCGTCGGCCGGGTCCGCGACGCCTTCGCGGCGCTGCCGGCCCTCTACGTCGCCGACGGCCACCATCGCTCGGCCGCCGCGACCCGGATCAAGGTCAAGCGCGACCGGGAGCGGGCCGGCCGGACCGGGCGCGAGGAGGACAATTTCTTCCTGGCCGTCCTCTTCCCCGACACGCAGATGAAGATCCTGCCCTACAACCGCGTCGTCCGCGACCTCAACGGGCTCGACGCCGCGGCCTTCCTGGCCAAGGTCGGGGAGAAGTTCGTCGTCAGGCCCGACGGGCCCAAGGCCCCGACGCGCAGCCGCGACTACGCCATGTTCCTCGGCGGCCGCTGGCACGGCCTCGAGGCCAAGGCCGGGACGTACGATCCGGACGATCCCATCGGCTCGCTCGACGTCTCGATCCTGCAGACGAACCTCCTCGGGCCCGTCCTTGGCATCGCCGATCCGCGGACCGACAAGCGGATCGATTTCGTCGGCGGCATCCGCGGTACCGGCGAGCTCGAGACAAAGGTCCTCTCGGGCCGCTTCGCGGTGGCATTTTCCCTCTTCCCGACGACGATCGGGCAGCTGTTCTCGGTCGCCGACGCGGCGAAGGTCATGCCGCCGAAGTCGACCTGGTTCGAGCCCAAGCTCAAGGACGGCCTGGTCGTCCACATGATCGACGAATGACCCCGTCCGTCGCGCCGGCCCTTCTCTCCCGCGTCCGGGAGGAGGCCGGCGCGTTCTTCCGCAGCGCCCGGGGCAGCCACGACGGGGACCACACCGAGCGCGTCCGCCGGCTCTGCCTCAGGATCGGCCGCAAGGAAAAGGCCGACCTCGGCGTCCTCGAGCTCGCCGCCCTCCTCCACGATATCGGCCGGGCCGAGGAGGACCGCTCGCACGGCCGGGTCTGCCACGCCCGGAGCGGCGCGGCCCTGGCCCGATCCCTCCTGGCCGACCACGGCGTCGACCCGGCGGTCGTCCGGGCCGTCGTCGAAGCCATCCGGACCCACCGCTTCCGCCGGGGCGGCGTGCCCCGCACGCTCGAGGCCCGGGTCCTCTTCGACGCCGACAAGCTCGACTCGATCGGCGCCGTCGGCATCGGCCGGGCCTTCCTCTTCGCCGGCGAGGTCGGGGCCCGGCTCCACGACAAGGCGATCGACGTCCGCAGGACGAAGCCCTACACGCGCGAGGACACGGCCTACCGCGAGTACCTGGTCAAGCTCAGCCGGGTCCGCGACCGCATGACCACCCGCGAGGGCCGGCGCATCGCCGCCGAGCGCCACCGCTACATGGCCGCCTTCTTCGCCCGGCTCAACAAAGAGACCGACGGGGTCCTTTGATGGATCATCCAGGCTAGAAATGGCGTGGCATCAGGTCTACGATCCGCTCGGCAACGGCCTTCTCTCGACGCTCGTCGCCGCGCTGCCGATCGCTATCCTGCTCGGCGGGCTGGCCCTCGTCCGGCTCCGGGCCCACGTGGCGGCCCTGCTCGGGCTCGCCGCCGCCCTGCTCGTGGCCGTCGCCGCCTTCGGCATGCCCGCGGCCATGGCGGCCCGGACGGCCGTCCTCGGGGCGGCCTACGGCCTCTTCCCCATCGGCTGGATCATCCTCAACGTCATCTTCCTCTACGATCTGACCTGCGAGAAGGGCCATTTCGCGGTCATGCGGGAGAGCCTGACCGGCATCACCCGGGACCGGCGCCTGCAGCTCCTGCTCATCGCCTTCTCGTTCGGCGCGTTCTTCGAGGGGGCGGCCGGGTTCGGGACGCCGGTCGCGGTCACCGCGGCCATCCTCATCGGGCTCGGCTTCGCCCCGCTCACGGCCTCGGGCCTGTCGCTCATCGCCAACACGGCCCCGGTCGCCTTCGGCGCGCTGGGGACACCGATCGTCGCCCTGGCCGGCGTCACCGGGATCGATGTGCGCCAGCTCAGCGCCATGGTCGGGCGGCAGCTGCCTTTCTTCTCGGTCATCATCCCCTTCTGGCTCGTTTGGGCCTACTGCGGCTTCAAGAAGATGAGGGAGGTCTGGCCGGCCCTTGTCGTCGCCGGGGTCTCGTTCGCGGTGCCCCAGTTCCTGATCTCCAACTTCCACGGGCCCTGGCTCGCGGGCGTCGGGGCGGCCGTCTTTTCCCTGGCCGCGCTGGTCCTGTTCCTGCTGAGATGGCGGGCGAGAAAGGCTTTCATGGGCGATGACGGCGGCGAAGCGGAGACCGGGCACGCGACCGAAGCCGCAGGGGCGGTGGGCGCCCTCGGGAGGGGACATGGACCTTTGGTACGTGTCCCCGGTCGACTGACCGCCGGCGAGCTCGTCCGGGCCTGGCTGCCCTGGCTCATCCTGAGCGTCTTTGTCTTCCTCTGGGGCGTCCCCCAGGTCAAGGCGTTCCTCGACGGCGTCTCCGCCGTCCGCGTTCCCGTCGCCGGGCTGGACAAGCTCGTCTTCCGGGTGCCGCCGGTCGTGGCCAAGGAGACCGCCGAAGGGGCCGTCTTCTCGTTCAACTGGCTGTCGTTCACGGGGACGGGCATCTTCGCCGCGGCCCTCGTCGCGGGCCTGCTGATGGGTTTTTCGCCACGCGGCCTGCTACGGGCCTACGGCCGGGCGCTCAAACGGGTCCGGTTCTCGCTGCTGACCGTGGCGGCCATGCTGTCCCTGGGCTACGTGACCCGCTACTCGGGGCTCGACGCGACGCTGGGCCTGGCCTTCGCCCGGACCGGCGTCCTTTACCCGTTCTTCGGCACGCTGCTCGGCTGGCTCGGCGTCGCCCTGACCGGCTCGGACACCTCGTCCAACGTCCTCTTCGGCAGCCTCCAGAAGATCTCAGCGGGACAGCTCGGCCTGAGCCCGGTGCTCATGGCCTCGGCCAACAGCTCCGGCGGGGTCATGGGCAAGATGATCGACGCCCAATCGATCGTCGTCGCCTCGACGGCGACCGGCTGGTACGGCCACGAGGGTACGATCCTGCGCTATGTCTTCTTCCACAGCCTGGCCCTGGCCGCGCTGATGGGGATCCTGGTGCTGCTCCAGGCCTACGTCGTCCCCTTCACCCGCCTCGTCGTCCGTTAGCCGACGATCTTTTTCGTGCCCTTGTACTTGGACTCGACGCGCTCGCAGGGCAGGTACTCGTTCTCCATGGCCCGGTAGTCCTTGAGCCCGACGAAGTCGGTGTATTCCTCGAAGGACGAGACCCACTGCGTCTGGCCGGGGAGCGTCCCCGTCGGCGAGGCCTTGAGGGCGGTGAAGAAGTTCATCAGGGCCTTGTGCGCGACCATGATCGAGGCGACGGGGATCGAGACCCGGCCGACGCCCATCTTCTTCAGCTCGGGGATGGGGATGAGCTCGGTCTTCATCCCGGTGATGGCGTCCATGAGGTTGACCGAGAGAGGGCCCTTGATCGACTTGACCGCCTTGGCGATGTCGGCCTTGGTCTTGATGCCGTCGATGAAGGCCAGGTCGGCGCCGGCCTCGAGGTAGATGTTGCAGCGCCGGATGGCCTCGTCGAGGCCCATCCCGGCGAAGACGTCGGTCCGGGCGTTGATGATGAAGTCCTTATCGAGATGGTCGCGCACGGCGGCGCAGGCCCGGATCTTCCCGGCCATCTCCTCGGCCGAGATCGTCTCCTTGCCGGCCATGTGGCCGCAGCGCTTGGGGAAGACCTGGTCCTCGATGTTCATGCCGGCGAGGCCCATGGCGATGAGGCGCTCGGTGATCCAGGCCGCGTTGACGGCGTTGCCGCCGCCGGTGTCGATGTCGGCCATGACCGGGATGGTCACGGCCTGGGCGATGTTCCAGGTCAGGTCGAGGACGTCCTTCATCCGGACGAGGCCGACGTCGGGCTTGGCCAGGTAGGACCCGGCCAACCCGTAGCCCGAGACCTGGATGGCCTCGAAGCCGGCCTTCTCGATGACTTTGGCCGAGAGGGCGTCGTGGGCGCCCGGGACGGCGACGGCCCGGCGCTCCATGATGGCTTTCCGCAGGATCGTTGTTCTCTTCATGTTCGGACTCCTTATCGTGGAAAACGGTCCCCTATTCTACATCATCCGGGGGCGACGCGAAAGGGGCCGCGGCGTCTCATCTTGACAATCCGTCCGTCTTCGACAAGACTCCCCTATCATATCCTCC
>CAYOYQ010000068.1:0-14305 GCA_964408215.1 uncultured Eubacteriales bacterium
TGCCGATGCCGATGATCTCGATCTTGCGCTCCTCGGTCACCTCGCCGATGACGGCGACGACCTTGCGGGTGCCGATGTCGAACCCGACGATGTAGTTGTTCTTGGACATCGTTCAGTCTCCTTGGCCTTGGTCGGGGGAGGCCGCGGCGTCCCCGGGCGCCGGGGGCTCGGCGGTCCTCAGGAAGACCCGCCCCTCGAAGCTCATGTTGACGGCGGCGAGCGGTCCGGCGAACTCTTCCCAGCGGGCCCGCTGGCTGCGGAACCGGGCCAGGTCCTCGGCCGGAGCGGCCTCGCCGACGACGACCCGGACCGGGTCGTCCTTGAACGCGAGCTCCAGTCCGCCGGTGTCGTCCGCGCGGATGCCGAAGAGCCGGGCCTGCTCGTCCGCGGGCAGGCTGAGGTAGCAGCGGCCGGCCGCCGCCCACTTGTCGAAGAAGCCGGAGGCGAAGCCCTCGTCGTCGGAAAAGACGGGCAGGGCGTATTCGTCGAGCGAATAGACGGGCTCGAGGACGCGGCCCTCTTCGTCGGCGAGATAGAGGACACCGCCGCGCTCGAGCAGGGCGAAGGGCGTCCGCACGGTGACCGTGATCCGCAGCGACGAGGGGAAGACCTTCTGGACGCTCGCGTCCCTGACCCAGGCCAGGCGGCGGATGTCGGCCCGGAGCGCGGGGAGGTCGCAGAGGAGGATGTTCCCGAGGCGCGGCGTCGCGAAATGGGTCTCGAGCGCCTGGCGCAGGCTCGGCCTGGGGCAGGCGACCTCGACCCTGCGGACCGTGAGATAATCCCAGGTCAGGACGAAGAGATAGGTCTCCCGGAGGCCGACGAAGAAGGCGGCCTGGAGGGCGAGGAGGGCGGCGACATGCCGGGCCTTGAGGATCCGGCGGCGCCGGCCCTTCTTTAGGATCGGCAGGTCCCGTTCGCCCGGCCGGAGCAGGGGGCGGCGGGCGAAAAGCGGCCGCTTCCGCTCCCGTCCGAGCTCGCCGACGGCGGTCGCCATGTCAGCCTTTCTCCTCCAATCCCGCGATGATCGCCGGGATGGTCTTGTTGATGTTCCCGGCGCCGAGGACGAGGACGATGTCGCCGGGGACCAGGATCCGCTGCAGGGCCGGCCCGATCTTTTTCAGGTCGGGCTCGAAGACGACGTTCCGGTGCCCGAAGTGCCGGACCTCCTCGTAGAGCGCCTGGCCCGTCGCCCCGGGGATGGGGTCCTCGCCGGCCGGGTAGACCTCGGTCAGGACGAGGACATCGGCCTGGTTGAAGGCCGTCGCGAAGACCGGCATGAGCTTGGCCAGGCGCGTGTAGCGGTGGGGCTGGAAGACGGCCACGACGCGGCGGTCGAAGCCCCTTTTCGCCGCCTCGAGGGTGGCCTTGATCTCGGTCGGATGATGGGCGTAGTCCTCGATGACCATGACCCCGCCGACGGTCTTGCGCAGCTCGAAGCGGCGGCCCGTCCCGGTGTAGCTCTCCAGGGCCTCGAGGATCGTTCTCGGCGGGACCTCGAGGTCGAGGCCGACCGCGGCCGCGGCCATGGCGTTGAGGATGTTGTGCATCCCCGGGACTTGGAGGTGGAGCGGCCCGAGCGGCTGGCCCTTGTGGAGCAGGGTCGAGGCGCTGCGGAAGCCGTCGAAGGTGAAGTCCCGGGCCGAGAGGTCGGACTGGGCCGAGAAGCCGTAGGTGATGAGGCGGCGCTCGATCGCCGGGATGATGCTCTGCAGGGCCGGGTCGTCGAGGCAGAGGATGACCGGGCAGTAGAAGGGCACCTTGTTGGCGAAGTTGACGAAGGTCTCCTTGAGGTCGTCAAGGCTCCGGTAGTGGTCGAGGTGCTCCTCGTCGATGTTGGTCAGGACGGCGATGAAGGGGGAGAGGTAGAGGAAGGACCGGTCGCTCTCGTCGGCCTCGGCGACGATGAAGTCGCCGGCGCCGAGCTTGGCGTTGGCCCCGATCGTGTTCAGCCGGCCGCCGACGATGACCGTCGGGTCGAAGCCGCCGGCCTCGAGGACGACGGCGGTCATCGAGGTCGTCGTGGTCTTGCCGTGCGAGCCGGCCACGGCGACGCCGTACTTCATGCGCATGAGCTCGGCCAGCATCTCGGCCCGGGGGATGACCGGGATGAGGCCGGCCCGGGCCTTCTCGACCTCGACGTTGTCCTCGTGCACGGCCGAGGAGATGACGACGACGTCGGCGTTCTCGAGGTTCTCGGCCCGGTGGCCGATGGCGATCCTGGCCCCGAGCTTGACCAGCCGGCGCGTCGCCTCGTTCTCCTGGAGGTCGGACCCGGACACCTTGTACCCGAGGTTGAGCAGGACCTCGGCGATGCCGTTCATGCCCGTCCCGCCGATCCCGATCATGTGGATGTGGTTGAGCTTGCGGTAGACACGCTTGGTCACGCGGCGATCTCCTTGACCGGGCGCTTCATGAGGTCGAGACAGAACGCGGCGATCCGGCCGGCCGGGTCCTCGGCCTGGAGCCGGCCGACGGCGCGCTCCATGTCGTTGAGGACGTCGGGGCGGTCGAGGAAGCCGAGGATGCGGGCCGCCAGAGCTTCGGGCGTCGCTTCCGCTTCCGGGAGCAGGACCGCGCCCCCGACGGCCTGGAGCTCGCGGGCGTTCCAGGTCTGGTGGTCGTCGGCGGCGGCGGCGAAGGGCACAAGGATCGCGGCCTTGCGGGCGGCGATGAGCTCGGCCAGGGTCGTCGCCCCGGCCCGGCAGACGACGAGGTCGGCCCGGCCGAAATAAGCGGGCATCTCCGGGAAGTAGGCCGCGACCTCGGCCCCGGCGAGGCCGTTCGCGGCGTAGGCGGCCCGGACGCGCTCGAGGTCGGCCGGCCCGGTCTGATGGGCGACGCGCAGCCGGCCCTTGGCCGCGGCGAGGAGCGGCAGGGCGGCGATGATGCGGTCGTTGAGGAAGCGCGAGCCTTGGCTTCCGCCGAAGATGAGGATGTCGAGCGCGGCGCCGCGCGCTTTCTTCGGCAGGGCGTAGAAGGCCTCGCGGACCGGGTTGCCCAGGACGACGCCCTTGCCCTTGAAGGCCGGCAGGGTCGAGGGGAAGGCCACGACGGCCTTGCGGACGCTCCGCCGGAGGAGGCGATTGGTGAAGCCCGGCCGGGCGTTCTGTTCGAGGATCACCGTCGGGACGCGGAGCCAGGCGGCCAGGAGCACGAGGGGCCCGGAGCTGTAGCCGCCGACGCCGACGACGAGCCGCGGCCGCGTCCGGATGAGGATCGCGAGCGAGTGCAGGAAAGCCATGGGGATGAGGACAAGGCCCCGGAGGCTCTTGAGCCCCCGGCCTTTGAGCCCTTCGATGCGCATGGGGATGAAGCGGACGCCGTGCCCGGCCATGATCTTCCGCTCGACCTCGCGCCGCGTCCCGACGTAGGTCAGTTGGAGCGCCGGGTCCAGGGCCAGGAGCTTCTGCCCGACCACGAGGGCCGGGTAGAGATGTCCGCCCGTCCCGCCGCCGCTGATGATGACGCCCGGCCGCCTCATATCCTTACCGTCCCTCCGGCGTCGCCCTTCTTCATGCTGATGTGGAGGAGGACGCCGATCGCGGCCAGGGTGCAGATGAGCGAGGACCGGCCGAAGGACACGAGCGGCAGGGTCGTCCCCTTGGCCGGCCCGAGGCCGAGGACGATCGACATGTTCATCAGGGCCTGGGCAACGATGACCAGGGTCAGTCCGGCCGCGATCATGCGCAGGGCCGGGCTCGGGGCGGCCAGGGCGATCCGGACGCCGCGCCACAGGACAAAGAGGTAGAGGCCGAGGGTGAAGAAGGTCCCGATGAGCCCGAACTCCTCGCCGATGATGGCGAAGATAAAGTCGGTGTGGGCGAAGGGCAGGAAGTCGAGCTTCTGGGAGCTCTGCCCCGGCCCGGTCCCGAGGAGCCCGCCCGAGCCGAGGGCCAGCCGGGACTGCTCAACCTGATAGCCTCTGCCGAGCACGTCTTTCTCGCCGGAGAGGAACTCTTGGAACCGCTCGACCCGGTAATCGGCCCGGAAGAGGTAGACGCCGAATAGGACCGCGGCCAGGGCCCCGGCCGCCGCGAGGTAGCGGAGCTTGACCCCGCCGATGAAGAGAAGCATCGCGGCGATCACGGCGAGAAGGACGGCCGTGCCGAAGTCGGGTTCGATCAGGACGAGGACGATCGTGACGACGAGCACGATGGCCGGGACGGCCAGGGTCTTGATGTCGTTGAGCTTGTCCCGGCGGCTCTCGACGTAGGTCGCCAGGAACAGGACCAGGCAGATCTTGGCCAGCTCGGACGGCTGGAAGCGCAGGCCCATGAAGACGATCCAGCGGTTGGTGTGGGCCACGGAGGGCATGGCCAGGCAGAGCACGAGCAGGCCGACGGTCAGGCCGAGGAGTCCCGTGACGAAGGCCGGCTGGAGGAAGAACGACTTCTTGACCGAAACGAGGAAGACGATGAGGGCGATCCCGACGGCGGCGCCGAGGACCTGCTGGGCCATGAAGTGGAACGCCTGGCCGTATCTCTCGCTGGCCATGAAGCTCGACGAGCTGAAGACGAAGAAGACGCCGATCGCGACGAGGAGGAGCGTCGCGCCGGAGAGCCACAGGTCGAAGGCGGGGCGCTTGCGGCCGATCATCGCCGGCCTCCCGCTCTCTCGAGCGCGGCCGCGAGGCGCCGGACCTCGGCCTTGAAGGTCCGGCCGCGCTCCTCGAAATCGGCGAACATGTCCCAGCTCGTCGCGGCCGGGGCCAGCAGGACGACGTCGCCGCGGCGGGCGGCGGCGAAGGCGGAGCGGACGACCTCGCGGTAATTCGCCGCCCGGACGATCGGCACGACGCCGCCGAGAGCTTTTTCGATCTTGTCCGCGGCCTCGCCGACGAGCACGACCGTGCGGGCGCGCTTGCGGACGGCCGGACGGAGAGGGGAGAAGTCCCCGCCCTTGCCCCGGCCGCCGAGGATGAGGACGACCGGCCGGTCGAAGCTGGCCAGGGCCTTGAGGGTCGCGTCGACGGTCGTGGCCTTGGAGTCGTTGACGAAGCGGACGCCGCCGGCCGTGACGACGTCCTCGAGCCGGTGCTCGAGGCCACGGAAATCTTGGACCGAGCGGCGGATGGACCCGGCCGGGGCGCCGAGGATCCGGCCGGCGAGGGCCGCGGCCAGGACGTTCTCGAGGTTGTGGAGGCCGGGGAGCCGGATCGACCGGACCGGCAGGACCCGCTCCGGCCGGCCGTCGTTGACGACGACGAAGCCGCCGTCGACGAAGGCGCCCCGCCGGACCCGGCGCCTCCGGCTGAAGCCGTAGACGCGCGAGGCCGCTTCGGCGGCCAGGCCCCAGACCCGGGCGTCGTCGCGGTTGAGGACGGCGCGGGCGTCCGGCCCCTGCCGGAGGACGAGCTTCTTCTTGGCCGCGAAGTAGCTCTCGAACGAGCCGTGCCAGTCGAGGTGGTTCTCGGAGACGTTGAGCAGGACCGCGACCGCCGGCGTGAAGAGCTCCGTCCATTCGAGCTGGAAGCTCGAGATCTCGGTGACGTAGATGTCGTCGTCCCGGCTTTTCTCCACGAACGAGATGAGCGGCGTCCCGATGTTGCCGGCCAGGCGCGAGCGGAGCCCGGCTTCGCGGAGGACCTTGTGGAGGAGGGTCGCCGTCGTCGACTTGCCGTTCGACCCCGTGAGGCCCGCGATCCGCCCCTTCAGGAACCGGAAGGCGACCTCGATCTCCGAAAGCACGGGAACGCCTTTCTCTATCGCGGCGGCGAGCTCGGGGAGGAGCGGGACGCCGGGGCTCGGCACGATGAGATCGGCCTCGAGGAAGGACCCGAGCCGGTGGCCGCCGGTCTCGAAGACGGCGCCGCGCTCGGCGAAGGCCCGGGGGCGCTCCCCCAAGGCCTCGGCCGGCTTCTTCTCGGTGACCCGGACACGGGCGCCGCGGTCGAGGAGGAAGCGGCAGACCGCCTCGCCCGTCCGCGCGAAGCCGACGACGAGGACGTTCTTGCCGCGAAGCTCGAGATCCGTCATGCGCTCATCTCAATTTCAGGGTCGACAGGCTGAACAGGGCGAAAATGATGCCCATGATCCAGAAGCGGATGACCACCTGCTCCTCCGGCCAGCCCGAGAGCTCGAAATGGTGGTGGAGCGGGGCCATCTTGAAGATGCGCCGGCCTTTGCTCATCTTGAAATAGGAGACCTGGAGGACGACCGACAGCGCTTCCAGGATGAAGACGCCGGCCACGGTGAAGAGCAGGAGCTCCTGCTTGATGAGCAGGGCGATGACCGCCATGGTGCCGCCGAGCGAAAGGGCCCCGACGTCGCCCATGAACACCTTGGCCGGGTGGCAGTTGAACCAGAGGAAGCCGAGGCAGGCGCCGGTGAAGGCGCCGACGAAGACGGTCAGCTCGGCGGCCTGGGGCACGCGGGCGATGTTGAGGTAGCGGGACCAGTCGGCGTGGCCCGCGACATAGGTCAGGGCCGTCAGGGCCGTGGCGCTGATCAGGGTCAGCCCGATGGCCAGGCCGTCCAAGCCGTCGGCCAGGTTGACGGCGTTGGAGGAGCCGACGAGGATAAAGACGATCCAGGGCAGGTAGAACCAGCCGAGGAACGGGACGAACTTCTTGAAGAACGGGACGCTCAGGGCCAGGCTGAACTGGTTCGCCGAGGCCAGCCAGATGAAGACGAGGCCGACGAGCGCCGCTAGCCCGATCTGCAGGACGATCTTCTGGCCGGGGCGGAGGCCGAGGGACTGTTTCCGCCGGACCTTGAGGACGTCGTCGATGAGGCCGACGAGGCCGAAGAGGACCATCGACAGGACGGCGACCCAGACGTAGAGATTGGCCAGGTTGCCCCAGAGCAGGGTCGGGACGAGCGTGCACAGGATGACGATGAGGCCGCCCATGGAGGGTGTGCCCTTCTTGGCGTAATGGCTCTTGGGGCCGTCCGCCCGGATCTCCTGGCCGATCTGCTTGCGTTCGAGGAGGCGGATGATCCGGGGGGCCAGGAGGAAGCTCAGGACCAGGGCCGTGATGCCGGCGGCGGCCGTGCGCACGGTGATGTATCTGACGACGTTGAAGAAGAAGAATTCGCTGCGGAGGGGAACGAGGAGCCAGTACAGCACGGCCTACTCCTTTCCTCGCCCGACGAGGGCCTCGACGACCGTCTCGGTCGTCATGCCTCGCGAGCCCTTGACCAGGACGAGGTCGCCCGGCCGGACGATGGCCCCGATGGCGGCGGCCGCCGCCGCGGCATCGGCGAAGCGGTGGATCGCGGCGGCGCTCATTCCCGCGGCGGCCGCCCCGTCGGCGATTGCCGCCGCGAGGGGTCCGACGGCGACGAGGACGTCCCACCCGGCCCGGGCGGCCGTCTCGCCCGCCCGGCGGTGGAGCGCCGGCCCGGCCGGGCCGAGCTCGAGCATATCGGCGAGCACGGCGACCTTCCGCGCCGCCGGAAGCCCGGCCAGGCTTCTGAGGACCGCTTCGAGGGCCCGGGGGTTCGAATTGTAGGAATCGTCGTAGACGCGCAAGCCGTCGCCGGCGTCGATGAGGACGCCCCGGTGGGGGAGGGGCCTCAGGCCCGCGAAGGCCGCCCGGATCTCGTCGAGGCCCAGGCCGAAGGAGAGAGAGACGGCCGCGGCGGCCAGGAGGTTCTCCACCGCGGCCTCGTTCAGGAAGGGGAGGGAGATCTCGTCGTGTTCGGCCCCGTAGCGAAGGCGGATGCCGTAGCCCGCCGGTCCCTTCGGCTCGACGGCCTCGGCCCGGACGTCGGCCGAGGCGGCGCGGCCGAAGGTGATCGTCCGGCCGGCGAACTCCGCGCCGATCCTCAGGACGAGCGGATCGTCGGCGTTGAGGACGGCCGTGCCGCCCGGCCGGGTCCCGTCGAGGACCTCTTTCTTGGCCCGGGCGATCGCTTCGAGGCTGGCGAAGAACTCGAGATGCACCGGGCTGACGTTGGTGACGACGGCGACGTCGGGCGGGGCGATGCGGGTCAGGGCCCGGATCTCGCCGGCCGCGCTCATGCCCATCTCCAGGACGGCCACCTCGTCTCCGGGCTCGAGGCGGAGGAGCGACAGGGCCAGGCCGAGGTGGTTGTTGAAGTTGCCCGCGGACTTGAGGACGCGGAAGCGGCGCGAGAGCAGGGCGGCCGTGAACTCCTTGGTCGTCGTCTTGCCGACGCTGCCCGTGATGGCGACGACCTTGACCGGGTGACGGGCCAGGACGGCGGCGGCCAGGGCCTGCAGGGCCGCGACCGTGTCGTTGACCCGGATGAGCGCGAAGCCCTTGTCCGGGACGTCGACCGGCCGGGAGACGACCGCGCCGGCCGCGCCCGCGGCCGCGGCCGCGGGGACGAAGTCGTGGCCGTCCCGGCCGGCCGGGATGGCGAAGAAGAGCCCGCCCTCGGCGACCTGGCGCGAGTCGATGGCGTAGCTCGTGACGGCGAGATGGGGCGCGCCCTGGACGATCGTGCCGCCGGTCGCCCGGGCGATGTCGTCGAGACGCAGCGCGGCCATGGTCAGGCGGCCTCCAGGGCCCGCAGGGTCTCTTCGATGACCTCGATGTCGCTGAAGTGCACCGTCCGGTCCTTGAAGACCTGATAGTCCTCGTGGCCCTTGCCGGCGACGAGGATGAGATCGCCCTTGGCGGCCATGGCCAGGGCCTTCGCGATCGCTTTGCGCCGGTCGGGCTCGATCTCGTAGGTCCGGGCGGCCTCCTTGGCGAAGCCGCCCTCGATCGCGACGAGGATCGCCAGGGGGTCCTCGGACCGGGGGTTGTCTGAGGTCAGGATGGTCCAGTCGGCCAGCCGGGCGGCGACGCGGCCCATGCGCTCCCGTTTCTCCCGGTCCCGGTCCCCGCCGGCCCCGAAGACGGCGATGAGGCGGCGGGGCTTGAATTCCCGGGCCGTCATTAGGGCTTGCTCGAGGGCCCTGTCCGTGTGGGCGTAATCGACGACGATGAGGAGCCCGCGGCCGTTCGGGACGCGCTCGAACCGGCCGGTGACGCCCTTGAGCGCGGCGACGCCCTTGACGATGTCGGCCGGGGCGACGTTGAGGGCCAGCGCGGCGGCCGTCGCGGCCAGCAGGTTGTAGAGGTTGTGGCGGCCGACGAGGGCCGACTGGATCCGGACCGTCCCGCCGGGGAACGCGATCTGGGCCTCGATCCCGTCGGCGCCGAGGGCGTATTTCGCGGCCCGGACGATGGCCGCCGGCTCGAGGCCGAAGGTGACCGTCTTCATCGGCAGCTCGGCGACGAGCTTCTGGCCCCAGGGGTCGTCCATGTTGACGACGGCGGCGCGCTTCTTGTGGTTGAGGGAGAAGAGCTTCTTCTTGGCCTCGTAGTACCCCTCCATCGAGGGGTGGTAGTCGAGGTGCTCGCCGCTGAGGTTGGTGAAGACGGCGACGTCGTAGCTCACGCCCCAGACCCGCTTCTGTTCGAGGGCGTGCGACGAGACCTCCATGACGCAGTGGGTGACGCCGGCGTCGAGCATCGTCCGGAGCAGGGCCTGGAGATCGGGGGCCTCGGGCGTCGTCCGCGGGGCCGGCGTCTTCCAGCCCGGCCGGCGGTACTCGATCGTGCCGATGACGCCGGGCGCCGCCCCGGCCGCGGCCAGGATCGCCTCGAGGAGGTAGGTCGTCGTCGTCTTGCCTTTGGTCCCGGTGACCCCGACGACCTTCATGCCCGCCGAGGGGTGGCCGAAGAAATTGGCCGCGGCGAGGGCCAGGGCCTCGCGGGCGTCGGCGACCTGGACCCAAGCGGCCCGGCTCGAGGCCGGCTGGGGCCATTCCGAAAGCACGGCCACGGCCCCGTTCGTCTCGGCCTCGGCCACGAAGTCCAGGCCGTTCTGGGCGGCCCCGCGCAGGGCGGCGAAGAGGAAGCCGGGCTTGGCCGCCTTGGAGTTGTAGGCGATCCCCGCGATCTCCTCGGCGCCCGGGGCCGCGCCGGCGAGGACGGGGATGCCCCGGAGGACGTCCTTGAGCGTCACGGCGTCCTCCCGGAGGCGGCGGCCGCCGTGAGGACGGGGGCGGGCAGGGGGCGCTCGTACGGGACGCGCATGTACCGCAGCACCTGCCGGGCGATGTCCCGGAAGACGGGGGCGCAGGCCTGGCCCCCGTAATAGGACTCCTTGGGCGAGTCGAGGACGACGATCATCGAGAGCCGCGGCTTCCCGACCGGCGTGAAGCCGACGAAGGAGGCCGTGTACTGCCGGGCATAGGCGCCGAGCGCGTTGTCCCACTTCTTGGCCGTACCGGTCTTGCCGGCGACGCGGTAGCCGTCGAGGCGGCCGTCCTTGGCCGTGCCTTCCTCGACGACGGGCTCGAACACGCGGCTGACGAGGTCGGCGGAGGTCTTCTCGCTGATGACGCGGACCGGGGCGCCGGCGGGCCCGGCCGCCCCGGCGCCTTCCCGGACGACGCGGGGCCGGACGAGGGTGCCGCCCGTGGCGAAGACGTTCATGGCCCGCAGGATCTGGAGCGGCGTCGCCCGGACCTCGTAGCCGATGGCCACGTGGGGCAGGGAGCTCTTCCGGTTCCAGTCGTCGGCGGCGCGGACCAGCCCGAGCGCCTCGCCGGGGAGGTCGATGCCCGTCTTCGCGCCCATGCCGAAGGCCGTGATCGTCTCGCGGAACTCCGGGATGGTCAGCCGCTGGGCGAACAGGGCCGTCCCGACGTTGGAGGACTTGATCAGGACCTGGGGGAAGCTCAGGGCGAAGAAGCGCTCATGGTCGGTGATGGTCGTGCCGCCGACCCGGATGAACCCGGCGCTGCAGTCGAAGACATCGGAGAAGCCGACCCGGCCCCGCTCGAGGGCCGCCGCGGCGGTGATGATCTTGAAGGTCGAGCCGGGCTCATAGCCCTCCGCGATGGCCCGGTTCTTCTCCGCGCCCGCCGGGCCCGGATACTGGTTGGCGTCGTAGGTCGGCCAGCTGGCCAGGGCCAGGATGTCGCCCGTCCACGGGTCCATGATGATGACGACGCCCCAGGCCGCCCCGTGCTCGGCGACGGCCCGGGCCAGCCCTTTTTCGGCGAAGTACTGGATCGTCGCGTCGATCGTCAGGACGAGGTCCCGTCCGGGCACGGGCGGCTTGATGACCTGGTTCTGGTAATCGCGCCCGCCGCGGACCTTGTAGCTGATCTGCTGGCCTTCGACCCCCCCGAGCAGGGCGTCATACTGGCGTTCGGCGCCGTTCTTCTCGTTCTGGGCCAGGTTGACCCCGCCGAGGACGTGGGCGGCCAGCGACCCGTGCGGGTAATGCCTTTTTGTCGCCGGCTCGAGGCCGACGCCCGCGAGCTTTTCGGCCAGGACCCGGGCCGCGACGTCGGTGTCGAACTTCCTTTTGCTGACGTAAGTGAAAGTCGCCTTGGCCCGGAGGCGGCGGAGGACGGTGGCCGTCTCCTTTTCGGTCAGCCCGAGGAGGTCTTTGAGGCGGCGGACCTTTTCCTCAGTCCGGGCCGGCGTTTCGTCGGCCACGGGCCGGATGGTCACCGAGGCCGCGGGCAGGCTACAGGCCAGGATCTCGCCGTTACGGTCGTAGATGTTGCCCCGCCGGGGGTCGATGCCGGTCATGTCCCGGGTCTGGTCGAGGACGGCCGCCTTGGCCCGGGCGTGGCCGAAGACCTGGACCTGGACGAGACGCAGGGCCACGACCACGGCCCAACCGCAGAGGAGGAAAGCGAGGGCGAGCGTCCGCCGGCGGATGTCGCTCTCGTAGAAGGTCCTCATCGTCGCGCGTCAGCGGGCGGCGCCCGCCCTCCCGTAGAGGATCACGGCGTCGGCCGGGTCGACGAGCCCGAGCGTGTCGCGGGCGATCCGCTCGACCCGGCCGGGATCGAGGAGCCTGGCCCGCTCGAGCTTGAGCGCCTCGATGTCCTTCTCGAGCGAGAGGATGCGGTCCTCGTTCCGGGCGATCTCGAGGCCGAGCTTGACCGCCTCGGTCTGGTACCAGACGTAGAACGTCAGCACGGCCGCGGTCGCGGCGAAGAAGGCCGCCCCGACGGCGATCCCCTTCCAGCTCCATTTGCGGCGGACCATCAGACCCTCTCCGCGGCGCGCAGCTTGGCCGAGCGGGCCCGCGAGTTCGCCGCGACCTCCTCCTCCGCGGCCATGACCGGCTTCTTGGTCAGGACGGCGAGAAGGGGCCGGCCCTCGTCGGGAGAGGCGAGCCGGTGGAAGGCGCGCTTGACGATGCGGTCCTCGAGCGAGTGGAAGGAGATCGCGACGAAGCGGGTCCCCGGCCCGGTGAGCCGGACGGTCGCTTCGATGAACTCGTCGAGCCCCTCGAGCTCGCGGTTGACCTCGATGCGCAGGGCCTGGAAGGCCTTGGCCGCCGGGTGGATGCGGCCCTTCTGTGGGCGCCACTTGTACAGCCGCTCGACGAGGGCGCGCAGGTCGGAGGTCGTCTCGAGCCGGCCGAGCTTGCGCAGGTGGGCGATCTCGCGGGCCAGACGACGGGTCTGGCCGAGCTCGCCGTACGCGGCGAAGACCTCGGCCAGCTTCTGTTCGGGATAGGTGTGGAGGATCTTCGCGGCCGTCGTCTTCGAGCGCTGGTCCATCCGCATGTCGAGCGGGCCCTCGTGGGTGAAGCTGAAGCCGCGCTCGGGCGAGTCGAGCTGGAAGGACGAGAGGCCGAGGTCGCAGAGGACGCCGCGGACCTCGCCGAAGGGGATGTCGAGCCGGGGCAGCTCCTTGAAGTCGGCGTGATAGAGGGTCACCCGGCCGGCGTAGGGGCGGAGCCTCTCCCGGGCGACCTCGAGGGCGAGCCCGTCGCGGTCGATGCCGATCAGGCGGGCCCGGGGGTTCCTCTCGAGGAGGGCCAGGGCGTGGCCGGCCAGGCCCAGGGTGCAGTCGACGAAGGTCCCCGCCCGCCCCGGGTCGATGAATTCAAGGACCTGTGTCGGGAGGACCGGGAGATGTCCCTTCTCCGTCATTCCGGCTTTCCTCGAGGGATCAGGCGGGCGATGCTCTCGAAATCCTCGTCCGAGAGCGGTTTCTCCTCGAGAGTTCCGTCGAGAACGTCCTTGTTCCAGATCTCCAGATGGTTCGACAGGCCGAGGACCTCGACCTCGTCGCGGAGCTTGGCCTTGTCGCGGAGCGCCTGGCTGATCAACACCCGGCCCTTGGGATCGATCTCGTGGCGCGAGCCGTGCCGGTTGACGCGGAGCATGAACTTGCGGACATCCGGCCGGAGGTGCACCGCGCCCTCGGCCGTGAGGTCGGTCATGGCCAGCCACACCGACAGCGGATAGACCTTGATCGAGTCGTCGGTGAGGGAGGTGATGAAGAGATCCTTGCCGTAGACCTGTTCGATCGTCTCGCGGAATTTTTCCGGGATCTTGATGCGGCCGCTGGCGTCGAGCTTGGCCGTGTAGTTGCCGATCAAAACGTTAGCCACGATGCTTCGTCCCGATTCATCCCGTTTCGTCCCAAATATATGAGGAAAAGAACCCATTTGTCAAGCGAAAAAACCCAAAAGATCCGATTAAATCGAGGGCCCTAAAACTGGGCCGAAATCAGGCGGGGAACACCAGCGGTTGGGGCGGGAGGCGGGGCGGGCGCTCAGGCGGGCTTTTCGGGCCCGGCTTCGTCGTCCGGTTCGGGCATCGCGGCGATGAGCTCGCGGGCCTTTTCGAGGTCGGCTTTTTGGACGAGGACCTTGAACTCGGCCAGCCCGTCGACGGTGAGAGGATAGACGAACGGAGCCGTCCGGCCGCGGACGATCGAGCCGATGCCGTGGCTTTCGAGGAAGTTCCTGATCAGGTCCGCTTCGAACGGGCCGTAGACGCGGGTGACCTCGGCGAGGTCGGAGTCGTCTTTCGAGGCGCGGCGGTCGTCATTCTCAGCCATGGGCGGGACCTCCGTCGTGATGCGAGATAGTCGTCGAGGATCCTGCGGTGGTCGAAGGCGAGCGGCATCGTCCTGTCGCGGGGATCGACGACGACGGCCCGGCGGGCATCGTCGGCGCCGCGCGGCTCGCCCGTCGCCCGGGCCACGAAGACCGTCGAGATCGTGTGGAAGCGCGGGTCGCGCGCGGGGTCCGAGTAGGCGCCTAGCTGGGCGAGGAGCTCGACGGCGAGCGAGGTCTCTTCGCGGGCCTCGCGGCGGGCGGCCGTCTCGAGCGACTCGCCGTACTCGACGAAGCCGCCGGGGAGGGCCCAGCCGTGGGGCGGGTTCCGCCGCTCGACGAGGACGACGCCCGGCCGGCCGCGGCCGCGCCGGACCTCGATGATGATATCGACGGCCGGGACGGGGTTGCGGAACTTCGAGCGGGCCATGGGATCCTCGTCCTGCCGGGGCCATTGTAAGTCCATCTCGCCGGCTACGCAACGGATATTACCCCTAGCCCCCCGGTCCCCCCGGGAA
>CAYOYQ010000069.1:0-14301 GCA_964408215.1 uncultured Eubacteriales bacterium
GGCTCGTCCCGGTAGGGGCTGTTGTAGTGGATGGCCTTGGCCACGAGCTCCTTGCCCGTGCCGCTCTCGCCCTGGATGAGGACGTTGGCCCGCGTGTTGGCCACCGATCCGATGAGCTTAAACACCGACCGCATCCCGGCCGAGTGGCCGATGATGTTGTCGATCGTGTATTCCTTCTGCTTCTCCTCGACGAGGTAGCTGACCTTCTCCTCGAGGGACCGGACCTGGAAGGCCTTCTCGATGGCCAGGTCGAGCTCGGTCGTGTTGAGCGGCTTGACCAGGTACTCGAAGGCGCCGAGCTTGACGGCCTCGACCGTCGTCTTCATGTCGTCGAAGGCGGTCATGACCACGATGACGGCGCGGCGGTTGCGCTCCCGGACCCGCCGCAGGACCTCGAGACCGTCGATGTCGGGCAGCCGGACGTCGAGCAGAACGAGGTCGGGCGCGGCCTCGCCGAAGAGGCGGACGCCGTCCTCGCCGGTCTCGGCCGCGGCGATCTCGAAGCCCTTCTTGGAGAGCTGGGAGGCCAGGGTCTTGCGGACGAGCGGGTCGTCCTCGACGATCAGAATGGATCTCATGACGCCTCCTCGGCCGGGATCAGGACGACGAACGAGGTGCCCCGCCCCCGCTTCCGCCCCAGGTAGATGGACCCGTTGTGCTGCTCGACGATCTTGCGCGCGTTCGGCAGACCCAGCCCGAACCCCGACTTCTTGGTCGTGTAGAACGGCTCGAAGATGTTCGGCCGGACGTTGTCGGGGATGCCCGGGCCGTCGTCGACGATGCGGACCCGGACCATGGGCCGGCCGCCGTCCTTGACCGCGTCGCAGGCGATCGTGATCCGGCCGCCGGGGCCGAGGGCCTCGTGGGCGTTGCGGAGGATGTTCAGGAAGACCTGGCGCATCTTGTCCGCGTCGACGAGGACCGGGGGCAGGTCCGCCGCGCAGGCGCGCTCGACCGTGAGGCCCTTATCGGCCAGGACGTCCTTGACCACCTTGAGGGACTCCTCGACGATCTGGTCGATCGACCACCGCTCCAGGCTCAGCTCCGGGACGCGGGTGAAGTTGAGCAACTCCTTGATGAAGCGCTCGATCTCCCCGATGCCTTCGAGCGACAGGCCGAGATGGCTCCGGACGGCCTCGGCGAAGCGCTCCTCCTCGACGACCTTCTGGATATTGAGCTTGACCGAGGTCAGCGGGTTGCGGATCTCGTGGGCGATCGTGGCCGCCATCCGGCCGATCGAGGCCAGCTTCTCGTGCTGGATGAGCTTGCGGTGGGCCTCCTCCATCCGGCGCCGGGTATGGAGGAGCTCGCGGGTCATCGAATTGAAGCTCCGGGCCAGCTCCCCGACCTCGTCACCCGACGTCGCCGCCATCTCCTGGGAGAAGTCGCCCCGGGCCACCCGGACCGTGCCCTCGACGAGGCGGTGGAGGGGCCGGCTGATGCGCCGGGCCAGGATCGTCGCCCCGACGATGCCGAGGAGGAAGCCGCCGGCCCCGATGAGCAGAAGGACCTTGCGGACCTCGCGCAGGTTGGCGTACATGGGCTCGAGGGACATGCCGATCTTGACCGAGGCCCATTTATTCGCGTTGGTCTCGCCGCTCTCCGGGAAAATGGGGATCTCGATCTCCCGGACCCGGATCGTCTGGCCCTGGACGACGATCCGGCGCTCCTCGGAGAACGCCGGGTCGCCCGGCGCCGCGTCCGGGAGGATCCGGCTTCCGAGGTCGATATCCTCGCGGGTCCGGAGGAGCGGGCTCGAGACGTAGGGCCGGCCGTCCTGGTCGTAGAAGATGATGTAGGGCAGGTCCTCGCGGACATGCGAATCGACATATTCCTGGATGGCGTCGCGGTCCCACAGGAACAAGGACCTGTAATTCGCGTCCCTCAGGCTCTCGGCGATGAGGATCGCCCGGGCTTCGGCCTCCGCCGAGAGGATGGCCGCCTCCCGCCGCTGGATGACGAAGAGGACGGCCCCGACGAGGAAGAGGACGAGCAGCGTGATCCAGAAGACCAGCCGCCAGTAGATCGGGATCTTCAGCCTCACCCTCTCACTCTCGGTCCGCGAGCCAGATGTCCTTGACGTCGAGAAAGATGAAGCCCATGGCCGGGAGGCGGGCCCCCCGGACCTGGGGCAGCAGGGCGATGCGGACGCGCTCCGAGAACAACGGGATGGCCGGCGTGTCCTTGAACAGGGCCTTCTCGGCGTCCCGGAAGAGATCGGCCCGCTTCTCCCAGCTGCGCTCGACCAAGGATCTCTCGAGCAAGGTGTCCAGCTGGGGGTTGGCGTACCGCGAGTTCTGGGCGTTGAGGACGGACTGCGAATCGAATAGCGGGACCAGGATGTTCTCGGGGTCGGGGTAATCCATCGTGTATTCGAGGAGCTTCAGGTAGGGCCCCCGGATCCCCCGCGCGTCCTCGGGCCTGCGAAGATAGCGGACGTCGGCCGAGATCTCCAGGGCCCGAAGCTGGCCCTGGAGCTCGCGGGCGAGCCGGGAGACGGCTTCGGTCCTCGGCCCCGGGATCAGGAGCTGCAGGGTCAGGCCCTTGCGTCCGTTCGGGAGGAAGCGGTCGAGGAGGAGCCGGGCGGCGTCGACGTCGCTGACGGGCGCTTCGACCCGGGCCTGGAAGCCGGGAAGAAGCGGCGGGATGTAGCTCTTGAGGACCTGGTAGTTGAAGGAGATCGTGCCGAACGCCTCGGCCAGCCGGGTCTTGTCGAGGCCCAGGGCCAGCGCCCCGCGGACCTCGGGCCGGTCGAGCGGCGCGGCGTCGCAGCTCAGGGCCAGGAAGTACGACTTCAGGGTGGTGTTCTCGAGGAGCTGGTAGCGCGGCCGCAGGACCCTCTCCGAGGTCACGGAGACGAGCTGGACGGTGCCCTCCTCGAACTGGTCGTCCGTGAAATGGGGGCTGTATTCGATGGCCGAGAGATAGGGCCGGCGCTCGAAATAGAAGGGATTGCGCTCGAGGCGAACGCCGAGGATGTCGAGCTTGGGCCCCCGGATCCACTCTTCGAACCGGAACGGGCCCGTCCCGACGGGCCTGTCGAAGAAGTGGCGGCCCTGGCTCTCGAGCAGGTCCTTGGGCAGGATCTTGCAGTAGTACATGCCGAGGAGGTACAGGCCCGAGACATAGGGGCGGGTCCAGAGGATCTCGAACGTCGAAGGGTCGACGACCCTGAAGCCGGCGACCTCCGTGGCCTTCCCTTCCCAATAGTCCTGGGCCCCCACGACCTGCCGGGTGAAATACTGATAATAGGTGTTGCCCGGGCGGTTGCGGACCAGCCGTTCCAGGGAGTATTTGACGTCGTCGGCCGTGAGGTCCCGGCCGTTGTGGAACCGGACGCCCTTGCGAAGATAGAAGGTCAGGCGCGTGCCGCCGTCGGAGGTCGTCCAGTACTCGGCCAGGGCGGGCATGGGAGTGAAGCGGGCGTCGAAGCGGACCAGCCCGTCGTAGAGCTGTTCGCTGATGAGGTAGTGGGAGGGCAAGGCCGGGTCGAAGATCTGGTTGAAGGGCTGGGCGTAGCCGCGGATCCTCAGGGTCCCGGTGTAGCGCGGCGTTTCGGCCGGGGTCTGCCGGACGGAGAAGCCCGGCGAGGCCAGCAGTCCGGCCAGGCCGAAGGCGGCGAGGGCCGGGACGGCGAGCATGCGGGACCGGCGGCCGGTGGTCATGAGGTCAGCTTCATCATAGCGAAAAAGATCCGAAATTGCACATCGGACAAGCCCATTCATACAAAGCAAGGATCATGCCACGCCGGGAAGATGATAAAATCATTGAAATAAATGAGATATGAGAAAAATAGGGCCTCGGCCGTAAATTCTCTTTACGCCGGTTGAACAGGCTAAAGCTATTTTGCGGATAAGTCGAGGACCTTCTGAAAGACCCGCAGGAAATTGCCGCTCCAGATCTTCTCGATCTCGCGGTCGGTGTAGCCGCGCCGGATGAGCTCCTCGGTCACGTGGATCATGCCGCTCACGTCGTCGCAGCCGACGACCCCGCCGCCGCCGTCGAAGTCGGTCCCGATGCCGACAGAATCGATGCCGACGACCTTCCGGACGTGGTCGATGTGGTCGACGAGGTCCTGGACGTTGGGCCGGGCCTGGGGGAATTTCTGATTGACCGCTTCGCGGGCGGCCATGGCTTCCTTGCGCAGCGCTTCGTCGCGGATCTCGCGGAGGTTGCCGTACTTGGCCTCGAGCTCCTTGAGGGCCTGGTCGCGTTCGGGCGACGGGGGCGGGGTCTTGACGTAGGCGCCGAGGAAGCAGATCTGGACGACGCCGCCGTTCTTGGCCAGGGCCCGGAGCTGGTCGTCGGTGAGGTTGCGGGGGTTGTCGCAGACGGCCCGGGCGCTCGAGTGGGAGGCGAAGATCGGGGCCTTCGACGCGGCGATGACGTCATAGAAGGATTTCTCCGAAGCGTGGGAGATGTCGACGAGCATGCCCAGGCGGTTGCATTCGGCCACGACTTCGCGGCCGAACGCGCTCAGGCCGTTGTCCTCGGGGGCGCGGCGGTCGGTCGAGGAATCGCAGATATCGTTGTCGGAGGAGTGGCAGAGCGTGATGTAGCGGACGCCCTTGTCGAAGAAGGCCTTGACGAGGGAGAGGTCGTGGCCGACGGGGTAGCCGTTCTCCAGGCCGATGAAGGCCGTGAGCTTGCCCTCGGCCTTGAGGCGCCGGGCGCCGGCGGGATCGACGGCCAGGCCGATCATCGAGCTGCAGTCCTCGGTCATCTTGTGGACGGCGTCGACGGCGCGCAGGGCGCTCGTCTTGGCCCTCTCGTAGCCCTCCGGGGTGAGCGGCCCCTGGCCGACGAAGGCGGCGAAGAACTCGGCGTCGAGGCCGCCCTCCTTCATCCGCGGCAGGTCGAGCTTGCCGCTCGCCCGCTCGGCCGGGTCATGTCGCTCTCCGATCTTCCAGCCGGGGGTGAGCAGCCGCATGGCCGTGTCGCAATGGGTGTCGACGGTCAGGATCCGGGCGTGGAGCTGGCGGGCTCTCTGCTCGACCGACGGCGGCGTCTTGGCCACGGCGCAGGCGCCGATGACGGCGACAATGAGGGCGAGCGAACAAGCGGTCCCGATACGGCGATCTTTCATGACGGCTCCTTCAGTCCCCGGCATTATAGCACCATTGGTATTTCGGTGACACACAACTCAATACGCCTAATTCCCTTCTGCGAGGCAAGGCGCTTAGCCCAAAAACGGGTGGCCGGGGGATAGTCCCCGTCCGCCTGGAGGCGGAAGGGGTTCCCCACGGGGGGATGGGTGGAGCCGAAGCCGGACGGGGACGCCACCGGACAGGACCCGTTCGGGGATGAGCGCCTTGATCCATACTGGGAGGATGAACTGAATTGAGTTGCGCGTCACCGAAATGGGTTCAATCGTGGCGGAGGGCGATGACGGGATCGACGCGGGCCGCGCGCCGGGCCGGGTAGATGCCGGCGGCCAGGCTGACCAGGAGGGAGAAGCCCATCGCCCCGAGGAAGAGCCAGAGCGGGAAGGCGAAGTAATGCCCGTAAGGGATCCCCTGGCGGGCGAGATAGATGTTGACGATCCGGTTGATGAGCAGGCTCGTCGCCAGGCCCAGGAGGCAGCCGGCGGCGCCCCCGAGGAGGCCGATCGCTCCCGTCTCGAAAAAGAAGATCTTCTTGATGTCGCCGTCGCCCGCGCCCACCGACTTCATCACGCCGATCTCGCGGAAGCGCTCGAGGATGGACATGACCATGGTGTTGACGATGCCCAGGGCGGCGACGACGATGGCGATCATGCCGACGGCCGCGAGGACCATGTCCATGAGATAAAAGGCCTTGGTGACCTCCTCGAACTGGTCGGCGAGGGCGAACGTCGAAAAGCCCAGGTCCCGGATCCTCGATTGGACCGCTTTGAGATCGCGGAGCGACCCGAGCTTGACGCTCACGGCCGAATAGCCGACCCGTCCGCCGCTCATGCGGAAGACGTCCCAGACGCTCGTGATGGGCAGCCTCTTGATGCCGCGGGCCGGCCCGGGCGGGAGGAAGACGTCGTTCTGGCCGAGGCCGGGCCCGCCCTCGCCGAAGGCCGCCGTCCCGGTCACGCCGAGGACGGGAAAGTCGTAGGATTCCTGGGCCAGGGGCAGCCCTCCGCCACCGGTCATCATGCGGCCGGGGTCGAGCGCGGCGAAGTCGAAGGAGACCGACTTGATCCGCAGCGTTCGGCCGACGGCGGCCGCGGGGTCCTTCAGGCCGAGCCGGCGGGCGAACGAGCCGCTGATGACGACGCCCCTCTCGTCGTCGTTCGCGTAGGCCCGTCCCCACTTGACCCGGAGGGCCCTCGAGGCCGCCACCGCGGCCGGCACGACCTGGACGAGCCGGAACTCCCCTTCGTCCCCGAGCCCGACCTGGGCCGGAAAGCTGACTTCGGGGTAGGCGGTCATGACCCCGGGGATCTTCAGGATCTCGGCCACGGCCGCGTCATCGAGGAGCGTTCCCTTCGCCGCCGCCGCCGCGGCGCCGCCGCCGCGCCGCGAGCCGGGCTCATCGGGGTCCCCGCCGGGCTCGGACGGGCCGGCGGGCATGACCATGATGGCGGTGAAGAGGTCGGCGGCCTTGAAGGCCTCGGTGACGTTCTTCTGCATCCCCTTCCCGAACGAGATCATGCAGACGAGCGCGCCGATGCCGATCATGACCCCGGAGGCGGTGAGGAAGGTCCGGAGGCGCCTCTTCCTGAGGCTGGAGAGCGCGAACCCGACGGCGTCACCGAACCTCATGGGGCGCCTTCCTCCGCCACGACCCGGCCGTCCCGGAGCTTGATAACGTCGTGGGCGAACTCGCGGACCAGGCCTTCCTCGTGCGAGACCATGATCACGGTCAGGTTGCGGCCGCGGTTGAGCTCGGCCAGAAGGCCGACGATCTCCCGCGACGTCCGGCTGTCCAAGTTCCCGGTCGGCTCGTCCGCGAGGAGGATCCTCGGGTCGTTCGCCAGGGCCCGGGCGACGGCCACGCGCTGCTGCTCGCCGCCGGAGAGCTCGGAGGGCCGGTGGGCGGCACGGGCGGCCAGGCCGACCCGGTCGAGAAGCTCCGCCGCGCGCCGCCGGCGCTCGGCCCGCTCGACGCCGGCGAAGATGAGCGGCAATTCGACGTTCTCGAGGGCGGTCCGCGACGGGACGAGGTTGAACGACTGGAAGATCATCCCGGTAACGTGGCGCCGGTAGCGGGCCAGGGCCTCGCGGTCCATCGAGGAGATGAGGTCCCCGCCGACTTCGATCGCGCCCCCGGTCGGGGTGTCGAGCCCGCCGAGGAGGTTGAGCAGGGTGGACTTGCCTGAGCCCGAGGCGCCGATAATGGCCACGAAACGGCCTTCGCCGACGGCGAGCGTGACGTCCGCGAGCGCCGCGACCCGGACATCGCCGACGACGTACGTTTTCGCGAGCGACCGGGTCCGGACAAGGACAGGCGTCGTCATCGGCCCGGCCCCCGCGCTCGGGTGAGGACGTAATGGTTGGCGGGGACGCGGTCGTCGGCCTTGAGGAAATCGACGACCTTGTAGCCGCGGCCGAAGAGGGCCAGGAAGACCAGGCGGGTGGCCATCCTCCAGTCGACGGGGATCTTCCGGATCTCGTTGTCGTGGACGTCCGTCTCCTGGAGCGTCAGGTAGAAATCGCGGGGGATGCGGACGAGGAGCGGATCGGCCTCGACGGCGGCGTCGGTGCCGGCGACGACCTCGAGCTCGAGGTCCATGGTCTTCCCGGCCACCCGGCGGAGCTCGGCCCGGATCGGCGCCGGCGCGGCCAGGGCCGCGTCGAGGTCGTAGGCCGGCCGGCCGCCGGTCCGCTCGAGGTCCCAGGACATGAAGAACCGGTCCGTCGGCACGTCCGGGCGGTTGAGCAGCCCGCCGTATTCGCCGTAGATGGCGACGCGATACTCGAGGACGTCCATGCCGAAATGGTGGACGTTGCGGTTGGCGTTGACGCCGGTCAGGGGATCGTAGGTGCAGATGATGGTCGAGACGCCGAGGAGGTCGAGGATCATCTCGCGCTGGTATTCCTTGAGGAGGACGCCGAGGCCGTAGCTCTGGAAGGCCTTCCGGACGCCCGCGTACTGGGCGTAAAAGCGGAGGTTCTTCGGGTCGCGGTAGCCGACCTCCTTGTCCCGGACGCCGACGAACCCGTAAACGAAGCCGACGAGATACTCCGCCTCGGGGCGGAAGCCGCCCTCCTCCGCTTCGGTGAAGGCGCCGATGAAGAGGCTGCCGCCCTCGTGGAAGACGTTCTCGCACATCATGTTCCGGGCGCTGGACATGTGATCGTCGGGGAAGCCCCAGACCTCCTCGCGGAGGTCCTCGTACATGGCGTAGTCCGACGACGTCGACGAGGTCTCGACCCGCAGCAGGAAGGTCCGGTCCCGGACGGTGACGGTCTTCTCGAGGGGCCTCATGGGCTGTCTCCGGACATTCTAGCCCAAGGTCCCGGACCGTTCAATTCCCCCCGCGCTCTTTGACCGGTCCCGGGACATGCGCTACAATGAGGGGGACCTTCGGAGCGACCACGGAACCGCCGGACCCATGACGGAGAGAATCGACGGCCTCAGGACCGTCTGCCTGATCAACCCCCGGGCGGCCAATTCCAAATGGATGCGGCGGCGGTTCCTGCGTACTTATCTCCAGAAAAAGCTGCCCGGCGAGGTCTGGGACACGCTGGGCGACACGCGGACCACGGTCGAGAAGGCGGCCCTGGCGTCCGAGAAGGCCGACGTCATCGTGGCCATGGGCGGCGACGGGACGATCGCCGACTCGCTCCACGGGATCTTCGAGGCCGGCCGGCAGGACCGGGTCCTCTTCGGGGTCATCCCCTTCGGCAGCGGCAACGCCTTCCGCAAGGCCTTCGCGGTCCCCAAGAACCCCTTCCGGGCCATCGACCGCCTGGCTGAGGGCGTGGCCCGGCCGATCGACCTGCTCGAGGTCGAGGGCCGCGTCGCGGCCTTCGCCAGCGTCGGGGCCACGGCCCGGGTCACGGGCGAAAAGCTGGCCGGCAAGATCCAGGGGCTCTGGGGCCACGTCGTGGCCGCCCGCCGGCTCTTCGACACGCCGGCGGAGCCCAAGACGGTCGCGCTCTTCGACGGCTTCGACGCGGCCGGGCCGTTCGACGAGAGGACGGTCGCGTCGTCGTTCTTCGACTGCATCGTGGCCAAGACGAACTACTTCGGCTACAGCTGGCGGATCGCCCCGAAGGCCGTCGTCGACGACGGCTATCTCGATATCACGCTGTTCGAGCTCAAGCCCGTCAAATACGCCTTTCTCTTCCCGCTCATCTACTTCGGCTGGTACCAGCGGACGATGCGGCATTTCAAGGCCAAGCGCGTCGTCATCAGCGGCCGGGACCTGCCCGTCCAATACAACGGCGAGGTCCTCCCCGACCGGGACCGGGTCGAGTTCCGCGTCCTGCCGAAGGCCATCCGGATGGTCACGCCGCCGACGCGGCGGGCCGGCCGGAATTTCCAGAAGCCGTCCGCTTCAGGAGGCTGCCGATGAAAAGAACCCCTCTCGGAGCGCTCCTGCTCGCGGCCGTTCTGGCCGCGCTCCCCGCCTGCGCCCCGCAGATCCGGCTCGACCTGCTCGGCGAGGACAAGCTCCAGGAGGTCGTCCTGGTCCCCAGCCCGGCCCGGGAAAAGGTCCTGATGATCGACATCGACGGGACCATCTCCTCCGCCCTGGAGACCGGGTTCCTGGCCCGGGAAAAGAGCGTCGTGGCCCGCGTGTTCGAGCGGCTCGAGCGGGCCGCGGCCGACCCGCTGGTCAAGGCGGTCATCCTCCGCCTGGACACGCCGGGCGGCGAGGTCACCGCGAGCGACATCATCTATCATGAGGTCCTGCGCTTCAAGCAGCGGACCGGCCGGCCGGTCATCGGCCTGATGATGAGCGTCGCGGCCTCGGGCGGCTATTACATCGCCTCGGCCTGCGACGCCATCGTCGCCCACCCGTCGACGCTGACGGGCTCGATCGGCGTCATCTCCATCTTCCCAAGCGTCGAAGCGCTGATGGCCAAGATCGGGGTCAAGGTCAACATCATCAAGTCCGGCCCGTCGAAGGATTCCGGCTCGCCGTTCCGGGACATGACCGAGGACGAGAAGAAGATCTTCCAGGCGGTCATCGACGAGTATTACGAGGGCTTCCTCGCCGTCGTGGCCAAGGGTCGGCAGGGCAAGATCGCGGCCGCCGAGCTGCGCCGGATCGCGGACGGCCGCGTCTACACCGCGCCCCAGGCCCTGAAGCTCGGCCTCATCGACGCCGTCGGCTACTTCGACGACGCCTTCGCCCGGGCCAAGGAGGGGGCTTCGCTCACGAGCGCCAAGCTCGTGTCGTACACCTATTTCCCGAAGACGAAGTCCAACATCTACGCGGACGGGAGGAGCGATCTCGTCCCCCTCGACGCCAAGGTCCTCGAGACGATGGTCGGCGCGCTGAAAGCGGGCTTCTACTATCTCTGGCTGCCGCAGACGCCGTGAGGCGGCGGCGCTCCCGCTCTAAGGCCTGACGACGACCTCGAACTGAGGCGCCCTCTGGATGTGGGCCTTGACCGTGCAGTGCTCGACGGCCTTGACCAGGGCGAACCGATACTTCTCGGGGAAGCCCGCCGGCAGGTCGACCGTGAAGGTTATCTTGTCGATCATCTTGGAGACCTCGCCGCGCTCGGTCGTCATGGTCACGCCGAGCCCTTCGGTCGGGATCTTGCGTTCCTTGCAGAAGGCCGCGGCGTAGAAGCCCGCGCAGGCGGCCAGGGCGGCCAGGAAGTAGTCGAACGGCGACGGGGCCGTCGCGTCGCCGCCGTCGCGGACGGGCTGGTCGGTCTTGATGACATAGCCCTTGTACTCGACGTCGATCTTGTACTTATCGCCGAAGACGACCTTCAGCTCTTTGGGGTTCATGAACGCTCCTTTGGGTGATGTCGGCGCGGCCGGGGCTCGCGCGGGCCCTCGAGGGCCTTGCGGAACATGGCCAGGATGATGTCCCGGTCCTTGGCCGTGAGGGCCATCCGGAAGAAGATGTCCTCCACCTTGTCGGAGATGAAGGCGCGGTTCGTCGCGTGCATGAAGCCGAGGCTGTCGAGCAGGGCCCGGAAGCGGCGGCCGGCCTCGGCCTGCTCGTCGTGGCTGAGCGGCAGGCCCCGCCGCGCGGCCGGCGGCGGCGCGTCGGCGAAGGCGACGGCGTGGAGGGTCAGGGTGACGGCGACGCCAAGGTTGTAGGACGGCTGCCGGGCCGCCTGGGCGATGCGGAAGCGGACGTTGGCGAGGGCGAGCTCGGGCTGGGTCAGCCCGGTCCGCTCGTTGCCGAAGACGAGGCCGACCCGGGTCGAAGCCGGATATTCGCGGACCCGGCGGACGGCCTCGGGCAGGGTGACGAGGGGGAAGTCGTGACGGACGCGGGCCGTCGAGCCGAGGACGAGGTCCCGGTCGGCCACCGCCGCTTCGAGCGAGCCGAAGAAGCGGGCCGACTCGAGGATCGCTTCGGCGTGGATGGCCGTCCGCCAGGCCGCCGGCTCGAAGCGGTCCAGGCCGACGACGCGGAGATCGCCGAACCCGGTGTTGGCCAGGCCGCGGGCGGCCAGGCCGATATTCTCCGGGCTGTCGGGCCGGACAAGCACGACGGCGAAACGGTCGGGGTCGAGGGGGCCGGTCACGGCACCGATTATAGCGGAGGACCGCCGCGGGCGGAAGGCCCGGCCGGTCGTTGACAGCGCCGGAAGGAAGATGTTATAACCCGTCGCGTCCGGCCCGGCGCCGGCAGGAGGTCCGCCATGCCCCGGTCGAAGTCCCCGGCCCGCAAACCCGCCGCTCCCGGTCCCAAGGCCGCGAAGCTCGCCCTCGAGGCGCTCTTCGCCGAGCGCGGCTTCCCCGACTTCCGCTGGATCGACCCGGCCGAGATCGTCGTCGCCGAGTGGGTCCGGATGAAATGCCTGTACGGCTGTCGGGAGTACGGCCGGAACGCGGCCTGCCCGCCCAACGCCCCGCCCGTCGACGCCTGCGCCCGCTTCTTCCGGGAGTATCGCCGGGGCGTCGTCTTCCACTTCGCCAAGACGGCCGACCGGCCCGAGGACCGCCATCCCTGGAGTCGCAAGCTCAGCCTGGAGCTCCTCAAGCTCGAGCACGAGATCTTCAAGGCCGGCTTCGTCAAAGCCTTCTTGATCTTTTTCGACAGCTGCGGCATCTGCCTCGAGTGCACGGGCGACCGGACGACCTGCAAGGAGCCCAAGCTGGCCCGGCCGACCGCCGACGCCCTGGCCGTGGACGTCTTCAGCACCGTCCGGAAGCTGGGGTATCCGATCGACGTGCTCTCGGACTACGACCAGGAGATGAACCGTTACGCTTTTCTGCTGCTCGACTGACGCCGCGGAGGGAGGGTTCCGAACATGTGGTGGGATGGCAAGATCCAGAGGATGTTCCGCTGCCGGCTGCAGCAGAAGCCGGCCAGCCTGGGGCGGTTGCTCTCGGCGATCGGCGACCAGGGCGGCCTGATCGGCGAGATCCGCTCGGTCCACATGGGCGGCTCGGCCGTCGACCGCGACATCACCGTCTACGCCGACGACCTCAAGCATCTCGGGCGGATCATCCGGGTCGTCGAAGCGACCGAGGGGGTCCAGCTCCTCGAGGTCCGCGACGAGGTCCTGGAGATGCACCAGGGCGGGAAGATCGCCATCCGCAGCCGCTACGATATCTCGACGCTGAGCACGCTGCGCCGCGTCTACACCCCCGGCGTCGCCGAGGTCAGCCTGAAGATCAAGGACGACCCCTCGCTCGCCCGGCGCTTCACGTCGATCCGCCACCTCGTGGCCATCGTGACCGACGGCACGGCCGTGCTGGGGCTCGGCGACATCGGCCCCAAGGCGGCCATGCCGGTCATGGAGGGCAAGGCCAGCCTGCTCGAGACCCTGACCGGCCTCTCGGGCATGCCCATCCTCCTCGACACCAAGGACCCCGACGAGATCGTGGAGACGGTCGCCCACATCGCCCCGACCTTCGCCGCGATCCAGCTCGAGGACATCTCCGCGCCGCGCTGCTTCGCGATCGAGGAGCGCCTCCAGGCGCGGCTCCCGATCCCGGTCATGCACGACGACCAGCACGGCACGGCCGTCGTCGTCACGGCGACCCTGCTCAACGCCGCCAAGGCCACGGCGACGGACCTGGCCCGGCGCTCGATCGGGATCGTCGGCCTCGGCGCGGCCGGCTTCGCCCTGGCCCGGATGCTGATGTTCCGTTTCGGCAAACCGGTCCTCGGCGCGGACATCGCCCCGGACGCCCTCGCGAGATTGAAGGCGGCCGGCGGCCTCCCCTCGGACCTCCGGGCCATCATGGCCGGATGCGACGTCGTCATCGCCACGACCGGCGTCCCCGGGCTGATCAAGAAGGAGAGTGTCCGGCCGGGCCAGATCATCCTGGCCTTGTCCAATCCCAATCCCGAGATCGACCCGGACGAGGCTCTGGCCGCGGGGGCGGCTTTCGCGGCCGACGGGCGCACGGTCAACAACGTCCTCGGCTTCCCCGGAATTTTCCGCGGCGCGGTCGACGCGGACGTGCCCCGCATCACCCGGGAGATGCTCATGGCCGCGGCCGACGCCATCGCGGGCTTCGCCAAGCCGGGCGAGATCGTCCCCGATCCGCTCGACAAGGCCCTGCACCGGGCCGTAGCCCGGGCGGTGGCCCGGACGGCGCTCCTTCAGGGCCTCAACCGGGACGACCTCGTCGGCTACTTCGATTGAAAAAGGGCCCGGGCCCGGCTATAGTGGTAGGGTCGCGGAACGAACGGCGCTTCGCCGAGGAGGGAGAAAATGATCACGGTCAAGGACATGCTCGACCAGAAGGGCCACAAGGCCTGGACGATCGACCCGGAGGCCACCGTCTATGAGGCCCTCGAGCTCATGGCCAAGAAGGGCATCGGCGCCCTGATCGTCATCGACAAGAACGAGGAGGTCGCGGGCATCCTCTCCGAGCGGGACTACGCCCGCAAGGTCGTGCTGATGGGCCGGATGTCGCAGGAAACGCCGGTCAAGGACATCATGACCAAAGAGGTCTACGGCGTCCACCACGGGTCGACGGCCGAGGAGTGCATGGCCCTGATGACCGACAAGCATATCCGCCATCTGCCCGTCTGCAAGGACGGCAAGCTCGCCGGGGTCATCTCGATCGGCGACGTGGTCAAGGCCATCATCGGCGACCAGAAGGTCAAGATCGAGAACCTCGAGAACTATATCATGGGGAAGTACCAATAAGGTCCTCCCTCTCTCCGGCTGTGCTCGGGAATTGCCTCTAGCTCCCCGGTCCCCCGGGGAACCAGTTACGCACGGT
>CAYOYQ010000070.1:0-14253 GCA_964408215.1 uncultured Eubacteriales bacterium
CGCCGAAGCGACGAGGCCGGGGTCGTTCGGCAGGACGGCCAGGAAGGCGGCCTCGGCCCAGCTCAGGCGCGATGGCGCACGGCCGAAATAGAGCCACGACGCGGCCTCGAGGCCGACGACGTTCCCGCCGAAGGGCGCGCGGGCGGCGAACAGGCCGAGGATCGTTCTCTTCGATCGCCGCGCCTCGAGCCGCAGCGCGAGCGCGGCCTCTTTCATCTTTTCCCATAAGGTCCGGTCGCGGCCCTTGCGGGCCAGCCGAACGACCTGCATGGTGATCGTGCTCGCCCCGCTTTCGACCCGGCCGGCTCGGAGGTTCTGCCGGGCGGCCCGGAGAACGGCCAAGGGGTCGACGCCGGGATGGACGAAGAAACGCTTGTCCTCGAGGCGGACCAGGACCTCGAAGAAACGATCGGGGACGAGGTCGCCGGGCGGGAAGCGCCACTGGCCGTCGGCGGCCGGCCGGGCCCCGAGGAGCCGCCCGTCGGCGGCGAACAGCACCGGCGAGACCGGGTCGTTGAAACGGACGACGGGAAGCGCGAAGAAGAAACCGAAAAGAAGGATGATCACGGCGGCAACATAACGTGATTCGCGACGCTTCAAGAGGGGGACACGTACCCGAGGGACATGTCTTCGATCGTGTCGCCGTTCGTATCTCACGCTCTTGGGGCAATTCACTGGACGATCTCGATCCACTGTCCTTTCGTGTTGGCGTGGATGGCCGCGTCGTACATGGCCTCGACGGCGACACCCGGCTGGTAATAGCGCCCGCGATACGAGGCATTGACGACGACGAGGAAGACCTTCGTTTCGTTCTCGCCCAGCCCGAAATAGGTGAACAGGCGGTCGTCGCGGATGTCCTGGTAGTCGACGCCCGCCGCCTGCCCGCCCTCGTCGGCGAAACGCGGGTTCTTGATCTGGAAGCCCGAGGCCACGAGATGGGTCAGGACAAGGTTCTGGAGCCGCCTCGGCGTCTTGTTCGTGACCCGGACCTCGGCCAGCAGGTCGATCCCCTGGCCGACCTGCCCCAGGTCGACGGCGTTCCGTCTCATGTCGCGGTATTGGACGTCGATCGACAGGCCTTCCGCCGACGGCGTTTCGATCCCCGCCGGCGGCACGCCGCGCCGGTAAACGTTGACATAGAGGGCCGACGAGCCGACGTTGGTCACGGCGAGCGTCCGGCCCCCCGCCGGGAAGCTCGGGAACTCGCGCCGGTCGAACGGCGTCGCCGATTCCGCGTCGACGGGCCGCTCGCCGTCCCAAGCGAAGCGGTAGCGGAAGGTCCCGCCTTCGGCGCTACCATAGAACGCGGCGAGGGCCATGAGCCCGAGGGCCGTCTCCTGCGTCGACAGCCACAGGTCCGAGCCGTAGGTCTTGGCGATATCCTCGACCAGCTCTTTGGCCCGCTCGGACCGGCCTATCTGAACGAAAGCGCGCACGGCCAGGGCCTTGTCGCGGAAGTCCGAGCCGAACGTGACGCTGTGATCACGGTAGGGCCGGAACTCGAGCTTGGCCCGCCCGGCCAGGTCCGCCGCCGCGTCCGTCTGCCCCGTCACCTGAAAAGCGGCGCCGAGCAGCACCGCCGCGAGCCCCGGCAGGCCGTCCGTCTCGCGCAGCCTGTTCATGGCCCCGAGATCGGGGTCCCGGGCCAGCGCCAACGTGAACAGCCGGAATGCCTGCCTCAGCTCGGACGCGTCGCCGCCGGTGACGAAGCCGTTGGCCAGCAGCCGCTGGTTGGCCCGCCAGGCGTCGAGCATCGCCTGCGGCACGTGGTAGCCGAGGCGGGCCGCCTCGAGCAGAAAGTACCCGGCGTAGGTCGTGGTCCATTCGTGGCCCTCACGCTGCCCGGGCCAGAAAGAGAACCCGCCGTTCGTCATCTGGAACGAGGGCATCTTGTCGATGGCCGCCTTGATGTGCTCCTGGATGTCCCGCATCTTCTCGTCATCGAGCTTGACCAGGCCCTTGAGATAGAGCTGGGGGAAGGCCGCCGAAAGCGTCTGCTCCAGGCAGCCGTAGGGATATTGAATGAGGTAATCCAATCGCTTCTCGAGGTTGAGCGGCGGCACGGCGGACGCCTCGAAGGCGATCGCGTTCGTCCCCTCGAGGCCGAACGGCTTGACCTCGCTCCCCGCCGTCTCGCCCGGCTTGATCTCGAGCCGCGTCGTTTGGGTCATCATGGCGTTCGCGGCCAGGACGGGGATGGCGATCGCGTCCTCGACCTTCTCGCCGCCGACAGTCGCCCGGGTGCGAACCTCGCCCTGCCCGACGGCGGCCGTCCTGAGGGCGAAGGTGACGATGTCGTCGCCCGGCTTGGCGAAGGCGACCTTTTTCGAGCGCTCGCCGACGATCTCGAAAGCCCCGTTCGTCTCGACCGCGACCGTGACCTCCTTGATGGCCGGATCGGTGACGAACACCGTGACCGGCATGGCCACCTCCTCCCCCGGCCGGACGACCCGCGGCAGTGTCGCCAGGGTCATCAGCGGCCGGCGCACCGGCACGGACTTCTCGGCCCAGCCGAACGCCCCCTCGCGCCCGGCCACGACCATGACCCGGACAGCCCCGAAGTACTGGGGCATCAGGAGCTCGTGGACGCCGCTCCCTCCGGCCTTGAGCTCGAACGGGCCCTCGAACAGCACGACCGGCGGGAAGCGCCGCGGCTGCTTGGCCTTGTCCGCCGATCCCGCGCTTTCGCCGCCGCCGAGGGCCAGGATGCGGGCGAGCTCGGCCCCGTACGCCCCGGCGACGAGATCGAACAGGTCCCAGGTGGAGACGCCGAGGGCCTCGCGGGCATAGAAGACCTTGCGCAGGTCCGGTGTCGCGAAGCGGGTCAGGCCGAGCAGGCCCTCGTCGACGACGGCCAGCGTATAGGTCATGGGCCGGCCGGCCGCCTCGCGGACCTCGACCCGGAACTTCTCCTTCGGCCGGATCTCATCGGCCACCTTGATCGCCGGCTCGAGGCGCGTCCCCGGGTCCTCGACCATGATGGGGATGGCCCCGTAAAGGCGGATGGGCGTGTCGCTCGTCTTGTTCTCGTGGGGCTGGATGAGCGTGACGTGGACGTAGATGTTGGGCGCCATGGCCGCCGTGAGCGGGATCTCGAAGCGGTTCTGGCCCTTGACCGTCGAGACCCAGAACTTGTCGAGGACCGAGCTGCCGTTCTCGAGCGCGACGAGGGCCCGGCCTTGAACGGCCTCGGGCAGGAAGACGACGGCCTTTTCCCCGGCCTTGTAGGACGTCTTGTCGGCCGTGATGGCCAAGGCCGTCGCCCCGGCCCCGCCCTCCTCACGGGACCGGCCGGCCCAGCCCGGCCAGTCGATGTAGACGAGCCGCCCTGAGGCGTGGCCGCCGGCCGGGTCCTCCGCCCGGACGAGATAGCGGCCCCACTCCGGATAGCGGATCCGGAAGGTCCAGGTGCCGGCGCCGTCGGGCGTCGCGATCTCCCCGCGGAGGATCGGCCGGGTCTCGACGCTCGAGACGTACTGGGCCAGCGACTCGCCGCTCCGGTCCCACCACCAACGCCAATCGATCTTGTAGAGGGAGACGATGACCTTGTCCCGCGGAACGGGGCGGCCGGCCGGGTCGACGGTGACGATCCGGACCTCGTGGTCCTGGTCGGTGAGCAGCATGCCCCGGGCCGGGTCGCCGGCGGGCGTCCGGACGCCGACATAGGAATCATAAGGATGGAAGGGCAGGGAGAAGGCATCGACGCTGAAATCGCCGCTCTCCTCGAAGACGCGGCTGGTGAACGCCGCCTCGAGCGAGCCCGGGCTCGGCTGCCGCGGCTCGATCGCGATCTTGGCCGTCGCCCGGCCCTCGGCGTCGAGCGTGCCTTTCGCGACCTCGAATGTCCCGCCCTCGAAATCCCGGGCCGGGTCGTCGAACGAAAAGTCCGGGTAGCGGTCGAACCGGGTCGGGCGCGGCGTCAGGCGCACGTTGACGTCGTACTTCAGGTTGGCGGCCGGGGCGCCGTGGAGCCATTGAGCGGCGACGGACGCCGTGAGCGGCATGTCTTTGCGCAGGAGCGCCTCGCGGCCGGGGTCGAGGACGATCTTGAGCCGGTTCGGCACGACGGTCTCGATCTTGAGCGTCCTGCTGAAGGTCAGGCCGCCGACGAGGACCCGGGCCTGCCAGTTGCCCGTCGGCGCCGCCTCTTCGGTCTCGACGCTAAAAGCGTAGAACGGCTCGACCGTCTTTTCCGGCTTGAGTGTCCGGACGAGCTGTCCCTGGGGCGAATAGAGCTCGAGGACGACCGGATGTCCGGCGGGCAGGACCTTCTCCCGGTCGAAGAGGGCGAAGGTCAGATGGAGCGTATCGCCCGGCCGCCAGACGCCGCGCTCGCCGTAGATCGCGCCCTTGACGCCCTTCTCGGCGACCTCGCCGCCGACGTCGAAGTGGCTCATCGGCAGGACGCCCTCGCCGCTGACGCGGAGGTAGCCGGTGTCGCCGCCGCCCTCGGCCGCGACATAGAACGGCCGCGCGGCGAGATCGAGGACGGCGAAGCCGTTCCCGTCCGAGGCCGTCTCGCCGAGGAGCTGGTTTTGATAGTTAAAGGCCTTCACCCGTAGGCCCGTGAGCGGCCGGCCGGTCGGGATGTCGGTCGCGACGACGTGGAGCCGCCCATTCTCCTCGAGCTTGGCCACGAGGCCGATGTTCGAGGCGAAGAAATTCCGCCCGGTCACGGCGGCGGGATTGTAGCGGGGCATATAGTAGGCGTCCGAGCAGGGATCGTTCCGGCGGGCCCAATCGCCGGGCCGGTACTCGTAGCCCTCGTCGGCGTAGTCCCAGTTCGAATAACGGGACCAGCCCACGTCGTCCAGGTTCCGGAGCGGCGGCTCTTCGATGACCGGCTTGTCGCTCGCGACGCAGGGGTAGGTCGAATTGCCCCGGTTGATCGACAGGACGATGCGGAAGAGGCTCCCCGGGTTCTCCTTGAAGAGCGGCGTCACGTCGAGGTCATAGCGCGACCACCGCCCGGTCACGGCCGGGTCGTCCGAGAGCGGCACGGTCCTGCGCCAGAGATAGCGCCCGACCCGGGCCAGCTCCTCCGAGCCCTCGAGGGGGTTGACCTGGAAGAACTGGGCCATGTTGCCCGGATAGATCTGGAAAGCCGCGACCTGGACCGACTTGAGGTTGACGGCCTCGATGGGCACGGCCAGGCGGTCCTTGCGGGGCAGGATGAGGCCCCGGCCGACGAATCGGGCCTCGGGCCGGATCGATTCGAAGGTGACCTGGCGGTCGGCCCTGGACGCGATCCTGCGCCCGAGATAATTCCGGATGCCCGGCAGAACCTGGACCGTGAGGGTGCCCAGGAAGTCGTCGGTCGAGTACGCCCGGACGACGTTGCCGTCGATCTCGAAGGTCAGCGGCCGGTTCTCGACCCGAATGAGGCCCTGGAGGTTCTGACCCCGGGCCAGGGGATCGGAGAAGCGTACCAGGACGTGACGGGTCTCGCCGGCGACGGGCTCGACCGAGACGAGCTCGAAATCGCCGACGGCCGGGACCTCGACGTCACGGCGGCCTCGGCTCTCGACCCGGATCGGCGCGCCGTCCCAGGAAAGGGTCACCGCGGAGGCCTTGTCTCCGCGCTCGATCCCCCGGACGGTGAAGTGATGCGTCAGCCCGTCCAGGTCGTGGCTCCAATCGATCGGAAGCGTCCGGCCGGCGAACTCGGCCTCGAGGACCTTCTCGACGAGCGGCCGCTCTTCCGTGTCGGCCGTGACCATCCGGCCCCGGAGGACCTGGGCCTGGGGCTTGTCCAGGTCCTCGGCGAAGAGCCCGTCGAGCAGGACCTCCAGCCCGGGACGGATGACGCTGAAGCCGAACTCGAAGCGGCCGTAGGCCTTGGGCAGGTCGAGGACCTTGCCGGCATTGACGACGGCCTTGTACTCCCGGCCGGGTTCGAGCTCGGCCTTCGGCGTGAACACGAGCTCGCGGGGGCTCCGCCATTCGGCCGCGCCGGCGATCGTCGGCGAGAACTCGAGCAGGCCCGCCGAGGCCGGTCCGGGCGCCGCGACATTGTCGACGAAGAACACCCGGATCGTCCCTTTCCGCGAGATCGCTCCCGAAGTGAAGGCGCTGATGTACCGGTACCATTCTTTCTCGGCCTCAGCCGGCGCGGCCGGCTTTTTCGACTTGCAGGCGGCGAGCCCGGCGAGACAGGCGACGGCCAACAGCGCGACGGCGATCCTCTTGTTCATGGGCGGTCCTCCCCTCGGGTGTTCCGGTTGGGCATGCCGGATCTCTCCGGACGGATATCGGGCCCAGCGTAAGCAAGGGCCGCGGGAAAGTCAAGACGCCCCGGCCGGGCGGCCGGTTGACTTGCGGTTCGGCTTTTTCCTATGATGACCACGTCCCCGCCAAGGAGGTGCTCATGAGAATCCTCGCTCGCCCGACAGCCCTGGCCGTCGCCGTGCTCGTCGTCTTCGCTTTTCTCCTGGCCGAAACCGTCGCGGTCCAGGTCAAAACGACGAGTGTCCGGAAAGACCCCAAGTTCACGTCGGCCGCTGTGGCCGCGATCAGGGCCGGCGACACCCTGGAGAAGCTGGCGACGCAAAGCGGCTGGGTCAAGGTCCGGACCAAGTCCGGGGTCGTCGGGTGGGTCCATTCGACGGCGGTGACGGCCAAGAAGGTCAGCTTGACCGCGTCCGGCAAGACGATGCAGACCCAGGCCTCGGCGGGCGAGGTCGCCCTGGCGGCCAAGGGCTTCAACAAGCAGGTCGAGGACGCGTACCGTTCAGCGAACCCGAACCTCGATTTCGCCGGGGTCGACCGGCTGGAGAAGATCCGGCCGACGGCGGCCGAGATCGAGGCCTTCCTCAAGGCCGGCCGCCTGGGCGAGTCCGGAGGGGCCCAGTGAGCGCCCGGGCCAAGGCCTTCGCGGCGGCCATCCTCGCCGCAGCCCTTGCCCTCACCGGCTGCCAGGCCGTCAAGCAGGGGGCGGCGGACGTCCTGGCCTCGACCGGCAAGGTCAGCCGTGAGGACGCCGATGCCCTGGTCCGGACCGCCGAGACCCTTCGCTCGACGTTCGCCGACATCACCGAGGAAGAGGAGTACTACATCGGCCGGTCCACGGCCGCTCTGATCCTCTCGAAGTACGGGCTCTATCGCAACGACGCGCTGAGCGCCTACGTCAACGTCCTGGGCACGGCCATCGCCTACAGCTCGGAAAGGCCCGAGACCTACGGCGGCTACCACTTCGCCGTCCTCGCCAGCGACGAGGTCAACGCCATGGCCGCCCCGGGCGGCTTCATCTTCGTCACCAAGGGCCTGGTCAAACGATGCGCCGACGAGGAGACCCTGGCCGCCATCCTGGCCCACGAGATCGGTCACGTCGCCGGGCGCCACGGCCTCCAGTCGATCAAGAAGTCCCGCCTCGTCGACGCGTTCAAGCTCATCGGCGGCGAGGCCGCGCGGCAGTTCGACTCCGAGGAGCTGGCCAAGGTCACGGCCGCCTTCGATGGCGTCCTCGGCGACGTCGTCGAGACCCTGGTCGAGCGCGGCTACGATCGCAAGTTCGAGTACGAGGCCGACAAGCTAGCCCTCTCGTACACGGTCCGGACCGGCTACGCGCCGGACGGACTGGCCGCCTTCCTCAGGGGCATGGAGGAGGACAAGCCCGCCGGACCCGCCGCGGGCTGGTTCAAGACCCATCCGAGCGCCGCCGAACGGTCGGCCCGGGTCAAGGCCGAGATCGCCGCCCTGGGGGCGGTGCCGGTCAAGCTCGCCGTTCGGACGGCCCGCTTCGCCGCGGCCGTGAAGCCGGTCCGCTGACCGGGGCCCGCCCGTCATGGCGAACGACCAAGCGAGGGCGAAAAGGCGCCGGAAGGCCCTCCGCGGCGGCGCCGCCGGCCTGGCCGCCTTCGCGCTGACCGTCCTGTTGCATGTCGCGGGCGCGTTCCGGACCTTGGAGTGGAGATCCTGGGACGGACGGCTCAGGCTCCTGGCCGATCCCGGCCGGGCCTCCGCCGACATCGTCCTCCTGGCCGTCGACCAGGTCAGCCTGGACCATTTCGAAAAGGAGCAGGGGCTCGGCTGGCCGTGGCCGCGGCAGCTCTACGCCGGCGTCCTCGACTTCCTCAAGGCCGGGGGGGCCAAGGCCGTCTTTTTCGACATCACCATGACCGAGAGCTCGACCTACGGCGTCGAGGACGACCAGCTCCTGGCCGAGGCGATGGCCCGGGCCGGCAACGTCGTCCTGCCGGTGTTCCTCAGCGCGGACGAGAAGGCCTCGGATCCCGGGGCGCGGGAGCTGCTGGCCCGAGGGGCGCTCGAGGACCTCGGCCCCGCCGCCCGCGCCGCCGGCCCCGTGGCGCGATCGGTGGCCCTCCCCGTCGGCGAGCTGGCCGCCGCGGCGGCCCGGCTCGGCAACGTCCATTTCGTGCCCGACGGCGACTCGGTCTACCGCCGGCTGCCGCTCGTCGCGGAGTACGAAGGCCTGCGCCTGGCCAGCCTGCCGCTCACGCTGGCCAACCTTCTGGGCGCGGGGCCCGACCCGGCCGATGTGCCCCTCGACCGCTCCGGGGCGATGATCCTCCGCTTCCACGGCCCAGACCGGACCTACAAGACCTATTCGATCGCGGCCGTCATCAATTCTCAGGCGCAGATCGAAGAGGGCCGCGAACCCCAGGTCCGACCCGCCGAGTTCGCCGGCAAGACCGTCCTCGTCGGGGCGACGGCGGCCGGGCTGCTCGATTTCCGGCCGACGCCCTTCGGCGGCGCCTATCCGGGCATGGAGATCCTGGCCACGGCCCTCGACAACCTCGTCCAGAGGGACTTCGTCCGGGAGGCCCCGCCGGCCTGGACCTGGGTCTCGGCGCTGCTCCTCGCCCTCGCGGCCGGCATCGGCACGTCCCTGCTGAAAAAGCCGGGGCACATGGCCGCGTTCGGACTGGCGGTCCCCGCGGGCACGGCGGCGGGGGCGCTCCTGGCCGCCCGGGCGGGCCTCTGGATCGAGCTCGTCGCGCCGGCCTTCGCCGCCCTCTCCGGGTTCGTCATCGCGGCCCTCCTCAGCTACGGCGTCGAAGGGCGCCAGCGCCGTTTCCTCAAGAGCGCCTTCCGCCACTACTTGAGCCCCCATGTCATCGACCGCGTCCTCGACGATCCGTCCCTCCTCCGGCTGGGCGGCGAGAGCCGGGAGATCACCGCCTTCTTCTCGGATGTCGCCGGCTTCACCTCGATCTCCGAGCGCCTCTCGCCCGAGGCCCTGGTCGGCCTTCTCAACGCCTACCTCTCGGATATGACGGACATCATCCTCGACCTCGGGGGGACGCTGGACAAGTACGAGGGCGACGCCATCATCGCCTTCTGGAACGCCCCGGTCGACCTGCCGGACCACGCCCTGCGGGCCTGCCGGGCGGCCCTGCGCTGCCAAAAGCGGCTGGCCGGTCGGCGCGAGGAGTTCCGCCGGGCCTACGGGCACGAGGTCCGGATGCGGGTCGGCCTCAACTCCGGCCCGGCCGTCGTCGGCAACATGGGCTCGGAACGCCGCTTCGACTACACGGCCATGGGCGACACGATGAACCTGGCCTCGCGGCTCGAGGGCGCCGGCAAGCTCTACGGGACCTGGGTCCTCGTCGGCGAGGAGACGGAGCGCCGCGTCCGCGGCGCCGTCATCGCCCGCGAGGTCGACCTCATCCGCGTCGTCGGCAAGGCCCGGCCCGTGCGCATCTTCGAGCTCATCGGCGAGACCGGCGAAGTCCCGGACGAGGAGCTCGAGCGGCTGGCGCGCTTCGGCCGCGCCCTCGCCGATTACCGGGCCCGGCGCTTCGCCGAGTCCGCAACGGCCTTCGCCGCGCTCGCCGGGGACCCGGTGGCCGCGCTCTATGCCGAGCGCTGCCGCCGGGCCGCCGCCGCGCCGCCGCCCCTCGACTGGGACGGCGGCCACACACTCGACCGGAAATAGGGGGCGCCATGCAGCTCGAATTCTTCGGCGTCCGGGGCACGTTCCCGACCCCGGACGGGGACCGGGCCCGCTACGGGGGGCACACCACCTGCTCCGCCCTCCGTCTCGGACCGGACCGGTATCTCGTCATCGACGCCGGAACGGGCCTGCGCCCGCTGGGCGAGCGGATCATGAAAGAGGCCGGCGACGGGGAGATCCGCGTCGACCTTCTCCTGACCCATTTCCATCTCGACCACGTCCTCGGCCTGCCCTTCTTCGCCCCGCTCTATTCGCCCAGGACCGTCCTCGCCGTTCACGCTCCGGGAGATCCCGAGGCGGCCCGGCAGGCGGTGGCCGGGCTGATGGCGACTCCTTATTTCCCGGTCGGGTTCGAAGCGACGGCGGCCCGTAAGGAGTTCCTGGAGTCCGGGGCGGAGATGATCGAAAGCGTCCGGATCGCGTCATGCCCTCTCGACCACCCCCAGGGGAGCGTCGCCTACCGGCTCCAGACGGCGGAAGGGGTCCTCGTCCACGCCACGGACACGGAACACCCGGCGAGCGGCCTGGACGGCCGGTTGGCGGCCCTGGCCGACGGGGCCACCTGGCTCATCTATGACGCCATGTTCACCCCCGAAGAGTATGCGGCGGGGAAGCGGGGCTGGGGCCATTCGACCTGGCTGGCCGGGGCCACCCTGGCCAAGGCCGCCCGGGCCAAGACCCTCGTCCTGGCCCACTTCAATCCCAGCCACACGGACGCCGACGTTGATCGCCTCCTGCGGGAGGCGCGCGAGCGGTTCCCCCGCACGATCGCCGCGGCCCCAGGCCTCCGGCTCGGAAAGGAATGAGCGATGGCCCAGACTCTCTCGCCCGAACTGACCCTTTACCTCCAGATCCTCGTCGTCCTTGCCTTCGTGGCCGCGGCCGCGATCATCCTGGCCGCGCTCCGCAAGGCGGCGGTCCGGCCCGCGGCCGGACGGGGCGAGGACTCGCCGGGACTCGTCCCCCGGCTCGTCCTGCCGATCGCCCTGCTCCTGGCCGCCCTGCCGGCCAAGCTGACCGTCGTCCGGACCGGACTGCCTCTGGGAGAGCGGTTCTTCCGTTATTTCGACGCCGCCTTCGTCTTCTTCGTCATCTTTCTCCTCATCCGCCTCATCGACGGCCTCATCGCCCGCCGCTACGAGAGAAGGGCCCGGCCCCATCCCCTCCCCCGCGTCCTCCACGGCTTCGTCCTGATCATTGCCTACATGGCCGTTGCCTTGGCCGTCCTGCGCGCGTTCCTCGGCTTCAATATCGGCCCCTTGCTGGCCGGCTCGGCCATCCTGACCGCGGTCCTCGGCCTGGCCCTCCAGGGCGTCCTCGGCAATATCTTCGCCGGCATGTCCCTCCACTACACGAAGTCCTTCGGCCGGGGAGACTGGGTCCGGATCGGCGAGACGGAAGGCGAGGTCGTCGACACGAACTGGCGCGAGACCCGGCTCAAAGACCGGGCCTCGAACATCGTCGTCATCCCCAACACCGCGGTGGCCTCGCAGACGATCACAAATTTCTCCCTCCCGGACCGGCCGACCGCGGTCGTCCTTCCGATCAAGGTCGATATCCTGGCCCCCCCCGCCGACGTCCTGGACCTCCTTCGCGAAGCGGCCCGGGAGGCAACCGAGGTCCTGGCCGATCCGGCCCCCGCCGCCTTCATCCTTAGCTATGACGAGTTCGGCTTGTCCTACGCCCTGAAGTTCTGGATCGCCGACTACGGCCGGAAGCCGGCGATCGCCGGCGAGGTCGGCCGGCTGGCCTGGTACAAGCTGCGCCGCCGCGGGATCGAGATCCCGGTCCCGGTCGGGAGCAAGGTCCGGGGCGTCCTGATGGCCCTGCGGACGCCGGAAGAGCGCTTGGCCGAAACGGCCACCGAAAAGGAGAAGAACGGCCGGGACCTCGCCGAGTCGGCCTTCCTCCATATCCCCGACGGCGAGAAGGCCGGCCGGTCCCTGCTCACGGAGGCCGAGGTCCGGGACCTCGCGTCGGGGTCGGCCCGTCTCCGCTTCGGCGACGGGGAGGTCCTCTTCCGCCAGGGCGAGCCTGGCGACGTCTGCTATATCGTCGCCCGGGGCCGGGTCCGCGGCGAGATCGTCCACGAGGAGGGTGACCGGACCTACACGACCTCGTTCGAGGTCGGCCGCGGCGGCATCGTCGGCGAGATGTCGCTCTTCACCGGCCTCCCCCGGACGGCCACGGTCGTGGTCGAAGGGGAGGCCGACCTCCTCGAGATCCGGGCCGAGACCCTGGCCGCGCTGCTGACCCGCAATCCCGCCCTGGCCGAGGCCGTGGCCGAGACCGTCGCGGCCCGGAACCGGGCCAACCGGGAGATGCTCGGCAAGATCAAGGACCTGGTCGCCCGGGACGTCGCCGCCAGCGCGGACAAGGCCTCGGTCCTGGAGTACCTGAAGAAGCTGGTCCGCCTGTTCCGGCGCTAAGCGCCGCCTTGCGGCCGGCCGCCGCCTTGCGTATAATCGGGGCGGCCGCGCGCCGGGACCCATGGAAAGCCGCAAACGCCTGACTGTTTCCCTCGTCCTGTTCGTGACCGTGTTCCTCGTCGGTGTCGCCGGCTTCAAGGCCGTCGGCGGGCCCGAGTGGTCCCTCCTCGACGCGGTCTACATGACCGTCATCACGGTCGGCACGGTCGGCTACGGCGAGACCCACGACCTCGGGGCCAACCCGGCCGGCCGCGTCTTCACGGCGGCCTACATCATCCTCAGCCTGGGGACGATCGCCTTCGCCGTGACCTCGATCACCGCCTTCGTCGTCGAGGGAGAGCTCAAACGGATGCTGGGGAGGCGCAGGATGGACAAGGACATCAGCCGGCTCGAGGGCCACGACATCGTCTGCGGCGCCGACGGGACGGCCCAGACGATCATCCAGGAGCTGCGGGCCACCCGGCGGGATTTCGTCGTGGTCGACCCCGACCGGGCCAAGCTGGACAAGATCGCGGCCGGGGACCGGGTCCTGTTCATCGAGGGCGATCCGGCCGACGACGAAGTGCTCCGGCGGGCCGGGATCGCCAAGGCCCGGGGCGTCCTGCTCTCGCTCCCGACCGACGAGGCCAACCTCTTCGTCACGGTCACCGCCCGCCAGCTCAATCCGCAGGTCCGCATCGTGGCCAAGGGCATCGACGTCAGGTCGCACGAGAAGATGCTCCGGGCCGGGGCCGACTACGCGGTGTCGCCGACCTTCATCGGCGGCATGCGCATGGTCTCGCAGATGGTCCGGCCGGCGGCCGTGACCTTCCTCGACATGATGCTCCGGGAACGGGACAAGGCCTACCGCGTCGACGAGGTCGAGATCGCGCCGGGCTCGCCGCTGGCCGGCCGGCGCCTGGACGCGTCCGGCGTCCGGGACGAGCGCGAGGCGCTCCTCGTCGCGGTCAAGCGCGAGGGCGGCCCCGGCTACCTCTTCAACCCGCCCGCCGATACCGTGCTCCGGGAGAAGGACGTTCTCGTCTTCATCACCACGCCGGACAGCCGCCGGGCCATCGAAGCCCTGGCCGGCCGCGGCTGAGCCCGCCACCCGGCCCGTTCCGCCGGCCCGCCTCTTCTTCAGGCGGTCCCTTTTATAGTATGATGGGACGGCCTCGACCGAGGCAGGAGTGACCCCATGGGTATCACCGACTGCAAACCGGCGGCCGACCGGATCAGCCGCCGCGATTTTCTCCGCTCGTCGGCCGCGGCCGGCCTGGGCGTCGCCTTCGCCGGACCGGTCCTCGGCCAAACCCCGCCGGCGGCCGCGCCCGCCGCGGCCAAGGCCGCCGACGAGCTCCGGGTCGCCGTCATCGGCTGCGGCGCCCAGGGCCGGGTCCTCATCGAAGCGATGCTGCGCATCCCTTCGGTCCGGATCGCGGCCCTCTGCGACATCTGGTCCTACAGCCGCCAGTACACCGGCAATTACTTGAAAAAGTACGGCCAAGTCGCCAATGTCTATGAGGACTACCGCGAGCTTCTGGCGGCCGAGAAGGACCTCGATGCGGCCATCGTGGCGACGCCCGACTGGGTCCATGCCGAGCACGCCAACGCCTGCCTCCGCCGCGGGCTGCCCGTCTACTGCGAGAAGGAGATGTCCAACTCCCTCGAGAAGGCCCGGTCCATGGTCCTCACGGCCCGCGAGACGAAAAAGCTCCTGCAGATCGGCCACCAGCGCCGCTCCAATCCCCGCTACGTCCACGCCATCGACAAGCTCATCCGCGAGCGCAAGCTTCTCGGCCGGGTGACCGTCGCCACCGCCCAGTGGAACCGGGCCAAGGCCGACCTGCTCGGCTGGCCTGAGAAATACGGGATCGACCAGGCCACGCTCGACAAGTATGGCTACGGCTCCATGACCGAGTTCCGCAA
>CAYOYQ010000071.1:0-14137 GCA_964408215.1 uncultured Eubacteriales bacterium
TCACGAGGGCGGCGAGAAACGCAAAGGCGGTTCGGTGGGTCATGGGTGTTCCAGTTCCACGAAGAAATCGTCGATGTGATCGAGGAGCCAGCGGGCCTTGCGCTGGTTGAGGACGTTCACGAGTCGGGTCGACGGGCTGCTGTCGACGTTGAACGCGAGGACCTCCCCGAGGAGCTTCTTGAATTCGGCGGCGTTCTGGTCCTTGACGGAGACCGTCGTGGCCAGCGCGATGAGGGACGAGGTATCGCGGCTCCCGGCCCGGGCCTGCGCTTTGGCGAAAGACTCCCGGGCCTTGGTCGGGTCGCCGCCGAGGTAATCGGGCAGCGAGCCGTAGTAGCCGACGTAGAAGGCGTCGAGCGACCCGTCCCCATAGCCGGGCTCGAGGGCGGCGACGCGCTCGATCATGACCCGCGTCTGCGGCACGGTCTGCCCGAGGGTCATGTCCAGGGGATCGACGGAGTAGGCAGCCAGCCAGCCGAGGGCGGTCCAGTAAAGCAGGGAGGCGTCCGCTTGACCGAAAGGCCGCATGGCGTCCTCGTAGCGGCGGTCCTTGAGCTGCTGGCGGAGGCGGGGGTTCTTTTTCTCCAGGGACTTGAACAGGATGTCGCGGCCGCGGAGGTAGAGGTTCTTGGCCCGGGCCAAAAGATGTTCCTTGGTCGCGAGCTCGCGGCGGGGCGTCATTTCGGCCGGGGCTTCGACGAAGGCGTTGGCGTACATGATGTACAGGCTGCCGGTGCGGAGCCGCAGGCCGTCGTTCTCGGGCAGCGAGGCGAGGAGCGTCTCGTAGAGCTTGATGGCGAAGGGCAGGGCGTCGCCGACGAGGTCGGGATCGTTGTCGGTGCTGAAGACGTCGGTCGAAGAGGGAGCGGAGAGCATCCCGGCGACCTTCTTCAGGGCCAGCTTCTCGATGGAGCAGGCGCCGAGCGACAGGACGAGAAAAACGGAGGCGGCGGCGGGAACGAGGGTCCGGCGGGAAGGCGTCATTCCTCGACTCCGCATCTAGCGCTCGCCGGAGCGTGCTTCAGACTGAACCCCACTCCGGCGTCATCAAGGATAGGCCCATGGGTGGCATTAGTCAAATGAGGGCGGGAGGGCTCGCGGGGCATCGGGACGCGTTCAGAGGGACTTCGAGGCGCTCCGCCTGAAGATCAGGTAGACGGGGATGCCGGCCAGGGCCGTGGCGATGGCGACGAGGGATTCCCTGGGCCGCTCCAGGAAAGAGAGGACGAGGATGGCCGCGCCGATGAGGATGTAAACGGCCGAAGCGACGGGGTAGCCGGGCAGCCTGACCGCGCTGCGGCCGGTGCGCCGGAGCTTGAAGACGCCGAGGACGGCCAGCAGCGGGAAGATGCCGAGCGAGAAGCCCATGTAGGTCAGGAGCTGGTCGAACGTCCCGAAAAGGGCCATGACCGCGGCGATCGCGCCCTGGAGGACGATCGACCACGTCGGGACGGCGCATTTCGGATCGACGTAGGCGACGGACTTGAAGAAGATGCCGTCCCGGGCCATCGAGTAATAGACCCGCGGCCCCAGGATGAGGTAGGCGCTGAGGGAGGAAAAGAGCGCGAACGAGATGAGGAGCGAAAGGACCGTCTCGGCCGAGGGGCCGAAGAGGTTGCCCGCGGCCAGGCCTCCGATCGAGATGACGCCTTCCATCTCGGCGGGGGGGATGGCGTAGATGTAGAAGAGATTGAGGGCGAGATAAAGGACCGTGACGATGCCCGTGCCGAGGAGGAGCGAACGGGGCAGGTTGCGGGAAGGATCGCGGACCTCCGAGCCGATGTAGGCCGAGGCGTTCCAGCCGCTGTAGGCGAACATGATCCACATCAGGGCCAGGCCCGCGGTCTTGAGGCCGGCGAAGTCGAAGCGGAAGGGCGCGGCGGCCGCAAGATGGGCGAAGCTTCCCTTGCCGACGGCGAAGCCGGCGGTGACGAGGCCGACGATGAGCAGGATCTTCAGCCCGGTCAGGGCGTTCTGGACGCGGGCCCCGGCTTCGAGGCCGCGGGTATGGAGGAAGGTGAAAGCGGCGATGATCAGGATGGCCAGGATCTTCTTGGCGGCGGCGGGACCGGCGGGCCCGGCCAGCAGGCCGGGGAACGCCCGGGTCAGATACTCGGAGAAGCCGATGGCCGAAGCGGCGATCGGCGCGGAGAAGCCGACGAAGAACGAGACCCAACCGGAGAGGAAGCCAAGGACGGGATGGTAAAGGCGCGAGAGGAAGGCGTACTCGCCTCCGGCTTGGGGGAAGGCCGCGCCGAGCTCGCCGTAGCTCAGGGCGCCGCAGAACGCGACGAGGCCCCCGACGAGCCAGAGGCCGAGCATGACGACCGGGTGGCGGAGGTCCTTCATCAGGAGGCCGGACGTCGTGAAGATCCCGGCCCCGATCATGTTGGCGATAACGATATTGGTCAGGGGGAAGAGGCCGAGCTTGCGCTCGAGCCCGTTCGGCGCGGCGGCGGGAGCTTTGGCGGCGTCGGCGGTGTTCCCTGTGTCAGGCGTCATGGCTCGCTCTCCCCGGCGGCGGAGGTTCCACTCTATATATCGCCGCCTTTCCTGTCAAACAGGATGGGGTCAGGTCTACTTCTTACGCGATTTCGCGTAAAAAGCAGACCTGACCCCCTCTTATCCCTCTTATTTCTTCTTCTTAAAGCGGCTGGCGAAGAGGGTCAGGACGAAGAGGGGGCCGTAAAGAGCGGCGGCCGCGGCGGAGAAGCCGATGTTCGTCCCTTTGAGCATCTCCAGGCCCCAGCCGAGCTGATCCTCGTTAACGAGATAGGTCCAGGTCGAGGACGGGCCCTTGAGGCCCTCTTCTTCGGGATCGACGGGCCCGCCGCGGTCGATGAAGCCCCGCAGGGTCTTTTCGACGGCCCCGCCGATCCGCTCTTCGAGCTCGAGGAAGGCGTCGGTCGCGGCCTTCTGGAACTCCTGGAGAGGCTCCTTCCGGCCGAGAACGACGAGGTGGATGCTCTCGCGAAGGTCGGCCACCCAGGCGAGATGGTCCGCCCAGGCGTTGTCGAGATGGAAGAGGGCGACCCTCCGGGCGAGGCGGTCGAAGCCTTCCCGTCCGAAGCGGGCCTCCCCCGCTTGGAGGAGCTCCGGCGGGAGACCGGGAGGCTCCGGAGGAGCCGGGGTGAGCGTCCCGTCCGCGGCGTCGACGGAGGCCGCAGCATCGGCGCCGAAGACCTCATCGCGCCAGCCGGCGACGATCTTCCGCTGGGTCTCGACGAGCGCCGCGTAATCCCAGAGGGCCCGGCGCAGACCCAGGTTCCGGCCTTCGATGACGCGCTGGCCGTGGGCGATCTCCCTTCTGAGGAGGACGTCCTCGACCGGGGCCTCCCGGCGCTCGAGCCGGTAGCGCTTGAAGAAACGGGGGCCGAGCCCGTAGCGCTCGAAGATGTCGTCCTCGAGGCTGATGAAGAACCGCGACGATCCGGGATCGCCCTGGCGACCGGCGCGGCCGCGGAGCTGATTGTCGACGCGCAGGCTCTCGTGGCGGTTCGTGCCGATGACGTAGAGCCCGCCCAGGGCCGCGACCCGGTCCCGTTCTTCCTCGGCCGCCCCGCCGAGCTTGATGTCGGTGCCGCGGCCGGCCATGTTCGTCGAGATGGTCACGGCGCCGGGCGCGCCGGCCCGGGCGATGACCGCCGCCTCGAGCTCGTCGTTCTTGGCGTTGAGGACCTCAGAGGGGACCCCGGCCGCGCCGAGCGCCGCGGCCAGCTCCTCGGATTCGCGGACGCTGGCCGTCCCGACGAGGACCGGCCGGCCCGAGGCGCGCGCGCCGGCGATCTCCCGGACCAGAGCCGCCCGCTTGGCGTCCTTGTGGGTGAAGACGACATCGGGGAGGTCGCGCCGGACGCAGGGCCGGTGGGGCGGCACGACGACGACGCCCAGACCGTAGAACTCCTTGAGCTCCGCGGCCGATGTCCGGGCCGTGGCGGTCATGCCGCAGAGCGCCGGGTAGAGGCGAAAAAGATGCTGCAGCGCGATCGAGCCGAGGACGCGCCCCTCGGCGCCCCGGCGGACGCCTTCCTTGGCCTCGACGGCGGCCTGCAGCCCGTCGGGCCAATGGCGCTTGTCCATCACCCGCCCGGTGAATTCGTCGACGATCTCGACGCGGCCGCCCCGGACGATGTAGTCGACGTCGCGGACGAGGAGCGCCTCGGCGTGAAGCGCGCAATGGACCGCGGCCAGGAGCTCCTGGTTTTCCGCGGCGAAGAGGTTGCCGCAGCCGAGCCGGGCCTCGATCTTCCGGATCCCGGCGTCCGTGGGGAAGACATTGGCTCGCTCGGCGTCCGTCTCGTAATCCTTCGCCGGATCGAGGCCGCGGACGACGGCGGCGACCCGGACGGCATCGAAGGCGGGCGAGGGGGCCGCGCCCGAGATGACGAGGGGGATGCGGGCCTCGTCGATGAGGATGGAGTCGGCCTCGTCGACGAGAGCGACGTCGAACGGGCGGTGGACGAGCTCGGCGGGCTCGTAGGCCAGCCGGTCGCGGAGATAGTCGAAGCCGGCCTCTTTGGCCGTGGCGTAGACGACATCGCAGGCGTAGGCCGCTTTTTTCGCCGTTTTCGCCTGGCCCTCCTGGATGACGCCGACCGAGAGGCCGAGGAGGCGGTAGGCCGGCCCCATCCAGGCCGCGTCGCGGCGGGCCAGGTAGTCGTTGAAGGTCAGGACGTGGACGGGGCGGCCGGCCAGGGCGAAGAACGAAGCGGGGAGAACGGCCGCGAGCGTCTTTCCCTCGCCGGTCGGTAGCTCGGCGATCCTGCGGTCGGCCATGGCCAGCCCGGCGATGACCTGGACGTCGTGGGCGTCGAGGCCGGTCGTCCGCCGCACCGCTTCGACCGCCAGGGCGAAGGCCGCGGTCTTCCACTCAGGATCGGGCGCGCCCGATCCCCGGCCATCGATCGTGGCGCGTAAGGCTTCGGCGAGGCGACCGATCTCCTCGTCGGTCCGCGCGGTCAGGCCCTCGCGCTCCCGGTATTCGCGGACCTTGGCGGCCGCCCTTGCGTATCTCGCCAGGTCGGTCTCGATGGCGACGCCGCGGAGCCTGTTGAAGGCCGTCCGGATCGTTTCATTCATGGAAGTCCTCCTCTTTTCAAAGAACGGGTCTCTCGGCGGGACGCGGAGAAACGGAGGAGGTCAGCGGGGCGGGCCGCGGAGGAGGGCCGGCCCGGCGGAACGGGAGAGGCGAGCCGGGGCGGGCTCGGGCTCGCCGCGGGGCCGGACCGCGAGAAGGACGCCGTAGACAAGGAAGCTAATGGCGAAGGGCAAGGGCAGCAGGAAAACGGCCAGGAGCAGGAAAGGAATAGCCCAACGGACCGTCACGGTCTCTCGCCTTCCCTCTCATTCTAGGCCGCTTCGGCTTCGGCGTCAACAAGACGGGGTCAAACCTGACAACGGACATCTTTTCCGGACTTTTTTCAGATATTTCCCAGAAGTGCTGCTCCGAGTCGCTCCGCAGCCCTTCTGACGGTCGCTCCATAGAATCCGCTCCCTGCCGTAGGTTTGACCCCGTCTTTTCTTGAAATGCCGGGCGGTTTTTCTCATAATGGAGCGGCCTTGAGCACAGACTTCCTCGAGTTCCGCGGCGTCTCCAAACGTTTCGGCGCGGTCCAGGCCGTCGACGCCATCTCCCTCGGCGTCAAGAAGGGCGAGTTCTTCTCGCTCCTCGGCCCAAGCGGCTGCGGCAAGACGACCATGCTGCGCCTGGCCGCGGGCTTCGAGACGCCGGACGCGGGCCGCGTCTTCCTCGACGCCGAGGACATCACCGATCTGCCGCCCGACAAGCGCAAGGTCAACACGATCTTCCAGAGCTACGCCCTCTTCCCGCACATGACCGTCCGGGCCAATATCGCCTTCGGCCTGGCCATCGCCAAGCGGCCCAAAAATGAGATCCGGACCGAGGTCGACCGCATGCTCGAGCTCATCCGCATGACCGGCGAGGCCGCGAAGAAGCCCGACCAGCTCTCGGGCGGCCAGAAGCAGCGGGTGGCCGTGGCCCGGGCCCTGGTCAACAAGCCCGACGTCCTGCTCCTCGACGAGCCGCTGGCGGCGCTCGACCTCAAGCTCCGGCAAAAGATGCTCATCGAGCTCGACTTGATCCACGACGAGGTCGGCATCACCTTCCTCTACGTCACCCACGACCAGGCCGAGGCCATGAGCCTGAGCGACCGGATCGCCGTCATGGACAGCGGCCGCATCGAGCAGGTCGGGACCCCGGCCGAGATCTACGAGGCCCCGCGGACGAGCTTCGTCGCGGCCTTCATCGGCGACACGAATTTCCTCGAGGGCCGGGTCGAGGCCTGTCTCGACGGCGAGTACTGCCGCCTCGCGATCGCCGGCATGCCGCCGGTCCTCTGCTTCAACGACAAGTCCTTGCAGGCCGGACAGCCCATCTATCTCAGCATCCGGCCGGAGAAGATCCACATCTCCCACGAGCGGCCCGAGGCCAAGCCCCAGCGCAACATCCTCCCCGCCGTCGTCGAGGACGTCATCTACCTCGGCTCGAACACGAAGTACTGGGTTAGGGCCGGCGGCTACAGGATCCAGGTCCTCCTCCAGCACGCCCGCTACTTCCTCGACGAGAAGCCCCTGCGCTGGAAGGACGAGTGCTGGATCTTCTGGCACGCCGACGACGGGTTCATGCTCGACCACTTCCGCAAGTCCGACGAGAGCCTGCTCGCCGTCCCGCCGCAAAGCGTCGGGGATTAGGATAAGAAGGGGTCAGACCCTAAATTTTTCAATTTTTTTAACCGAATGAACAGCACCAAGAAAAGCAATAAATTGAAAAATTTAGGGTCTGACCCCTTCTTGAGGCGGAAGGCCGAGTGGCTGGTCACGCTGCCGACCTTCCTCTGGCTCACGCTTTTCGTCGTCATCCCGACGCTCCTCGTCTTCGTCATCGCCTTCCGCCCGGCCAATCCCTACGGCGGGATCGGCCGCGGCTGGACCCTGGCCAACGTCCGGGCCCTCTGGACCCCGGCGATGCTCACGATCGCCTGGCGGACGCTCTGGATCAGCCTCCTGACGACGGCGATCTCGCTCCTCCTCTCCATCCCGACCGGCTACGCCATCGCCCGGGCCTCGGAGAAATGGCGGAACCGCCTCCTGATGCTCGTCATCGTCCCCTTCTGGACGAGCTTCCTCGTCCGCGTCTTCGCCTGGAGATCGCTCCTCCACCCCGAGGGCCTCATCAAGCGGCTCCTCGACGGGCTCGGCCTCACCGGGCCCGACACGACGCTCCTCTACCACCCGGCGGCCGTCGTCCTGGTCATGGTCTACACGTTCCTGCCCTTCACGATCCTGCCGATCTACGCCGCCGCCGAGAAGTTCGATTTCCGGCTGGTCGAGGCGGCCCGCGACCTCGGCGCCCGGCCGTTCCAGGCCTTCCGCAAGGTCTTCCTGCCCGGGATCCGGCGGGCCGTCCTGACGGCGGTCCTCGTCGTCTTCATCCCCTCGCTCGGCTCCTACATCATCCCCGACCTCGTCGGCGGCCCGGCCGGGGAGATGCTCGGCAACAAGATCGCCCAGCGCGTCTTCACCGACCGCAATCTGCCCCTGGCCGCGGCCCTGTCGGCGGTGCTCGTCCTGGCCGTTCTGGCCCCGCTCGTCGCCATCCTCATTCTTCAACGGAAGTCGAAGAAGATCGATTTCGTGATGGGAGAGGCGCCGTGAGACGGAGCCGCTTCCCCCGTGTCGTCATGGGCCTCGTCCTGGCCTTCTTCTATCTGCCCATCCTGATCCTCGTGGCCAATTCGTTCAACACGGCCCGCTTCTCCAGCCGCTGGCAGGGCTTCTCGCTCGTCTGGTACCGGCGGCTCTTCGAGTCGCCCGAGGTCTGGCAGGCCCTGCGGAACACGCTGATCATCGCCGTGTCGGTCACGGCCGTCGCGGTCGTCCTGGGCACGGCCGCAGCCTACGCCCTTCACCGTTACGGCGCGAGCCGCCTCCAGAAGGTCCACTACACGCTGATCTACCAGCCGCTCGTCGTACCCGAGATCCTGATGGGCATCAGCCTGCTCATGGCCTTCGTCGCCTCCGGCGTCCCGCTCGGACTCTTCACCATCTTCCTGGCCCACGTCACGTTCTGCGTCAGCTTCGTGGCCATGACCGTCCTCGGCCGGCTCCAGGACTTCGACTTCTCGATCATCGAGGCCGCCCGCGACCTCGGGGCCAGCCCCTGGCAGAGCGCCCGCAAGGTCCTCGTCCCCGTCCTCATGCCCGGGATCGTGGCCGGGGCCCTGCTCGCGTTCACCCTGTCCATCGACGATTTCGTCATCACCTTCTTCGTCGCCGGGCCGGGCTCGACGACCCTGCCGCTGCGGATCTACAGCATGATCAAGTACGGCGCGCCGCCGATGATCAACGCCTTGTCGACCCTGCTCCTCGTCGTCACCTTCACCGCCGTCCTCGCGAGCCAGCGCCTGGCCCGCTTAAAACGGTGACACTCCCGTATTGAATTCGCGGCGGGACTGGACTATAACGGGGCCTCGGAGCCGCCTTTGAACGAAACGCCTCGGGGCTGTCCCTGCCCCCAGACCCGGGCCGCCGCCGCGCTCGCCGCCTTCGCCGTCGTGGCCGCCCTTTTCTCCGTGACCGGCTGCGGCCAGGCGAAACCCGTTCTCAGCCTCTACACCTGGTCCGATTACATCAAGCCCGAGCTCGTCAAGCGTTTCGAGCGCGAGCACGGCTGCCGCGTCGTCCTGGACACATTCGAGTCGAACGAGGCCATGTACGCCAAGCTCAAGGCGGGGGCCTCCGGCTACGATCTCCTGACCCCGTCGAGCTACATGGTCAGCCTCATGAACGCCCAGGGGATGCTCCGACGGCTCGATCACGCCCTCCTGCCCAACCTCGTCCACGTCGACCCCGATTACCTGGCCATCGCCGTGGACAAGACGATGGACCACTCGGTGCCCTACATGCTGGTCGTGAGCGGCATCGCTTATCTCGAGGGCCGGGTCAAGGATGTCATCCCCTCGTGGCAGATGTTCGGCCGGACCGACCTGGCCGGGCGGATGACGATGTTCAATGACATGCGTGAAACGATCGGAGCGGCCCTGAAGACGCTCGGCCATAGCATCAACTCGACCGACCCCGCGGAGCTCGCCGCGGCCGAGTCGCTTCTCCTCGAGTGGAAGGAAAATATCGCCAAGTTCGAGAACGAGCAGTACAAGATCGGCCTGGCCTCGGGCGAGTTCCTCCTCGTCCACGCCTGGAATGGCGACATCTTCCAGGTCGGCAAGGAGAACCCCGACGTCCGCTTCTTCGTCCCGGAAGAAGGGACGATCATCTCCTGCGACGACCTCGTCATCCCGGCCGACGCCCGCGAGCCGGGCCTGGCCCACGCGTTCATCAACTTCCTGCACGACCCGGCCATCGCCGCGGAGAACACCGTGGCCATCTATTATCTCTGCCCGAACAAGGATTCCTACCCGCTTCTCCCGGCCGAGATCCGCGACAACCCCGGGATCTTCATCGATCCCGCGATCCGGGCCAAGAGCGAGGTCATCGCCGACATCGGCGCGGCCAACGCCCTCTACGTCAAGGTCTGGGACCGCCTCAAGTCCGCCCGCCGGCCCTAGAAGTTGAAGGTGTAGTTGAACTTCGCGTAGAGGGCGCGACCGCTCAAGGAGGGCGGCACCGGTGTGCGCGACAGGCGGTCGGTGTTCCTGCCCTCGTTGTAAACAATGTAGAAATCGGTCCCCTCGCGGGGATTGAAGCGAAAACGGAAATTGGCCCCCACGGTATCATCGGCGCCGTTGTACTGGACGAGGGCGCTTAGCGAGAGCTTGACGTTGAGGGTGGCCAATGCCCGGAGCTGCGCGAGCGGGGCCAGGTAGGATTGGCCCCGCGACGGGAACCGGATGAGGTTGTATTGAAACATCCCCCCGATCTCCAGATTGGGGATTCCTGCCCAGGTCGGCCTCAGCCCGGCGGACACGCGCCAGCCGTCGTAATAGCCGCCGACTTCCCCCATAACCATCGTGTTGAGGAGCCGTCCCGGCGGCGTCTGGAGCATGAAGGTCAGTCCGGGATAGACATAGCGGCCAGCCGGGACCGCGACCTCATCAGTGAGTTCGTAGGGCTCGAGCAGGTCGTCGATGTGGAGCGTCGGCTGGACGACGCCGCCGAAGCCGCTCTTGGCCGCGAATTCCCAACCCGGCCCGATCTCCCCGATGAGCAGGCGGCGCGTTTCGTTGTCCCAGTAAAGGCGCGTCTCGAAGAAGGCGCTGTGGCTGGTCAGCGCCGAATCCTTGCCCGGGAACCAGCCGTAGAGGCTCCGATTGTAGAAGGCGGTGTAGTCCTCCAGCATCATGAAGCCCAGGCTGGGATCGAAGTCCCGCCCGGACCGGCTGAATCGGAGCGTCGTCCCGAAGCCCTTCTGGGTCCGCCGCTCGTACATCACCGCCAGGCGAGCCGAATCGAGGTCGAAGGCCCGGTTGGTCTGCCCGTCCGTGAACGTCTGGGCCCATTGCAGGGTGACATAATCGTCGCCGCGCACGCGCCAGATCCAGTCGAGGCCGTAGTCGACGCCATAGGCGCCGTTCGACCCGATCCGGCTGGTGACGATGCCGCCGACGTAGGAAAAGGGGTTGATGACCTGGCGCCGGAGGCGGAGGACACCGAAGTTCTCCGATGGGTACTCCTCGTACCTGGCGGTCTGCATGTTCAGGAAGCCGATGTCCCAGCCGCCCAGCCGGCCGACCAGGCGCGCGCCGCCGAAGATGCGGACCGGCTGGAGGTCCCCTTCGTCGACGTCCCCGACCAGGCCGATGCGGCGGCTGTAGAAAAGCGTGTTCGTACCGCCCATGCTGTAATCGAAGTTGCTCGAGCGCTCCTGGAAGAAGAGCCGCTTTTCCGGGAAGAACATGGAGAAACGGCTCAGGTTGACCTGAACGTCGTCCGCCTCGACCTGGGCGAAGTCCGGGTTGATCGTCGCGTCGAAGGTCAGGTTTCCGGTCAAGCCGTACTTAAGATCGAGCCCCAGCTCCAGCTCCGGCGATCCGCCCTTAACGTAGGCGGTCTCCTCGTCGTTGAGCTCGAAGGTCCGGTTAAAGCCGGACAGAACATAGGGCGTCAGGTAGATCGGCCGCCGGGGACACAGGCCTGGCCAGACGGTCTCCTGGCACTGGGAGGGTTTCCATGAGCTCATCTGCCCCCAGTTGAGCGGGATGGCCGGAAAGATATCGGTCTCGCTCTTGCGGGCCACCCAGCGATAAAAGGTCACGCCCATGACGACGCCGCCGCCTTCGGCCTGGAACCGCAGGCTCGAAAGCGGGATGCGCATCTCCGCGAACCAACCGTCCTCGGTCCTGGCGATGGCGACATCCCAGAACGTGTTCCAGCTGATATTGATGGGCATATCCTCGATCGTATGGAACTGGGCGTCCCGGTAGACCGCCGCGTCGAAGCGCAGCCCCGCCGGCGTCGTGAAGAACGCCAGCGCGTTCTCCTTGTCGTTGAACGTGTCGATCAAGACACCGAACCAATCCGATGTCGGCGTCATGGAATCGCGCTTCTTGGTCGGCGATTGGATCTTGCCGGGTTCACGGTCGAACATACGGGCGGCGATATAGACATGGTCGTCGTCGTATCCGATGAGGGCTTCGCTCATTTCGGAGCTGGGTTCGCCGAAGTTCGGGGCCTGCATGATCATGCGGAAAGGCGACAGAGCCTGCCAGGCCGGTTCGTCGAGACGCCCATCGAGCGTGATCGGCCCCGAGATCCTGGTGATGACGATGCGTTCGGTGCGGGGCAGCTTGAGGATGTCGAGGATCTCGGACGGGGGGGTCTGGGCGGCGAGCGGCGCGGCGGCTAAGGCAAGCCCGACCGCGGCAAGGGCCCAGTCGCAAAGTTTTTTCGCCGAGATCATCCCTAGAGGATAGCCGATTCAAATCGGGGACACAAGATGGGGTCAAACCAGGCGTGTCCTATTATAAGTCAAACAAAACTAATTGGTTAGGGTCATAGGCTTGGTTTTCCTGATTGCCCGGATCCGTAAGTAGTTGATTTAACGGTGTTTTTTCAAACGCCGTGACGCTCAAAATCTGTAGAAAGCTGTAGAGCGGAAGGTCCAGCCGCAAGCGCTTCTTGATGATCGCCACAAGGGCGTAGACGGTGATGGCCACCCAGATCTGTGTCTTCACGGCGTTGGCCGAGGTTCCGTAGAAGGACTTGATCCGCAGGTTCTGCTTGATCCAGCGGAAGAACAGCTCGACCTGCCAGCGGAGTTTATAGAGCAGGGCGATCGTCAACGCCGGCTGGACGAAGTTGTTGGTCAGGAAGGTCAAGCGACGAGCGTTCTCCCGGTCGTAGAAGCGGACCCGGCGGAGATGTTCGGGGTAATCGAGGTGGGCCGTGGGCTTGGCCAGCGCGATGGTCTGATCGGAGATCAGATCGGTCGTCCTGTCGACCGGTCTGGAGTAGAGGCGTCGTGTCCGGATGTTGGACTTGGACCGGATGACGAAGAAGGCCCGGTATTGGTGCAGGGTGTAGAGGCGGGAGAAGTCGAGATAACCGCGGTCCAGGATGTAGAAAGCGGCCGGTTCGATGGGCAGGTCGTCCAGGACCCGGACATCATGGATCAGGCCGTCTGTCATCTGGATAAATGAGGGGATCGAGCCGCGGAGGTCAAGCAGAGTGTGGAGCTTGATGGCGCCCTGACGCTTCTGGGACCGGGCCCAGGGGAAAAGCGACAGGCAGACGTTGATGGTCGTGGAATCGAAGGCGTAGACGGCGTTCTGAAGCTCCAGGCCGATGTCCTCGTCGCCATAGAGGCGGCGGGCCTCGGCGATGAGAACAGCGGCAAAATCGGCAAAGATGCGCCAGTCGCGGGTCTCGTTGGCGTGGGCCAGGTTGTTGCGGGAGACACGGCCGCGGATGCCCATGTGATAAAGACGGCTTCTCATGGTCTGGAGACAGGAGACGATATCCCGGAGGCTCTCCCGATAGGTCAGCTGGGCGAAGGCCAGACAGAAGAACTGGTCGAGGCAGGAGAAGCGGCGGACCCGATAGTCACCCCGGTAACGCCGAACGCACTTGCGGAACTCGTCCAAGGGCAGGAAGGACATGATCTGGGCGAATACGGAAGGCTGGATGTTCATCGGCCGCTCCTCGGAAGAACAGGTCAGAAGAGGGCCAATTATACAAAAACGCGTTCAAATCGATTACGGCTAAAATCGGCCGTATCCCATTCAATATCTATAGGCTGCAGAGCTTTTTAAAATCGTCAATAGGACACGCCTGGGGTCAAACCTACTTTTTTTCGAAAAAAGTAGGTTTGACCCCATCCTCATCTGATCGTAGCCCGGCGGATGACGACCGGCTCGAGCGGCTTGTGCATGGCCATTTTGTTGCCGGGCCCCTCCCAGCGCTCCTCGACGGGGACGTTGGCGATCCTTTCGAGGACGTCGAGGCCCGCGGTGACCTGGCCGAAGACCGTGTACCGGCCGTCGAGATGGGGCCGGGGAGCGACGCAGACGTAGATCTCGGAATCGCCGCTCCACTCGTCGCCGACCCGTCCCAGGCCGAGCGCCCCCAGGACGTGCGGGCGGGTATTGAACTCGGGCGGCAGCGCAGGCGCGTCGCCGCCGCCGGCCTGGATGACGTGCCCTTTCACGACCCGGTAGAAGTCCTTGCCGTCGTAGAATCCTTTCCGGATCAGGTTCTTGAATTGGGCGACCGTCCGGGGAGCATCATCTTCGAAGAGGGCGAACTCCATCGTGCCCAGGCTGGTCTCGAGGACGCAGGTCTCGCGACCCGCTCGGGGCACCATGGGCCCGGGGCCCATGGCTTTGAGCGCCGCCGGTTCGAGCACGACATGCCGGATCCGCTGTCTCTTCCAAGTGTAGGTGATATGGACGAGGCCGTCCGCCGATTGGACGACCGCCGGATAGGAGAACTCCGCGCCCTGCTCTTCTTCGAGCGTCAGGACCCGGCGCCACGTCGCTCCGCCGGGCGAGACTGCGACCGCCAGCACGCCGCGTCCCTCCGTCACCGGATTGTAGACGAGGACATGGCTCTCGTCCCGAAGCGTTACGGCGTCGATCCCCGAATTCGGATTCGGGAAAACGGTCGGCTCGGGCGCCGTCCAGTTCTCTCCCCCGTCCCCGCTCCGGGCCGTGTAGATACGGCC
>CAYOYQ010000072.1:0-14114 GCA_964408215.1 uncultured Eubacteriales bacterium
TCCTAAAGCCGTTCTGGGCGGATCCCTCGTTGTGGCCGTCGTCGCGGCCGGGGAGGCGGTTTCCCCCTGGTCTTTCGGCTTGGCCGGGGTCTTGTCGAGAACGAAGAAATAGAGGGCGGCCGCGACGACGGCCACAACGAGGGATCCGCCCAGAACGGCTTTAGGAATGCGCATCAACCACCTCCATGTCTATCCGAGAACAAGGACGCGTTCGGCGCGAGGTGAGGGCGACAGAAGGGATTCTACTTATTAGACTTATCATAAGCAACTTTCGGGCCAATTTCGTCGCCAGACCGCTCGATGAATAAGACCGCCGAAAAGCCCAAAAATTCCCACGGTCTTCAAAGATATTACGCCCGGGCGGCGGGGACTGTTGCGGCGGGTGCGAAAAAAACAGCACTCAAATCGGGGACACAATACCTATTCACCCTATTTCTGCTAATATGAACGGGAAAGGCGGCGCCTGGTGCTCGTTCTGGCCATCGAAACCTCATGTGACGAGACGTCCGCGGCCGTGCTGCGGGCTCCCGGTCCGGGGATGCCCATTCCGCGCGGGGGACACGTACCCGAGATCCATATCCCCGCCTCGGCCACGCTTTCATCCTCTTCGACCGCCGCTCCCGAGATCCTGAGCAACATCGTTCTGTCCCAGGACGAGGTCCATGCGCCTTACGGGGGAGTCGTCCCGGAGCTGGCCTCCCGCCAGCACATCAAGACGATCACGGCCATCGTCGGCGAGGCCCTGGAGCAGGCCCGCGTCGGCCTCAAGTCGATCGACCTCTACGCCGTGACCCAGGGGCCCGGACTCATCGGGTCGCTGCTCGTCGGCCTCTCTTTCGCCAAAGGCCTCGCGTACTATCACAAGAAGCCGCTCGTCGGCGTCGACCACCTCGAGGCCCATCTCGAGGCCTGCTTTCTCGAGAACCCCGCGATCGCTTATCCCGCGCTGGGACTCCTCGTCTCGGGCGGTCACACAGCCCTTTACTTCATGGAGGCGCCCCTCGCCTATAAGCTCCTCGGCCGGACGCGGGACGACGCGGCGGGGGAAGCCCTCGACAAGATCGCCAAGTTCCTCGGCCTGGGCTATCCCGGCGGGCCGGTCATCGAGAAGCTCGGAAAGGACGGCGACCCCAAGGCTTTCGCCTTCGCCGTGCCCCGGACGAAGGACCGCAGCCTCGACTTCAGCTTCAGCGGGCTCAAGACGGCGGCCCTCAAGCATATCCGCGCGAGCGGCGTCGGCAGGGACGACCCGCGCCTCGCCGATTTCCTGGCCAGCTTCGAGGAGATCGTCGCGAGATCGCTCGTCGACCATCTCCGGGCGGCCGCCGACCAGGTCCAACCGCGGTCCCTTATCCTGTGCGGCGGTGTCGCCCGGAACGCGCGCCTGCGGGCTCGTTTCCAGGCGTTCGCCCGGGAGGCCGGTCTCGACGCCTATGTTCCCTCGCCGAAGCTCTGCACCGATAACGCGGCCATGGTCGGCGCCGTCGCGCTCAAGTCCTTCGCCCGGTGCCCCGTCGGAGGGCCGGACCTCGACCTCGACGCCTACCCCCGCTCCTAAGTCGGGGACACAATACCGATTTCCCGATCTCTTGATGTATCAGTTGCGTATATCGTTAAGCCTCATCGGAGGCAATCGTAAGGAGGCCGACCAAAGGCAGAGAACGAGCGTGCAAGCGGGAGGGCCCAGAGAATCCGTTTGCAGATCTTTTCGGCGTTTGGACGAAAGAAGAGGAGGCGGAGTTCTTGGCGAGCACAGCTGATCTTGAGATTATCGAACTCGAAGATCCAGGCCAGCCCAGACCGGGGACACGCACCCCCGGTACATGTCCCCTGATCAGCGGACGTCGTAGCGGACGAAGAGGACGAAGGCCAGGAAATAGACGGCGGCCAGAACGAACACGTTGATCAGCAGATACTTCGCGGCCGGGCCGGCGCGATCGGCGAAGGACATCGGCCGCTCCTCGAACTGAGGGACCTTCTCGAAGGCGACCGGAAGGCGCGTCGTCGAAACGTTCTCGTGGGGATTGAACCAGTGGGGGCTCGCCTTGTCCGCTGCGTCCAGGGCCTTGAAGAAGGCCAGGAACTGTTTCTGGTAGACGTGCATGTCCGCCCAGGCCTTGCGGAAGCGCAGATAGCCGCCGCCTGAGACGGCCTCGCCCAAGTCCTCGAAAAGCGAGACGGGCGAGAGAGCGGTGGCGAAACGGGTCCGCTCGAACTGACGGAACATGGAGCGGACGGAGGCGTCGCGGATGCCTTTCTCGGCCAGCATCCGTTTCATCTGCAGGTCGGCCCGGAGCTCGTGCTGGGGCAGGAAGGGATTGCCGGAGTTCATCATCCAGCTGCCCGGCGGCGCGTTCTTGTTAAGATCGTCGAACGCGGCGGCCACGTTCTTCTCGACCGTCTCCGAGCTGTCGATCGGGAACAGGTTCTTGGCGAGATACGTGCTGGAGTTGGGGATGACAACGGCGAAGGCCAGCCAGAACGACAGGGCCAGGAGCAGACTGACGTTGGAGCCGCGCGAGGCGACCGAGGCCAGCAGGCCGAAGGCGGCGAAGGTCGCGGCCAGCAGGCTGGCCGCGGCGAGATAACCCAGGACCTCCCCGGCCAGGGCGGCCGAGACCCCTTCCGGCCCGAGAGCGACCACGATGACGAGGCTCGTCAGGGCCCCGGCCAAGACCATGGCCATGACGGCAAGCACGGCGCTAGCCAACTTGGCCGCGAGGAGCGTGCCCCGGGAGACGGCGTTGGCCAGCGACAGGGCCAGGGTCTTGGTCTCCTTCTCGCCGGACACCGCGTCGAACGTGAATAGGAGGGCGATGAAGCTGACGATCAGGGCCGTGATATAGGTCCAGCTCAGCTCGTCGAATTTCCTGAGGAACGGGTTGGCGCTGCCGCTCCGGTTCTCGAACCCGAACACGTTCCAGGCGCTGTAGACGATGGCGTTCGGCAGGTAGCGCTCCTTCGCGTCGCCGAGGAAGCCGTTGGCCCGCGGTTTCAGCGTAAAGGTCTGCCTCCGGACGGCGAGCTCGGTGGCGCCCTGGCTGGCCCGGGCCCGCATGGTCTGGAAGAATTCGCCTCGGGTGGCCCGGTATTTTTCCAGCGCGGCCGCCTGGCTGCGGACGAACGATACGGCCCCGGCGGCGAAGACGGTGACGAGCAGGCCGAGCGAAATGAGGAAGCGCAGGCTGTAGAGGTTGTGCAGGATCTCGCGTTTCAGGACGGTCCGGAACACGGTTACCTCACGTCATAGCGGATGAAGCCGACATAGCCGACGGCGAACAGGATGACCGCCTCGACCAGCATGAGCCCCAGCCAGACGACCGAGGGCTCCAGCCCGGACAGGAGCGAGCCCGGCGGGGCCTCGAAGCGGGGCCTGTCGGAGACGTCGAGATACGGATAATCGTCCGGGTTCTCGCCGGGCACCTTCACCTGGCTGAGCTTGAGCCAGCGGGTCCGGAAGTCCGGCTGCTTGGCGGCCCAGGCGTCGAAATCGCGCTCGGACTTGAACTCGCCGCCCGTCCGACGCTCGATGAGCTCGTCCGTCGTCTTGAACGTGGCCGGATCGGCCGAAGTGATCCAACGATAGGACGCGAAGATGTCCTTTCCCCGCAGCCAACCGACGAACGTCTCCCGGTATCGGCGGGTCCGGTCCATGAGCCGCTCGTGGGCGGCCAGGTCGGTCCGGCAGACGGCCGCGGCCACGGCCCGGAAGAGTCCCGTGGGCGAGGCGAAGGACAGCCGGTCGGCCGCCCGGGCCTGCCGGGCCAGGCTGTCGGCATAGGCCTTGGCCGGGGCCCATTTCCGGTCCGCGTAATCGAGCCGGATGGGCTCCGAGATCGCGGCCCGCCGGCGGAAGGTCTCAAAACCGTCGCGGGGGTTGCCGTAGGTCTCCATATAGCCGTCCTCGCCCGACGAGCACCACCAGCAGTTCCAGCCCTCGGGGATGCCCTGGGCCCTGAAAGCGGCGCTGACCGTCTCCTCGCGCTGCTTGTCGATGTCCCTGAGGACCCGGTCGAGATTGTCGCGCGACTGGACGCCGACGAAGCTCTCGGCGAAGTTGGCGGCGACGGCGGGGACGATGAACACCAGCAGGACCCAGAGGAAGAGGCAGACGACCAGGCTCGTGACCGAGCTCTTGGCCCGGGTCGAGACGACCAGGCCGATGAAGACGAAAACGGCCAGGTAGACGAGGCTCGCGGCGAACAAGAGGACGATGCGGCCCCAATCGCCGGCCGCGAAGGCCAGGTCGCGGGCGAAGAGGATGAGCAAGCCGCTCAGCGCGAACGAGAAGACGAGGACCGGCAGGAGCGTCGCCAGGATGCCGAGGAGCTTGCCGGCCAGGACCGTCGAGCGGCCGAGGGTGTTGGCCAGCTGGAGCTTGAGGGTCCCGTCCTCCTTCTCCCGGCTGAAAGCGTCGTAGCTGAACAGGAGCGCCAGGAGCGAGAAGACGATGGCCGCGATGTCCACGAAATCGACGGCGAAGAACGAGGCTAGGAAAGGATTGTCGCCCGCGGCCGTCTTGCCCTCGGCCAGGAGGGGCTTTTCGCCGAGCCGGATCGGGACCCGGTGGCCGACCTGGTCGGAAATGCCCTTGCCGAAGATGCTCAAGGGCTCGGGCGGCAGGACGATCTCGGGCCGGACGGCGGAGAAGACGCGGACCTCCGCCGCGGCCTTCTCGGCGGCGTCCCGGTCGATCCGGTACTGGGCGACGCGCTCGCGGTAGCCGCTGATATTGATCAGGACGCTGAACGGGATGAGGACGAGGCAGAGGACGAAGACGATGATGAAGCGCGGCGCCACGAGATTGGTCAGGAACTCTTTCTTGACCAGCGTGCCGATCATCTGGCGCTGCCTAAATCGGGGACACAATACCTATTCACCCAATTTTGTGGTCCGAATTCCACGGATTCCTCCGATCCTGGAAATGGGTGAATAGGTATTGTGTCCCCCTTTTATCGGACGTCGTAGCGGACGAACGCGATGTAGGCGGCGGCGAAAAGGACGACGGCGTAGCCGAGGAGGACGCCGAAGGGCGGCAGGGCGGCCTGGACCCTCCCCGCGAGCCCCTCTTCCACATACCGGAACCGCGGCGCGTCCGACATGTCGATGGCCGTGTTCCAGGCGTCGCCGGTCGGGTCCTTGGCCCTGAACTCGGCCACTTTCTTGGGCTGGTAATCGCGGTAAAAGGACCCGCTCCAGAGCCGGGCCAGCTCGCCGAAATGGACCAGGTTCCGGGTGCCCGTCGAGGTGAGGTCCGTCGCCAGGTAGCTGAAGTCCGCGAGCGGCGAGGCCATCGAGATCGCCCGGGCCAGACCCGTTTGGGCCGCCTCCTTCTGCCGCAGGTCCTCGCGGAGACCCTCGGCCTTGGCGTTCTGGATGCGATTGGCCTCGGCCCAGGCCCTCTCGACCTCGGCCCGGTCGGCTTCGTACGCCTTCCGGTACTCCGGGTCCTCGGCGACGCGCTTCTTGAGCTCGGACTCGGTCATCCGCTCGCCGAGCACCGGATACTCCTTGAAGACCTCGGCCCGGTACTGGGCCATGAGCTTGCGGCCGAGGTCGTCCCGGTCGACGTCGGTCAACCGCGCCGTTTCCCGGGCCACCTTGATCCGCGACGGCGCCGGCGAGAGGAACGAAGCCACGTAGGGGCTGAGGTTGGGGACGACGAGGACGAGGAGCGTCCAGACGAAAAGCGAGGTCATGATCGAGGACGCGCTCGACCGGTGGACCGACGAGACGAGGATCCCGATGAGCGAAAAGACCAGGCCGTAGAGGACGGCCCCGGCGAGGACGAGCCCGAGCGCGGCCCAGTCGACCCCGGCCCAGTCGACCCGGGGGTGGAGCAGGACGACGAGCATGCCGGCGGCGAGCGAGACGACCAGCGGCCCGACGAGGGTCAGCCCGGCGCCCGCGGCCTTGGCCAGGATGATCTTCGAGCGCGGGATGCTATTCGCCAGCATCAGCTTGAGCGTCCCGTCCTCTTTCTCGCCGCTGACCGCGTCGTAGGTCAGAATGAGGGCGATGAGGCTGATCAGGATGGTGACGATGAACGTCAGGTCGATGAGCGGGGACATGACCGGGAGCGGATCGTCGTCGAAGGCCTCGATGTTGACGTCGGCGGTGAGGCCGCGGACGAGCGCCTGGAAGGGGACGGGCGGCTGGGTCGGCTGGACGATCGCGCCGATCCGGTTGAAATGGGCGTAGTTGCGGAGATAGCGGTCGAGCTCCGTCTGGCGGCCGGAAAATTCGTCGAGCTTGCGGACGTAGTCCCCCGTCAGGACGACGGCGGTCGCCACGACCAGGACGAACAGGATGACGAAGCTGGCCAGGAAGCGGAAGGACTCGAGGTGGGCCCGCATCTCCTTGAGGATGAGCGTCTTACCCACGGCGTCACCTTACATCGGCCCGGGCGAAGCCGGCATAGGCCAGGGCGAAGACGAGGATATTGAAGATCGCCAGCCAGGCCGTGTCGACCAACGCGCCCGCGGCGAAGACCTCGCCGAGCGGCCGGTACCGGTAGGCGAAGGCCGGATATTGGGCGTCCCTCTTCCCGGCGAGCTGGTCGCCGATGATCCGGTCGAGGATCGAGTTCTCGTAGCGGACGACCTCGGCCTTGAGGCGGCTCTCCTCGTCGATCCCCGTGCCGGCGATCTCGGTCGCGGCGTCGAGAAGTCCGGCCGCCGGCGAGAGCCGGTTGATCGTCCGGGCCAGGCGGACCAGACGCTCGAACTTCAGGCGATAATCCTCCTCCATCCGGTCGTCCTCGCGGTTGATGGCCCGGTAATGGGCGGCCCAGTTCCCGCGGTCGCTGAGCCCGAGCAGGACCTCGCGTGTCCAGGTCTGCTCGCGCTTCTCGCTGAGAGCCCGGACCGAGGGCACGCTGACGAACTGCCGGGCGATGAGCGTCCCCAGGTTGGGCAGGACGAAGACGAGCAGGGCCCAGGCGAAAAGGAGGACGATGAGGGTCGTGGCCGACCGCCGGGTCAGCGCCGAGACGAGGATCCCCAGGCTGAGAAAGAAGGCCATATAGAGCAGCGACAGGGCCAGGATGAGCCCGAAGCGGCCGAGCTCGCCGGACGAGAAATGAATGTTCGGGTCGAGGAGAAGGACCGCCAGGCCGAGGAGCGTCACGAGAAGGAAGGGGACCGCCAGGCTGATGAAGTTGCCGAGCCACTTGCCGAAGAGGACCTTGGCCCGCGACACGGGCCCGCTGAGCATGAGCTTCAAGGTCCCCTGCTCGCGCTCGCGGCTGATCTGGTCGAAGCCGAAGAGCAGGGCCACGAGCGAGAGGACGACGCGGACGACATAGAGGAAATCCGGCGTCGGGAAGAAGGAATAGATGATATTGCCGGACGATTGGCCGGCCCGGACGTCGACGCCGAGGACGCCGATCTCGAACGACCGGGTCATGGCGTTGTCGAGGCCCTTGGCGAAGATCGACAGCGCGTTGGGCGGGACGACGGCGATGGGGGCTCCGGGCTCGGGCCGGATGACCTGATAATCCGCCAGCCGGGCCGAGAAATCCCGGTACATGATGAACAGGGTCGTGGCCACGAGCAGGACCATCAGCAGAAGGACGACGAAGAACTTGTAGCTCAGGAGGTTCGAGACGATCTCCTTGCGGACGATGGCGCCGATCATCCTACGCCGCCGCGGGGGCCGTCTCGGACTCCATGTAGTCGATGTAGATGCGGTTCAAGTCCGCGTTCCGGAGCTCGGCCCGGGTCCGTTCGACGGCCAGGCGCCCCTCGCGCATGATGCCGACGCGGTCGCCGATCTCTTTCGCCCGGAAGACGTCGTGGGTCGACATCAGGACGGCCTTGCCCTCGCGACGGAGCTCGGCCATGATCTCCAGGAACTCCGCGGCGGCCTTGGGGTCGAGGCCCGAGGTCGGCTCGTCGAGAAGGACGGCCGGGGCGTCCTTGACGATGGCGATGGCGATGCCGAGCTTCTGGCGCATGCCCTTGGAGAAGTTCTTGACCCGCTGGTCGAAGGCCTTCTCCTGGAGGGAGACGCGGCGCATGGCCTGGGCGGTATCGGCCTTGGTCAGGGCCGTCCGGCCGCCGAGCTTGGCGAAGAACTCGAGGTTCTGGCGGGCCGTGAAGTTGCCGTAGAGCATGACGTTCTCGGAGACGAAGGAGACGTACTTCTTGGCCTCGAGGGGGTCTCTGGTGATGTCGATGCCGTTGATCAGGCAGGTGCCGGCCGTCGGCGGGAGGAAGCCCAGGAAGAGGTTGATCGTCGTCGTCTTGCCCGCTCCGTTGGCCCCGAGCAGGCAATAGATCTCGCCGGGCCGGACCTCCAAGTTCAGGCGGTCCAGGGCCAGGACGCCGTCCTCATAGCGTTTGGTCAGGCCGTCGGCCTTCAGGATCGCGGGGGTGTCGGTCATGTCCGCCTCCTCGGGGGACATGTACCCGGTACGTGTCCCCGATCCGGGGCCCTCTGTCCGACGGCCCCGGCCGTTTAACTTATATACCCGGGGAGGGCGGAAAAGGTTGACCCGCCACGCTTATTAAGCCCCGGGGTCAGCGCCGGGTCAGCTTGATGCCGAAGACGACGATGCCGACGAGCAGCCCGACGAGGAGCAGCACCAGGGCCCCGATGCCGATGACGTTGGTCTTCGAGGAGATGTGGATGCGGACGATCTTGTCCTCGGACGTGACCTGCCGGTTGTCGGCCAGGGCGTCGGTCCGGATCTTCGGCTCGTAGTCGCCGACGGACACGCCGTCGGGCGGCAGGAACTTGATCTTGACCACCTCGTCCTTGTTCTGCTCGAGCGTGGCGATGAGATCGGGCGTGATCTCGGCCCGCCAGTTGAGCGGCAGGTCGCAGAACACCCGGACGTTGTTGAGCCGGCGGGTCCCCGTGTTGCGGATGGTCACGTCCATGGTGACCGTGTCGCCGACCTTGATCTCGTAATAGAGGTTGAGGGCCTGGACCTCGACCTTGGGCACGCCGCGAGGGATAAGCTCGAGCTTGACGAAGCCGGCGTTGAGGCTCTCGATCGCGTCGGGGCCGACCGCGGCCCCCGCCCCGGCCGCCGTCTCGAGCCCCCGGAGCCTTTCCGTTTGGGCGTTGTCGAGGGCCAGGACGAAGAACTCGAGCGGCTTGTCGAGGACGACCCGCTCGTCCGGGTTCTTGGGCAGGTAGAGCTTGAGCTGGAGCTTGAGGCTGGTGACGCCCTCGCTGAACTTGATCTGCGACAGCCGGGCGCCCGTCGTCGGGTCGCTGAACTCGGTCGTGATCTGCCGGGGCAGGTTGACGGCCTCGAGCTTGAAGACGTTGGCCTCGCCGCTGAACTTCTCGAGCGACAGGTCGTAGGTCGCGGTGCTCTCGAGGTCGGCCTCCTGGGAGAACTGGGCCGAGTTGACCGTGACCATGTTGGCGCTGACGCCCTTCTGGAGGAAGACCGAGGTCGTCTCGGTCTTGCCCGAATAGGAGACGCTGACGTCGAGGTTCTCGACGTCCTTGAGGAGCTGGAAGGTGACGTCGCGCACGGACTCGATCGGCATCGTGGCGATGGCCTTCTCGTAGGGATCGGAGATGATCTTGCCCTCCGAGAGGAGCGAGACGTAGACGTCCTTGATCTCCTTCATGAAATCGAGCGGGAAAAGCTCCTTGGCGTCGATCTTGAGGTTCTCGAGCTCTTTGAGCTCCTTGGACGCGTAGCGCAGGGAGACGCGGACGAACTTCTTGCCGCTCCGGTCCTGGAACTTGACCGCGCTGGCGACGGAGATGCGGGCCTCGCTGCCCATGAAATTGATCAGGGCCTGCTGATAGTCGACCCCGGCCTGCAGGTAGGCCGTCTGCCGCTGGGCGAAGTCCGCCTCGGACGCGAGGCCTTCCTCCTTGAGCTTCAGGTAGCGTTCGTAGTCGGCCTTCTTGAGCTCGAGCGAGAGCTGGGCGCTCTTGAGGCGCAGGAGCTTCATGTTCTGCGATTCCTGGGTCTGGGCGGCGGCGAAGGAGAAGAGCAGCAGGGCCGCGGCCGGAACGCTGAGGAGCTTGAGAAGTTTCATGGGCGAGCCTCCGTTAACGGACATCTATCATAGCGCACTTGCGGCCCCGGCCGGAACATGCGGGACCGGCTAAAATCCACCATCCCTATATACGGGCCCGAGCCCGCCCAGGTTATCCGCTCGCCGGGGAAGGGGGATTCCCGGGCCGAAAGTGAACGAAATCGCCCGGAAAGCGTAATATAGAAAGAACATTGTTGCCCCATTCTGCCTTTTGGAGGACGGACATGAACAACCGGCGGATCGTCGCGGCGCTCGCCGCCCTGGCCCTTATCGGCGGCTTCGGCTTCGGACAGGAGACGCCCCAGGCGCTGTCCCTGACCCTCGAGGACTCGATCGTCCGGGCCCTCAAGGGGAACCTCAACATCGCCGCCGAGGTCATCAACCCCGGCCTGGCCTCGGCCCAGGTCTCCCTGGCCAGGCAGATGTACACCCCGACCGTCAAGCTCGACTGGGGCCGGGACCGCTACGAGCAGCTCTCGACCTGGTCCCTGCAGCAGGCCGGCACGTACGTCAACAACGGCTCGAGCGCGTCCACGTCCGTCGTCCAGAAGATCCCGTTCGGCGGCACCCTCCAAGCCTCCCTGAGCTACGACAAGAGCGAGAACAACCAGCTGTTCCAGAACTACAATCCCTCCTACACCAGCCGCCTGAACTTCGCCCTGACCCAGCCCCTGCTCAAGAACTTCGGCTGGTCCGTCAGCCGCCGGGAGATCCTCGTCGCCCAGAACAGCTTCGAGGCCTCCCGGAGCCAGTTCAAGGACGTCCTCATCGAAACGGTCTACAACGTCGAATACGCCTACTGGAACCTCGTCTACGCCATCGAGAACCTGAAGACCCAGCGCCTGTCCCTCGAGAGCGGCCGGGACCTTCTGGCCAAGACCCGGCGCGAGGTCCAGGTCGGCACCAAGGCGCCGATCGAGGCCCTCAACGCCGAGGCCACCGTGGCCAGCCGCGAGGCGGGGATCCTCCAGGCCGAGGCCCTGGTCAAGCGCAGTCAGGACCAGCTCCGGATCCTTCTCAACCTCGACGCCGACCCGGAAACCCGCGGCCAGGCCCTGCTGCCGGCCGATAAGCCTGAGTTCAAGCCGTTCACGATCACGCTCGACGAGGCGCTGGCCCAGGCCCAAGCCCGGCGGCCGGACCTCGAGACCTCCAAATCGACGATCGCGACGAAGGCCCTCAACTTCCGCTTCGCCAAGAACCAGCGCCTGCCGCAGCTCGATCTCCAGCTGGTCAAGGCCAGCCCCGGCATCTCCGGCCGGCAGTACCTCTACGACCCCGGGAATCCTTTCGGCGATCCGATCGGCGTCGTCGAAGGCAGCGCCTCGAAGGCCTTCAAAGACAGCTTCAAGTTCCTCTACAACAACTGGACGGCCGGCCTGACCCTGACCATCCCGGTCGGGGACGTCCTCGGCAAGGCCAACTACGCCTACGCCAAGCTCGACCTCGAGCAGGCCCAGGCCCGGCTCAAGACCCAGGAGCAGCAGGTCTACCTCGAGGTCAGCGACGCCGTCCGGACGCTCGAGACCGCGGCCAAGGCCGTCGACGCCTACCGCATCGCCCGCGAGCTCGCCGAGAAGCAGCTCGAGGCCGAGATGAAGAAGCTCAATGTCGGCATGTCGACGAACTATTTCGTCCTGACCTATCAGGACGCGCTGGCCACCCAGCGGTCCCTGGAGATGCGGGCCCTCGTCGACTACAACGTCGCCCTGGCCAACATCGCCAAGGTGACCGGTACGACGCTCGAGACCCGCAACATCACCCTGAGCGACTACATCAAGTAACTGTCCCTCTTCGCCGGGCTGTGCTAAGATGACGCGGTGAGTCTCTTCCTCGTCGATTCCGGCCGCGAATGGCGCGACAGCCAGCGGCAGGTCCTCAACGTCGCCCGGGAGCTCCGCCGCAAGAACCTCGCCGCGATGATCGTCGGCGAGCCCGGGAGCGACCTCGTCCGCAGAGCCTCCGAGGAAGGCCTCCCGACGCTCGCCCTGCGGATGCGCGGCCGGATGGGCTGGCTCGTCCGCAAGGGCCTCGTCCGGGCCATGAGGGCCAACGGCTGCCGGCTGGCCCATTTTCACGACACTCTCAGCGCGACGCACGGCCTCGCGGCCGCGGCTACGGTGGCCGTCCCGGTCCGGGTCCTCTCCCGGCCGGCGGATTCCTCGCCCCTCGAAGGAGGCCTGCCGCTCGCGACCCTCGACGCGTTCATCGCCGGGTCCGAAGGCGTCCGGTCCATCCTCGTCCGCGGCGGGGTCCCCGAGGACCGGATCGAGGTCATCCCGCCGGGGGTCGATTTCTCGCGGTTCACCGGGCCGAAGGCCGGCGACGTCATCCGCAAAACCCTCCGGCTCGAGGGCGGCGAGTTCCTGGTCGGCCTCGTCGTCCCGCTCGAGGACGAGAAAGGCAACGACGCGGTCCTCGAAGCCGCCGGCCTCGTCGCCGGGCAGGCGCCGAAGGTCCGGTTCGTCGTCCTCGGCGAAGGCTCGCTGCGGCTCGAGGCGGCCGGCCCGGACGACGCCCGAACGATGGCGAACATCCTCTATCATCTCGGCGGACGCGAGGACGCGGCCGCGGTCCTGGCCTCGCTCGACATGTTCGCGGTCTTCAGCCACCTCGACGGCCTCGCCGGGAAGCTCATCGAGGCCATGGCCTCGGGGCTGCCCGTGGCCGCCGCGGACGTCGGCACGGCGCGCGAGCTCATCACCCACCGTGACAACGGCCTGCTCGTGCCGCCCCGCAACGCCCGGGCCCTGGCCGACGCCGTCCTCAAGATCCACTTCGACAAGAACCTGGCCGCGCGCCTGGCGGCCCGCGGCCGCGAATCGATCCTCGAGAAATACTCCCAGGAAGCCATGGCCCGCCGGGTCATCGGCGTCTACGAGTTCCGGGCCCACCGCAAAGGCCTCAAGCTCGGCTGAGGAATTCCTTGAACCGGGCCCGGTAGGCCTTATAGGCCGCGGCGCCCTTATCGGTCAGGTGGACGAGGGTCAGCGGGATGCGCCCGCGGTAGGTCTTCTCGATCGCGACGTAGCCGGCCTCCTCGAGCTTGGCCAGGTGCGAGGAGAGGTTGCCCTTGGTCAATCCCGTCTCGCGCTGGAGGTAGAGGAAATCGGCGCTGTCGACGACGTTGAGGATGGCCGTCAGGGCCAAGCGGGCCGGCTCGTGGATGAGACGGTCGAGATCGGCCAGGCCGCGCGCATCAGCGGGCATCGGGCCCTCCCTGGGCGTCCGGGGCGGGCCGAGGGTTGCGGCCGAGATAGACGATGAGGGCGGCGAGGCCGGCGAAGAGAATGACGGCGCCGAAGAGGAGATAGAAGAAGCCGAGCCCCTTGAGGTCGCCGATCCCGGCCGCGGCCAGGCCGACGCCGATCGCGGCCGAGGCGGCGGAGAGGACATAGAAGCGGGTGACGCCGACCCGGTGGGCGAGGAGCAGCGCGGCGAACGCGAAGAGGAGGCCGTTCACGGCCGGGAAGAGCAGCTTGACCGAAGGGGAGATGCGGAAGAGTATCACCAGGGCGGCGGAGATGATCCCGGCCACGACCGCGGTCGCGACACGGCGCTTCGGGCTGGCCTCCTTTTTCTTGAAGGCGACGTAGCCGGTCCGCGGGTAGCTGACGTGGCGCTTGAAGAAGCGGAGCAGGCGGTTGACGAGGAAGAACGAGACGAAAAAAACGATGAGGAAGACGCTGGAGACGATCGAGCCCGCGGTCGAGCCCGCCGTGCTGAGCTGGAGGATGAAATAGCCGCCGAGGATGAGGAACATCAGCCCGGCGGCGATCTCGGTCAGGCCGTCATCGAAGAAGCTTTGGACCGTCCGTTTCTCGAGTTTTTTGATGTCGATCATGTGTCCGCTCCTTTATGGTTTGCCATACAAACTAGTCTGTATAATAGCAGGAATTCCGGACTTGTCAAGCGTTTTTTGAAAAAGGACCCGCGGCGGTCCGGCCGCGCCTTGAACGCGGAGACGGTCCTGGGCTATGTTAGGCGGGACCCGCGGATCCGGAGGAGCGCCCCATGGCCATCGAACGCGTCGAGATCGACCTCGTCAAGCTCCCCTACGTCCACTTCTTCGAGACGAGCTTCGGCCGGTCGTACGACCGG
>CAYOYQ010000073.1:0-13966 GCA_964408215.1 uncultured Eubacteriales bacterium
GGGCGGGAGCGGGCGCCGCGGGCCTCTGAGGCATGGCCGGCGCGGGAGGACGCGGGACCGCGGCAGGGCGCGCCGCTTGAGGAGCGCCCGGCTTGACGGCCGGACCCGCTCCGGGCTTGGCCGGAAAGGCCGCGGGCCTCGGGGGAACGGCGCCCGGCTTGGTCGCGGCCGGAGCCAAGGGCTTGGCCGGCGGGACGGGCTTGGCCGGGGCCGGAGCGGGGGCCGTCGGCTTGACCGGAACGGCGGTTTTGGCCGCGCCCGGCTTGGCCGCGGCGGCGGGCCGGATCAGGGACGATTTCGGCGGCACCATGGGGCGCGCTTCCGGGGCCTGCTTGGCCGGGGCCGGAGCGGGGGCCGCGGGCTTGCCCGCAAGACCGGGCTTGGCGCCGGCCGGCTGGGTCAGGGACGATTTCGGCGGCACCATCGTCCGCGCGGGCGGGATGGGGACCTTGGGGGCCGGCTTGGGCGGCTCGGGCTTGACGGACCCGATCCGGTGCAGGCCGGCCTTGGAAGGCTCGGGCTTGACGAGCTTCTTATCGACAGGTTTCTTGGTTGGTTCACTCATGCGCGTCTTCTTGTTTGATGGAGATTTTCCAGCCGATGAGGCGGGAGGCCAGCTTCACGTTAATGCCTTTCTTTCCGATGGCCAGCGAAAGCTGGTCCTCGGGGACGAGGGCGACAACGGTCTTTTCGGCGCGGCTCGCGATCTGGAGCCGGTCGACCCTGGCGGGGCTCAGGGCCGCCTTGGCGTAGGTGACGAGGTCGGGGGACCAGGCGATGATGTCGACCTTCTCCCCCTGGAGCTCCTTGGACACGGCCAGGATCCGGTTGCCCTTGACGCCGATACAGGCGCCGACGGCGTCGATATCGCGCTCGCGGCTGGCCACGGCGACCTTAGCCCTGTCTCCGGCCTGGCGGACGATGTCCTTGATCTCGATCGTCCGGTTGGCGATCTCCGGGATCTCGGTCTCCAGGAGACGGGCGAGGAAGCGGGGCGAGCTCCGGGAGACGACGACCTGGGGGCCCGGCGTGCCCCGAAACACCTGGGTGATGACGGCCTTGACGAGGTCGCCGCGCCGGGGCTCCTCGTTGGGGAGCTTCTCGCGGACCGGGAAGGCGACCTCGACCCGGTTGACCTCGAGGATGATGATCTGGTCCTCGACCCGGCGCACAACGCCGGTGACGATCTCGCCGATGCGGGGGTAGAACTCCGCGTAGATCTTCTCCTGCTCGGCGTCCCGGACCTTTTGGAAAATGACCTGTTTGGCCGCCTGGGCGGCGATGCGTCCCAACGTGTCGGAAGGGAGGTCGACCTCAACCGTGTCGCCCTCCTTGACGTCGGGCCGGTTCGCCCGGGCCTCGGCGAGGGAGATCTCCTCGGCCTTGTTCTTGGGATTCTCGGCCGCCCGCTTGACGGCGAAAACGCGGAGCTCCCCCCTCTCGGGCTTGAACAGGACCTGGACCTTCTCGTTCTGGGAGAAGAACTTAGCGGACGCGACGCGGAGGGATTCCTCGATCGCCTGGATGATGACGCGGGGCTCGACGCTGCGCTCTTTGCTGAGCTGCAGGATCGTATTCCAGACGTTGACTTTCATCCGTTCTTCTCAATTCCCGCGTTATGGGGCTCAAGGACGGTTGATTATAACGGAATCCCGCCTAAAGTGCAATGCGGTCGCGAGTCTCGTGTGGGGGCATGTACCTTCGGTACGTGTCCCCGGTCCTAGGTCAAGACGCCATGGAGGCTGTAGGGGCCGGAGCCCGTGACCCGGACGTTGACGAAGAGGCCGGCCGGATCGGCGGGAGCGTCGAAGTTGACGACCAGTCCGCCCTCGGTCCGGCCGGAGAAGCGGCCGGAGCCCTTGGGGCTCGGTCCCGCGGCCAGGACGCGGAGGTCGCGGCCGACGAAGGCCCGGTTCGCTTCGATCTGGATGGATCTCTGGAGCGCCTGGAGATCGACCAGCCGGCGCCGCTTGACCTCGAAAGGGACATCGTCGCGGAGGGCGGCGGCCGCGGTCAGGGGCCGGGGCGAGTAGCGGAACGAGAAGATGCCGGCGAAGCGGACCTCCCGCAGGAGGCCGGCCGTCGCCTCGAAGTCCGCTTCGGTCTCGCCGGGGAACCCGACGATGACGTCCGTCGTGAGCAGGAGGCCGGGCAGGCTGCTCTTCAGCCGGGAGACCAGGCCGAGATAGTCGTCCCGGGCATACCCCCGGTTCATCCGCGCGAGGACGGGGGTCGAGCCGGACTGAAGGGGGAGATGGAGCGACCGGCAGACCTTCGGGCTCGCGGCCATGGCCCGGATGATGTCGTCGCCGAAGCTCTTGGGATGCGAGGTGATGAAGCGCACCCACTCGGGACCGGGCACGGCCGAGACGGCCTCGAGAAGATCAGCGAAACCGCGTCCGGTCCCCGGGTCGCGGTAGGAATTGACGTTCTGGCCGAGGAGCTGGACCTCGAGCGCCCCGGCCGCCGCGGCGGCGCGGACCTCGGCCAGGACGCTTTCAAAGGGGCGATATCTCTCCGGCCCGCGGGCGAAGGGGACGATGCAATAGGCGCAGAAATTATCGCAGCCCTCCATGACCGGGATGTACGCGCTCCAGGCGTTGGAACGGGCCGTCGCCTCCGCCCCGATCTCGCGCCATTCCGGCCCGATCTCGGTCCGGACCTGGGGCGACGCGGCCGAGCGGAGGACGATCGCCGGGAGGTCGGGATAGCCGTCGGGCCCGACGACGAGATCGACGGCCGGGAACTTGACCCGGAGATCGTCCTTGCGGACCTGGGCGACGCAGCCGGCGACGCCCAGGATAAAAGGCCGCTTCTTTTTCAGCCGGGCGAGCCGGCCGAGGTAGGAGTAGAGCTTCTCCTCGGACTTCTGGCGGACGGCGCAGGTGTTGACGATGACGATGTCCGCGTCCTCGGGCCGTCCGGCCGGGCCGGCCCCGGCGGCGCCGAGGACGCCGGCGATGTGCTCCGAATCGTTCTCGCTCATCTGACAGCCGAAGGTCCGGACGAAAACCTTCAGGCCGGCAAGGGCCGCTCTCATGGGACGGTATTATACACGAAGGCCGGCGCCGGGCCGACGCTCAGAGAAGCTCCTCGACGAGCGCCGCGGTGTTCCGGACGAGGTCCTCGCAAGCCGTCTGATGGAGCTTCAGGGCCTCGGCCCGCTTCTGCCCCTCGGGCGTCCCGATGTCGCAGCCGAGCAGGTCCCGGCACTTGAGATGGCCGTGCCGGGCCGCGAAGCGGGCGATGAGCTCGTTGACGAGGGCGTAGGTCCGGTCGCGGGCGGCGGCGTCCTCGGCCCGGTCCCGGCCGTGCTTGAGCCCGATGACAAGGAACGCGCCGGTGAGAGCGCCGCACCAGTCGGCCCGCCGGGCGATGCCTCCGCCGAACGGCTGGGCCAGGCGCAGGGCGGCCTCGCGGTCGAGGCCGAGGTCCGGGGCGAAGGCCGCCGCGACGGCCTGCGAACAGCTGAAGCCCCGGCGGAACAGGTCCAGGGCGATCTCGGGTCGGCTCATGGCTTCCTCCCTCGGCCGGGGCCGCCGTCGAGCATCTCCCGGGCGATCGTCCGCGAGGCTTCGGTCAGGCGGCTCCCGGAGACGAGACGCGCGATCTCCTCGATCCGGTCGGCCCGTTCGAGCCGGCTGGCGCCGGTGTAGGTCCTCTTGTTCTCGACCCTTTTTTCGACATGGAAGTGGTGCGCGGCCGCGGAGGCGATCTGCGGCAGATGGGTGATGCAGATGACCTGGTTGCGGTCGGCCAGTCGGCTGAGCTTGCGGGCGATGAACTCGGCCGTCTTGCCGCCGATGCCGGCGTCGATCTCGTCGAAGATGAGCGTCTTGCCGCCGTCCTTGTCCTGGGCGGCCGACTTGAGCGCGAGCATCATCCGCGACAGCTCGCCGCCCGAAGCGATGCGGCGGAGGGGCCGCAGCTCCTCCCCGGGATTGGGGGAGAGGAGGAACTCGGCGTCCTCGGCCCCCTGGTCGCGGATGGTGGACGGATCGTCGAGCGCGGGCCTGGTCTCGCCGAGCCGGACCTCGAAGCGGGCCTTGGTCATGCCGAGCAGCGCGATCTCCTTCTCGACCGTCCGGGCCAGATTCTCCGCCGCCTTCCGGCGGGCCGCGCCGAGACGCTCCGCCAGGGCCGCGTATTCGCCGAACCGGTCCGCGACGAGGTCCGCAAGCTCCTGGAGGCGCTCCCGCCCTGTCTGGAGGCCGGCCCGCTCGGCCCGAAGGGCCTCGGCGCGGGCCAGGACGGACTCGACGGTCCCGCCGTGCTTGCGCTTGAGCTTCTCGACGACGCTCAGCCGCTCCTCGACGGCCTCGGGGTCCTCTGGCGCGCCGGCCCGGCGGTCCTTGAACCGGACGAGGGCGTCGGCCGCCTCCTGGAGCAGGATGGAGCCGTCCTGAAGCCCCGGGTCGAATTCCGCGAAGCCCGAGTCGAAGGCGGCCAGGTCGGAGAGCGTCGCGCGCAGCCGGGCCAGCCGGGGGATGAGCGCCTCCTCGCCGAGATACGCCAGGTCCAGGGCCCGGTCGACCAGGCCGGCGATGCGCCCGGCGTTCTTGATGATCTCGCGTTCGCGGAGCAGGGCCTCGTCCTCGCCGGGCTTGAGGCCGGCCGCCTCGATCTCCTTGAGCTGGTAGGCGATGAAGTCCAGGCGGTCCTCGCGCTCGCGCTCCCGGGCCTCGAGGTCACGCTTTTCCTGAAGCAGGCGCCGGAGCTCCTGGGCCGACCGGGCCGTGTCGCTGACGAGCCCGGGGGCGTCCAAGGCCGCGTCGAGGTAGCCGAGGTGGTTCTCGAGGTGAAGAAGGAAGACGTGGTCGTTCTGGCCGTAGATGTCGATGAGCTCGCCGCCGACCTCGCGGAGACGGCGGATGGGAACGAGCGCCCCGTTGACGAAGGCCTTGCCCGTCCCCTGGTCCGTGACGGAGCGCTGGACGAGGAGCTCGCCCTCTTCGGGTTCGGGCAGGCCCGAGAGATCGACCGGCCGCCCCGCGACGCCGAAGACGGCCTCGACGAAGGCCTCTTTCGCCCCTGTCCGGACGAGGTCGGGCGTGGCTTTTTCGCCGAGCAGAAGGCGAATGGCGTCGATGATGATGGACTTGCCGGCGCCCGTCTCGCCGGTGAGGATGGAGAAGCCCGGGTCGAGGCGCATCTCCAGGGCCTCGATCGTGGCCAAATTCCTGATCCTCAGGAACCTGATCATGGCGTCACGGGTCTAGTCGAGGATGTAAGGGACGAGGGCCCTCTGCATGTTGACCCGGCCGTAGCCGGCGTGACCGTCCCGGCCGGGGAGCGTGGTCCGGTTGATATCGTCCGCCGAGTAGCGGATGACCCACATGATCTCGTCGGGCGTGAGATCCGGCTTGAGGCTGCGGATGAGGGCGGCCAGGCCGGCCGCGTGCGGGGCCGCGGCCGACGTCCCCGAGGCGAAAACGAAGGGGAGCTCCTCGGGCCCGACATAGGTCTGGGGCACGGGGCCGAGGATCCAGGCGCCCGGGGCGGCCACGTCGATCTCCGGCCCGAAATTCGAGAACGAGGCGATCGCGTCGGCGTAGTCGCTCGCGGCCACGGCCAGCACGGTCTCGTCGTAGGCGGCTGGGTAAAGGACGCCCTCCGTCCCGTCGTTGCCCGCTGCGGCGACAATGACGGCGCCCTTGTCGTGGGCGTACTTGCAGGCGTCCTCGAGGAACGAGTCCGGAACGTCCCCGCCCAGGCTGAGGTTGATGACGTCGGCGCCCCGGTCGGCGGCCCAGATGATGCCGTCGATGATCCAGCTGTAGTAGCCGTCCCCGTTCCGGTCGAGGACCTTGACCGGCAGGATGCGGCAGTTCCGGGCGACGCCGGCGATGCCGGCCCCGTTGTTCGTGTCGGCGGCTGCGATCCCGGCGACATGGGTCCCGTGCCAGTGGTCGTCGGAGGCGTCGTCGTCGTCGTTGGCGAAATCGTGCCCCTCCTGAAGGACCTTGGCGGCGAGGTCGACATGATCCCGGTCGACGCCGGTGTCGAGGACGGCGATGACGACCTCGGGGTCGCCCTGGGCCGTGTCCCAGGCCGGCAGGGCCTTGATGTCGGCGCCCGCCACGAGCTGGAGCCGGATGCCGCCGCCGATGTCGAGAAGGCCGCCCGGATTCCGGAGATTGTGCTGATAGGTCGCGAAATAGGTGTCGTTGGGGACGTCGGCCATCCTGACCCGGGGATCGGGACGCGCGGCCTCGATCTCGCCGTTCCGGCTGAGCGCGGCCAGGGTCTCGGCGACGGAGACACCCGGCGCCGTCCGCACGCTGTAGACGCCGATCGCGGCGATCCGACGGACCGAGGGGAAGCCGTAGGAGCGCAGCGTCTCCTCGGCGTTGACCGAGGCGACGTCCGGTCGGAAGCGGATGAGGACCCGGTCGGGCGCGTATCCGAGAGCGGCGCCGGGGCCGCGCGTCGCCAGCTCGGAAACGCGGCCCGGCAGTTGGGCCGCCCCCGTGGGCGCGATGCCCGCGGGCGCGCAGCCGGAGAGAATGACCAGGGCGACGGCCGCGAGGGCCCGGATGCACCGTCCGATCGCTCGTGCCATGATCGTCTCCTTCGCTTAGAAGCTGTACAGCACGCTCAGGCTGAGAAGGCCGTCGGCCCGTCCCGACGCGGGCGTGATCCCGGCCTTGGCCCGAACCGTGAACCGGTCGGTCGCCCGGACGTCGGCGCCGGCGGCGAGGGCCAGCGCGAAGTCCCCCCGGACATGTTTCGTCTCCACGCCCGTGAGCTCGCCCAGCGTCTCCGACATCCGGAAGCCCGCCCAGAGCAGACGCGCGCCGAGCTCGGCGAACGGGACGACCCGGCCGAGGGCGCGGTAAGCGATCCGCGGGCCGACGGAGACCTCGAACCAGGTCGGCTCGCCGGTCGCCCGGCCATCGACGGCGAAGCCCTCGAGCGGCCACGACCGGGCGATCCCGAAGGAATAGACGATCCGGCCCGCCGCTCCGATCTCAAAGTCGCCGAAATTCCTGACCGGGACGGCGGCCTCCGCGGCGAGGGAAAATCCCTTGAGCGACGCGGTCCCGAGCTCCAGGCTGATGGGCAGGGTGGCGAAGGTCTGGGCGGAGAGGTCCGTGAGGGCGAACCCCAGACTGAGGCTGAAGACGAGGCCGCTCCGGAGGCCGATCTCGGCCCGGGCCGCGAGCGCGTGGGTCAGGATCTTCGAAGCTCCGTCTTCGCCGGACCAGACGACCGTTCGGGCAAAATGGTCGTAGCCGAGGCCGGCCGCGAGGGACTTGACGTTCGGCCCTTCCGCCGCGAGCCCGCCCGCGGCGACGAAGGCCGACAGGACGAGGATCGATAGGCCTCTCCGCCGTCGGGTGCGCTCTCCCATCAGGAACCTCCCAACCCCGCGGGGTCAGCTCTTTTTCGGTTTCGGCTTGGCCGCGGCGGCCACGGCGGCGGCCTTAAGCTTCTCGATCTCGGCCAGCTTCTTCGACGCTTTATCGGCCAGCTTCTTCCCGGAATAGTCCGAGACGACCTTGGCGAAGAAAGGCGCGGCCTGGTCATATTGCCTGAGCCAGAAGTGGTCGTCGCCGAGATAATAATAGATCTCGTCGAGACGCGAGTATTCCGGGTACGTCGACATGACCTCCTGCAGGCGGCTGATCGACGCCCGGTAGGCCTTCCGGTCGTGGTAGCTGATGGCGATGTCGGCGTTGTGGGCGGCCAGGCGCTCCTCGCAGTCCCGGACCTTCTCCTGGGCGGGCTTGGCCTGGTCGCTGGCGGGATAATCGGCGATGACCCTCTTGAACTCCGCGAGGGCCTGGATCGTCTTGGCCGGGTCGCGCCCGGGCTTGAGCATCTTCTTGTAAAAGGTCATGCCGATCTGGTATTGGCAGTACGCGGCCGACGGGGAGTACGGGTAGGTCCGGATGAACTCCCGGTATTCGGCCGCCGCCAGGATCATGTTGCTCTCGTCGCTCTTGCGGAAATAGGCGTCGGCGATGAGGATCTTGGCCCGCTGGGCATAGAAGCTCTTGGGGAACGAGTCGATGACCTGGCGAAGATAGAGGATGCCCTTCTCCATGTCGCTCTTGATCTCGGCCTCGCCGAGCTTGTACAGGGCTTCATCCGAGGCGGTCAGGTCGGGCGTGAGCGTGACCGTCTTTTTCTTGCAGCCCGGAGCGAGGGCGACGAGGACGAGGAAGGGGAGGAGCCCGGCGGCGGTCCTGGAGAGTGCGGAGTGTCTCATGGCGTTTTCCTGGCGATCTCTTTCAGGGCCCGAACGGCCCCGGCGGGGTCGGGAGCGTCGTAGACCGCCGAGCCGGCGACGACGACGTCCATGCCGGCCCGGAGGATGTCCTCGACGTTGTCGAGCTTGAGGCCGCCGTCGACCTCGATGAGGATCGGACGGTCCAAGGCGCGGATCCGGCCGCGCAGGCGGCTGATCTTGGCCCGGCAGGACGGGATGAAGGATTGGCCGCCCCAGCCGGGATTGACCGACATGATCAGGATGAAGTCGAGCTCGGACCAGACCTCCTCGAGCGTGTCGATCGGGGTCGCCGGGTTGAGGGCGGCGCCGGCCTTGGCCCCGAGGGACCGGATCAGGCTCAGGTCCCTGTGGAGGTGGACCGTCGCCTCGACATGGAGGGAGATCCAATCGGCGCCGGCCTCGCGGAACAGGGGCACGAAGGCCCGCGGGTCCTCGACCATGAGATGGACGTCGATCGGCAGGCGCGTTTCCTTCCGGATGGCCGCAACGAGCCGGGGGCCGAGGGTCAGGTTGGGCACGAAATGCCCGTCCATGATGTCGACGTGGATGAGGTCGGCGCCGGCGTCCTCGGCCAGACGGACCGCTTCCCCCAGCCGGGAGAAGTCGGCGGACAGGATGGACGGGGCGATGAGGGCCATTAGCGGCTGACCTCGAAGGAGATGCGGTTGCGCTTCTGGACGCAATATCCGTTGGGCGGGTCCTGCTTGACGATCAGGCCCGCGACCGCCCCGGGGTAATAGACATAGCGGAGGTCGGCGACCTTGAAGCCCCAGGCGTTGAGCCGGTCGATGACGGCCTCGGCGCGGCGGCCGATGGCGTCGGGCATGACGTAGCGGGTGTCGAGGCCGCCCTGGCTGAGCAGGAGCCCCACGGGAAAGCCGCGGTCGACGACGGCCCCCGGGCCGGGCTTCTGGGCCAGCAGGCGGCCGGCGGGGAGGCGGGCTGTGTGGACCTGGGACAGCTTGCCCCGGGTCAGGCCCGCGGCCTGGAGCAGGGTCAGGGCTTCGTCGAGGGGCCTACCGGCGAGCGGGGGGACCGTGACGACGCCGCTCCCGGAGCTCGTCAGCACCTGGACGGGGGTCGTGGTGCGGATGCGCGAGCCCGGGGCCGGCTCTTGACGGGAAATGAGGCCTTTATCGATCCGGTCGTTCGACTCGGTGCCTTTCAGGGCCAGGGACAGGTCCTTCTTAGTCAGGTCCGCTCGGGCTTGCGTCACGCTCTTGCCGACGAGGTCAGGCACGGTGACGACCTCGCTCCTGAGCAGGACCTGGGAGAAGATGATGGCGCTGAGGAAGAACAGGATGAGGAAGAGGAGCGCGGACACGGCCGCTTGAAAGAGGATTTTCTTCGCCATCGTCGATCGTTTCCGGGTCGGACCCGAGGCCTATTATTATCATATCTCCCTGACTTAGTAAACGACCGCCCCGGGAAAATGGCCGTATTCCGATTAAAACGGGACCGGGCCGTTCTTTTGCGCTATAATGCGGCTTTCGGAGGCGCGACGATGTCCATCACGTATTCGGATTTTCGCAGCGATACGGTCACCCGGCCGACGGACAAGATGCGGCGGGCCATGGCCGAGGCCGTGGTCGGGGACGACGTCCTCGGTGACGACCCGACCGTCCTCGACCTCGAGCGGCGGTCCGCCGAGATCATGGGCAAGGAGGCGGCGCTCTTCTGTCCCTCGGGGACCATGGCCAACTCGATCGCCGTCAAGATGTGGACCAACGTCCTCGAGGAGGTCATCGTCGAGGAGCGCTCCCACATCTACAACATGGAATCGACGCACATGACTTTCATCTCGGGGGTGACCCCCCGGCCGGTCAAGTCGGCGCGCGGGGCCATGGACCCGAAAGACGTGGCCGCCGCGGTGCGACGGCCCAACGTCCACACGCCTCAGACGACCCTTGTCTGCATCGAGAACACCCACAACAACTGGGGCGGGGCCGTCGTCCCGCTGGAGAACTTCAAGGGCATCCGCCGGGTCGCCGATGACCACGGCCTGCGGGTCCACCTCGACGGGGCCCGGATCTTCAACGCCAGCGTCGCCTCCGGGGTCCCGGTCCGGGCCTTCGCCGACGAGGTCGACTCGATCCAGTTCTGCCTGTCGAAGGGGCTCTCGGCGCCGGTCGGCTCGATGCTGGCCGGGCCGAGGGAGCGGATCGAGTTCGGGCGACGGCTGCGCAAGGCCCTCGGCGGCGGCATGCGCCAGGTCGGCGTTTTGGCCGCCCCGGGGCTCATCGCCCTGACCGAGATGGCCGACCGGCTCAAGGACGATCACGTCCGGGCCAAGGCCCTGGCCCGGGGCATCGCCGGGCTGCCGGGCGTCAAGATCGATCCGGAAACGGTCGAGACCGATATCGTCATCTTCGGCTTCGACCATCCGAAGCTCGGCCCGGCCGCCCTGCTCGAGAGGATGAAAGAAAAGGGCATCCTGGCCCTGGCCATCTACGGCGGCATCCGCATGGTCACCCACAAGGACGTCGGTGATGCGGACGTCGAGCGGGCGGTCAAGGCCCTCAAAGAGATCCTGGCTTGAAGCCCCGGCCTTGACGGCCGGGGGGCGGGGAGATATCATCCTTCACTCCCCCTATCGATTGGAATGGACCCGGAAAGGAGCTCGAGATGAGAAAGGCGCGTTTGACCGCTGTCGCGGCCGTCGTCCTGATGGTGCCGGCGCTCGCCGCGGCCCAGGAGACCCAAACGACGGCGATGTCGGCCGTCACCGACCTGTATTCGCTGGAGAGCCTGCTGCCGACGCTGACCTCGTCCGAGGTCGGGAACATCAAGGACATCGCGGCGTGGTGCTCCGATATGGCCGCGCTGTTCAAAGGGCGCCTGGCCGACGCCGTGAAGCAGATCGACCTGCAGCGGGAGGCCAAGCGGGCGGAGATCAAGGCCCTGGACGCGCGGGCCAAGGCGGCCGGGAAGACCAAGGACGAGGCCGAAAAGGCCCGGCTCGGCAAGGAAGCCAAGCTCCACCGGGCCGAGCTCGATATCCTCGACGCGGTCAAGGAACTGACGGTCCAGGAAGCCGCCGCGGCCGGCGATTTCGAGGCCGCGGGACGGTCCCTCCGGGACCTCGTCTCGGGGTTCCAGGACCTCGGCGACAACCGCGACAAGGCCATCCGGACCCATGAGAAGGCCGCCGAGGAAGCGACGGCGGCGGGCCTCACGCCGCCCGCCCCGCCCGGGCCCGATTATCCGGCCAACGGGAAGCCCTATAAGGCCCTCGGCGACGCCGGAAAGAACGTCAACGACCTCGGCGAGCGCCTGATGAAACTGGCCAAGGCCCGCCAGGGTGTGGTCAACGCCTGGGAAAAGCTGGAGAAAGCAAAAGCCGGCAAATAAACGCTAGAGTTTTTCCGCGACAAGCTCCGCGACGTCCCTGACCGAGACGTCCTCGCGGCCCTTGTCCTTGAGCCCGTCGCGGAGCATGGTCAGGCAGAACGGACAGGCCGCCGCGGCGAGCGGCGCGCCCGTCGCGATGACCTCGTCGGTCCGCAGGTGGTTGATCCTCGTCCCGAGCGACTCTTCCGTCCACATCAGCCCGCCGCCGGCGCCGCAGCAGAAGCTCGCCTCGCCGTGACGCGCGAGCTCTATCGGCTTGGCGCCGAGGGCCGCCGCGAGAATGGTCCGGGGCTCCTTCGTGATCCCGTTGTGGCGGCCGAGGTAGCAGGGATCGTGGAAGGTGCAGCTCCCGGCGGCCGACGGCTTCAGGGCGATCCGCTTCTCCTCGATGAGCCGCGCGATGAGCTCGACGTGGGAAACGACCTCGATCGCCCTGAGCTTGGCCTTGTCCTCTTCGGTGAGGTCCGGCATGAGGCCGAGGAGCTTCGGGTATTCGTTCTTGAGCGTGTTGAAGCCGTGCGGGCAAATGGTGACGATCCGCTTCACCCCATACTTTTTGAAAAGGGCGATGTTCTCCTGGGCCAGGCTCTGGTAGAGATACTCGTTGCCGAGCCGGCGGGCCGAATCGCCGCAGCATTTCTCCTCGGCGCCGAGCGTCCCGAAGGCGATCCCGGCGGCGCGGAGGACCCGGACGGTCGCCGCCGCGACGGCCTTGCCGGCGTCGTCGTAGGCGCCCATGCAGCCGACCCAGAAGAGGTACGCGGCGTCCGGGACGTCCTTGATATGTTCGATCTCCAGCGCTTCCCCCCATTCCGCCCGCTTGGCGAAGCCGAGGCCCCACGGGTTGGAGTTCGTCTCCAGGTTGCGGAAGAACGCGTTGAGCTCCTGAGGGAACTTGCTCTGCATCAGGACCTGGCTGCGGCGGGCCCCGACGATCTTGCGGATGTGCTCGATCTCGACCGGGCATTCCTTCTGGCAGGCCCCGCAGGTCGTGCAGGTCCAGATCTCGCCTTCGGCGAACGTGGCCGGGACGAGCTCGGGCAGGGCGTCGCGTGTCTTCCCGACGAGGGCCTTGTCGCCGGCGAGCAGGGCCCGCTCCATGTTGAAGACGATCATCTTGGGCGAGAGGGGCTTGCCGCTGGCGAACGCGGGGCAGGCGTCCTGGCAGCGGCCGCACTCCATGCAGGCGAACGCGTCGAGGTCGTCCTTCCAGGTGAAGTCGGGGAGCTTCTCCACGCCGAAGACCTCCGATCCCTCGAGGTCCAGGGCCGCGAGCTCGCCGCTCGGGGCCGAGCGCCGGAAGAAGACGTTGAACGGCCCGGCGAACATGTGGAGGTACTTGGAGTGAGGGACATAGGCGATGAAGCCGTAGACGGCGATGACGTGGGCCCACCACGCGATCTTGAAATGCGCGGCGATCGAGGCCGGGCTCAGCCCCGAGCGGCCGATGAAGCCGGCCAGCCAGGGCCCGAGAAAGGACCAGCGCGCGGTCCCGGGATGATGGGCGACGGAAAAGGCCTCGAAATAGAGATAGGTGGCCGTGGCCAGCGTGATCAGGAGATAGATCGCGGCCGAATCCCCCTTGGTCGTGGCGTAGGCCTTGGGCCGGACGACGAAGCGGCGGAAGGCCAGGAAGACGACCGCGGCCATGACCGTGAAGGCGGCGACGTCGATGGCGAAGGAGAAGACGAGCCCGAGGCCCGTCCGGCCGAAAAGGGAGAAGCCGTCGAAGAAGCCCTCGAGCGTGTGGCTGACGGTCATCGTGTCGAACGTCAGCGCGCCATAGAAGAGGCCGGCATGGAGAAGGCCCGTGGCCAGCCGTTCCTTGCGGACGGTGCAGCGCTGGAAGAGGACCTTGGTCACGGCGTGGACGAACCGTTTCCAGAGGTCGCGGAACCGGTCCTCCGGGGCCCCGGCTAGCACGATCCGGACGCGCCGGACGATCGGCGCCAAGAAGGCCGCCGCGATGGCCAGGATCAACACGGCGAAGATCAGCTTTTCCGGTGCCGTCAGCATGCCGGGGCTCCTTTCTCTGCTGCGGCCCCTTTTTACAGATTTGCGCCTTGACTGTCAAATGAGGAAGACGATCCTGCTTTTGACACCTTAGAGCGGCTGTGCTAATAAACGGGACTCGGGGCCGTGGCCCCGTCCAGGAGATCTCCATGAACGTGCTCGTCGTCCTCCTCGCCGCCGCGGCCGTTTTCGTCGCCGCCGGCCGGCTCTATTCCCGGTACATCGCCCGGAGCGTCGGCGAGGACGCCGCCCACCCCACGCCGGCCGTCACCTGCTGCGACGGCCGCGACTATGTCCCGACCAGGAACACCGTCGTCTTCGCCCATCACTTCTCGGCCATCGCCGGGGCCGGGCCCATCCTCGGCC
>CAYOYQ010000074.1:0-13755 GCA_964408215.1 uncultured Eubacteriales bacterium
TTTTTCCTCTTGACAAGCGTTTGGTGTTGTATTACTTATTTTTTGTTGGTGCCCTAATGGGCCGGGTCAAGCCCGGCCGGGCGTTGAGAAGCAGCACGAAATGACCCGTTCGCCTCAGCCTCCCGTTACAAAGCCCGTTTGCGTTAACGTTAACATAGATATCCCCACCATTCCATCGGCAAGGAGAGGACGATGAGGAAAGACAGATGGTTTGTGATGGTGTTGCTGGGTTTGCTCATGGCCGCGGGGCTGAACGCCCAGGTCACGCGGCTCAGCGGCACGATCAACGGCGTCGTCGCGGACGACGCGGGAGCCGTCCTGCCCGGCGTGAAGGTGACGGCGAAGAGCCCGGCCCTGATGGGCGAGACGTCGGCGATCACGGACGAAGCCGGCTTCTGCCGCCTCCTGAACCTGCCTCCGGGGATCTACACGGTCACCGCCGAGCTGCCGGGCTACAAGACGGCGAAACGCACCGACATCAGGGTGGAGACTGGCAAGACCTACACGGTCAGGCTGACCACGCAAATGAGCGAGCTGACGGAAGAGATCACCGTCACCGGCACTCCGCCCGTGGTCGACATCCAGTCCAGCAAGATCACCACGGTCGTCTCCAACGAGCTGCTGAAGAACCTTCCCCTCAGCCGCGACATCACCCGGATGGCCGCCTTCATCCCCGGCACGGTCGACAACATCCTCGGCCCCTATAGCGGCCAGGTCCACGGCGGCAACACCGGCGCGACCGCCTATGAGATCGACGGCGTCAACGGCGAGAGCGCCACCACCGGCGGCATGCAGAACGCCCCGCAGTTCGACAGCGTGGAGGAGATCGAGATCTCCACCGGCGGCCTGCCGGCCCAGGTGGGCGCCACCGGCGGCTCATTCGTCTCCGTCATCACCAAGTCGGGCGGCAACCAGTTCCATGGCCAGGCCCAGTTCTATTACACGGCCAAGGGTCTCAACGAGGTGCTCTTCACCGACGACGAGCTCGGCGCATTCGGCATCGGCAAGCCGACCTTCGCCAAGTACGACTGGTCCGGCTCGGGCTCCCTGGGCGGCCCGATCGTCAAGGACCGGCTCTGGTTCTACGGCACGCTCGAATACGCCAAGAACGAGTACGCGCTGAGCTTCCTGCCCTTCACGATCGGCGGCGTCAGCTACGAAGGCTACACCAATCCCTCCAAGACCCTGAAACCGTTCTTCAAGCTGACCGGCCAGATCAACAAGAAAATGCGCGCCTTCATCATGTACAACCGGTCCACCACCACGAACCTCGCCAACACCGGGCGCAACATCGCCTACGACGCGACCCTGGACAGCGACTACACGCTGCAAGCGGGTTCCGCCGAACTGAACTGAACCCTGAGCGCCAACTCCTACGTCAACATCCGCGGCGGCTTCACCGGCAGCTATCGGGCGACCGTGGCCCACAGTGACGCCCGGGACAACGTCTCCAATATCGACAACTACAACGGCCGCCAGTGGGGCAACGTCCCCGGCGACGAGCAGTACACCACCCGCAAGAACCCGTTCACCGCGTCGGTCCGCCTGACCCAGTTCCTGGACAACGTGCTGGGCGGAAACCACGAGATCGGCGGCGGCCTCGAGTACCTCTACCAGTTCGACCGCCTCCCGGTCACCCGCGGCAACGCGCAGATCCACTATTGGTACAACGGGAACCCCTACGGCAACGTGGCCCAGGGCCTGGACCGCGGCGTCTACGGCGACGGCACCATCCGCTTCGGCGTCCTGCCCTACAACAAAGGCGACGCCGACAAGGAGCTCCAAGGCTACCGGGTAAGCGGTTACCTCCAGGACGCCTGGACCATCAAGAACCGCCTGACCGTCAACCTCGGCGCCCGCTTCGACTGGTACTGGGGCGGTTTCGGCGGCGGCGGTTCCACGGGGCTCGACTCAGACACCTTGGCCTACCAGATCGGCGAGGGGCTGAGATCGGGGCTCGGCCGCAACCCCTATGCGGCGTTCAGCGTCGAGCCCATCAAGAAGGCCATGGACTTCAAGACCATCTCGCCGCGCATCGGCCTCACCTATGACCTCTTCGGGAACGGCAAAACCGCCGTCAAGGCCTCCTTCGGCCGCTATTACGAGGCCATGCCGGTCATGTGGTTCCACCGCGTCCAGTCCGACATCCAGGCCTACTACAATTTCTATTGGTGGGATGACAACGGCGACCAGATCGCCAACAGCGGCGACACCTTCAAGCCGACCAACCTCTACCAGTTCACCCCCCAGGACCCGGAGATCCTGAAGTACGGCGTCGCCGGCAAGGACGCCGGGAAATTCGAGCTGAAGGCCCCCTACAACGACGAGTTCATCCTCTCGGCCTCCCACGAAGTGGTCAGGAACCTCTCGGCCAAGGTGCAATACGTCCATCACCGGACCTATCGGGACCATTCCATGGGCAATTACAGCATCTCGAACGATCAGGCCCTGTGCACGGAAGCCGACGCCCCCGGCCTGTGGGTCGCCAAAAATATCACCATCCCCGCTTACCAGGACTACCCGGCCCACAGCGCGACCGTCTATTTCGCCAGAAACGGGTCGTTCTGGGACAGCGTGATGTGGCGGCAGTTCACCAGCCCCTATTCCAAGCGCAGGTACAACGGCATCGAGCTCTCCGTGGACAAGCGCTACGCCAACGGCTGGGCCCTGGGCGGATCGATCACCGTCTCCCGCACCAGGAGCACCGAAGACACCGAATGGGGCGAGCTGACCCCCAACAACGTCAACCTCTTCGACCTCTCCCCGCTCGACATTCCGGTGGTCGCCTCGGTCTACGGCTCGTTCAAGCTGCCGCTCGGCCTGGTCAGCTCCTTCATCTTCCGCCACGAAGAGGGTCGGCCCGTGGACAACTCGATCTGGGTCTATGCCGGCGACGCGTGGGTCGCCGCCAACGACATCAACCCGGATTACGCCTGGGCCTACTGCCGGATCGATCCGCTGGGCACCCGCCGCGGACCTTCTTACGACAACATCGACCTGCGGCTGGAGAAGGAGTTCAAGTTCAAGTTCGGTACCTTCTCCGTCTTCGCGGACGTTTTCAATCTACTGGGCCGCAGAGAGCTCGAATACGGGTACATCCCCGGCGACTGGTTCGATTCCGGCACCGGCGAATACAATACCCGCTGGGACTACGGCTTGGTGACCGGGATCCTGTCCGGCACGGGCATCCGGACGATCAAGCTGTCGGGCCGGATGTCCTTCTGATTCAGCCTCGCGAGAAGGGGAGGGGCCGCTCCCTCCCCTTCTTTTTTGCGTACCGAGGGCCCATCATGGGAGCGACGTATTCTGGAGATGGAAATGGATATGAAGCACCCCGCACTTAGGAAGAGCCTCATTGCCGTCGGCGCGGGGATCGCCGCGGCCCTGGGGCTGTTCTTGGCGTCCGGCTTGGGCGCCCAGGACAACCTGGGCCACGGCAGGGTCTCCGGACAGGTCGTCGACGCGAAAAAACAGCCGCTGGCAGGGGTCCAGATCGTCGCCCAGAGCCTGACCACGCTGACCACTCAGCTCAACACCCAAACGGACAAGAAGGGCTATTTCGTCGTCGGCGGGATGGGAACAGGCACGTGGCGATTTACCGCCAGCAAAAGCGGATACCGGGCTGCGGTCCTGGACGTCGACGTGCGCCAGCTCCGGTCGAATCCGCCGGTCCTCCTGGCCCTCGAGGAGATCGGCGCGGCGGTTCTCGAGGACGGAACGGCCAAGGACCCCGGGGCCGCGCTGGCCCGGGCGAACCAGCTGCTCGTGGAGGAGAAGTACGAGGAGGCGCGGACGCTGCTGGAACGATACCTGAGCGACCATCCCGACGCCTACCAGGTCCGGCTGCAGATCGGCATGTGCTGGCTCAAGCAGGGGGCGGCGGACAAGGCGGAAACGGAGCTGAGACTCCTGCTCGACAATGTCCTGCAGAAGTCAGGTTCTTACGATAAGGATCCGGCTCTCTCGGAAGCGGCGTTGGCCGGGCTGGGCGAAGCGGCGGTCGTCCGGGGCGACCTCGAGACCGGGATGAAGCACTTCAGCCAGGCCCTGGAGATCTCCCCGACCAATGAGCTCCTGGCCTACAACGTGGGCGAGATCCTCTTCTCCAACCAGAAGATCGATGAGGCCATCCAGTACTACCTGCTGGCCGTCCGGCTCAAGAAGGATTGGCCCAAGCCCTATCACAAGCTGGGCTTGGCCTACCTGAATAAAGGCGATTTCCCCAAGGCCTTGGAGTACCTGCGGCTATTCGTCGGCCTGGACCCCCAGAGCCCGGCGGCCAATGAGGCCCGCAAGATCATCGACGCCATCGAAAAGAAATAGCGCAAGCAAGGTCTGCCCAAGGCTCTTGAGGAGCCCCGCTCAGAGGATTTTTAAATTGAAGGCGATCTGCTCCCTGGCTTGTTCAGGGATGGCTGGACCGTAATCTTTCAGGGCACGCCTTCCATCGTCCCTCCCAGGGGTGACATTATCTTCCTTCCGGGCTCTGGGGTTGTCAACATTATGTCAATATGTCGCGAAAATCGCTGGTCGCGGAAGGCGAAGGCTCACACCGCCTTGCCGGACGGAGACGATCTTCTCGGCACCGGGTCGGGGGTTCGAGTCCCTTCGGGCGTGCTCCCCGTTATCGCCGCGGGATCGAACGCAGCAGCCCATGATCTCTGGGAACCTCCCATTGACGGGTCCCCCGTTTATTGTTAACCTTGGCCCAACCAGGCAAGGGATGGGAATGACGTCCATCGGTGATTCCATCGCCCATTACCGGATCCTCGAGAAGATCGGGGAAGGGGGGATGGGCGTTGTCTACAAGGCCGAAGACACCAGGCTCAAGCGGACGGTCGCGCTCAAGTTCTTGCCGCCCGAGTTGACGAGGGATTCCCCGGCCAAGTCGCGTTTGATCCAGGAAGCCCAAGCCGCGGCGGCCCTGGACCACCCCAACATCTGTCCCGTCTATGAGATCGGCGAAGCCGAAGGCACGATGTTCATCGCCATGCCCTGCGTCAGAGGCCGGAGCCTCAAGGAGGCGATCGCCGCGGGCCCGCTTTCCGTGGACGACGCCTTGGACATCGCTCAGCAAGTCGCCGAGGGCCTTCGGGAAGCGCACGAGAAGGGCATCATCCACCGGGACATCAAGCCGGCGAATATCATGCTGGCCGAAAAGGGCCAGGCCAAGATCATGGATTTCGGCCTGGCCAAGCATGCGGGGACCGCTGACGTGACTCGGACGCTGGCCGTCACGGGAACGCCGGCCTACATGTCTCCCGAGCAGGCGAGAGGCGAAGGCGTCGACCGGCGCACGGACATCTGGTCGTTCGGGGCGACACTCTATGAGATGCTGACAGGGCAGAGGCCTTTCGGCCGGAAAAACGATCAGGCCCTGATCCATTCGATCCTGAACGAGATCCCCGAGCCCCCGTCCCGCGCGCGGCCGGAGCTCCCCGCTCAACTGGATCTGATCGTCCAGAAGGCCCTGGAGAAGGACAAGACCCGTCGCTATCAGGACATGGCGGTGCTGCTCGAGGACCTCGAGGCGGTCCGGGCCTCCGCGTCGGTCGCGCCGAAACCCGGGAAATCGATCATCGTCCTGCCGTTCGAGGACATCAGCCCGGGCAAGGACAACGAATATTTCAGCGACGGCCTGACCGAGGAGATCATCACCGATCTTTCCCATGTCCACGACCTTCTCGTCATCTCGCGCAGCTCGGCCATGACGTTCAAAGGGACGAAGAAGAAGATCCCGGAGATCGCCCGGGAGGTCAACGCCCGCTACGTTCTGGAAGGCAGCGTCAGGAAGGCGAAGGACAGCCTCCGTATCACGGCCCAGCTGATCGACGGCGCCAACGACGCCCATATCTGGGCCGAGAAATACACGGGCTCGCTGGATGATGTGTTCGACATCCAGGAGAAGGTCTCCCGCTCCATCGTCGAGGCCCTCGAGGTCGTGCTCACCTCCGAGGAGTCGGCGAGAATGTCGGAGAGGCCCATCGAGAACGTTGCGGCCTACGAATCCTTTCTCAAGGCGAAACACGATATCTGGTCGTTCACGAAGGAGGGGACCGAGCGCGCCATCCGGCACCTCCGTAGCGCCTTGGACATCCTCGGAGAGAACGCCGCCCTCTATGCGGGCCTCGGGATGGCCCATTTTCAACTCGTGAACATGGGGTTGGAGCAGGAAGAGCATCTCGAGAGGGCCAGGGACTATGTTAGGAAGGCCTTCGCGCTGGACCCCGGTTCTCCCCAGGCCCATGCCGCCAGGGGGTATATCTCGAACTTGGATGGGGATACGCGCCTGGCCATATCCCACCTCAAAGAAGCGGCTTCGCGGAGTCCTTCGGACCCCGATACGTGGATATGGCTGAGCTTTTTCTGCCTGCTCATGGGCAAAAGCGCCGCCGCCGCGCGGTATTTCGAGAGGGGGTTGCGGGTCGATCCGATCAATCCTCTCTGGCGTTGGTCGGGCGGCATCCTCCCGTTCTTTGAAGGCCGGTTCGACCTCGCCGCGGAGCAGTTGAGGCATGGCTATGAAATGACGCCTGACGCCCCGATGTTCCGGTTCTGGTATGCCCTGAGCTTAGCCTGCGCCAGGAGGTTCGAGGAAAGCCGGTCGGTCCTTGAAACCGGCCCCGGACCGTCTCCTTCCGATGATGCCTTCACGAAATTGAGCGGACTGTTAAGAGCGGCTTTGAGGGGTGATGAGGACGTCTTTTCGCAATGGCTGACTCCCGATTCGATCGACACATTCCGAAGGGACTCGCAGTGCGCTTATCACCTGGCGTCTTTCTACGCTTTCTTGAACAAGCGGGAGGACTCGCTCGGCTGGCTCGAGACGGCGATCGAACGCGGCATCCGCCCGTATCCCCTGATGGCGGCCGATCCGTTCCTGGACAATATCCGGCAAGAACCCCGCTTCGTGAAGCTCATGGAGCGGGTGAAGCGGGACTGGGAGGATTTCGAGGTCTAAGAAAGGCGGGCGAATGAAAGGGCGTCTTTGGACAATCCCGCCCCCTTTTCCCCTCCGGGCCCCCGAGGTGGCTCTCCGGTGATCTCCAAGGAAAGGCTCTACGCGGTCATGGCCGGCCAGCCATGCGACCGGACGGCGGTCACCCCGATCTTCATGTCCTCGGCCGCGCACGACATTGGCCGCACCTACCGGGATCTTGTGCTGCCTCTCGAGACCCGGTTCGTCGCCGCGATCCATGACGCCGGCGCGGCGGCTCGCGAGGGCTTGCGCAAGGGAGGCTCGCGGTTCATCCTGATGCCGGGCTGCGAGGTGCCTCCTGGGACTCCCGAAGCGAATATCCGGGCTTTCTGCCTGATGACGGGTAGTTGACTTCCCCGAACGCACGGCTAGCGTCTCCGCGAGCGAAGGGAGCGAGGCCGGCAGGACGGAGTTGAATGAGGGGGAGCAGCCCGGCCCCGGCTATTCGTACTTGGCCAGCAGGGCCTCGAACGCCGGGTCCCCCTGGAGCGAACGCCAGCGCGGATCCATCCTCAGCCAGGGGACGCTGACCCAGCTCGGATAAGAAAGAAGGGTCTCGAGCTGTTTGACCGACTTCCCGGCGTCGCCGTTCAATTCATGGATGAACGCGAGGTCGAGGACATACGGGATCCAGTATACCGCGTCCTTCGAGCGAGGCAGCAATTCGACGCCGCACTCCCCCTCGCGGACGGCGTCCTCCTTCCGGCCGAGACCGGCATAGGCGACGCCGAGCGGATGTGAGGCTCGCGTCCCTCCCGGCGCGCTCCCTGCTCCCCGGGAGACCGGCTATTCGCTGTTTCTCAATGTGCGGAATTCGATGTGGGAGGGGTACTTTCCGGTCCGATAGAGTCGCTGGGTCGCCTTCCGGAAGTCCTTTTCCCCGGCCGTGCGGATGTCGCAGAACCTCTGCGGATTCCGATCGAACAGAGGGAACCAGGAGCTCTGGACCTGGACCATGATCCGGTGCCCCTTGAGGAACGCGTGCTGGACGTCGGGCAGATCGAACGCCACCTTGGTCACCCGGCCGGGGACGAACGGCTCGGGCTTCTCGAAGCTCGTCCGGAACTTGCCGCGGAAGATCTCGCCGCGGACGAGCCTCTGGTAGCCGCCCATCCGGACGTTGAGGGGGTTCGGCTTGGGGTCCGGCGCATCGTCGGGGTAGACATCGATCACCTTGACGACCCAGTCGGAGTCGGTCCCGGTCGTCGAGACGTAGAGCTCGGCTTTGATCGGGCCGGTGACCGTGACGGCCTCGGCCAGCGGCGCCGTGGAATAGGCCAGGACATCGGGCCGCGACGAAGCGAAACGCTGGTCTTCGACGAAATAATCCCGGTAATACCGGGGCGTGATCTGCTGGGTGTACGGCACGGGCTTGGCCGGGTCGCTCGCGTATTCGTCGAAGCCGCGGCCGCCGGGCTCCGTCGTGCCGTCGAAGGACAGCCGGCCGTCCGCCGCAAAGAACGCCTTCTTCCCCTCGGCCTGGGCCGGCGGCCAGGAATCGTAGGTCCTCCACCGGTCGGTCCCCGTCTCGAAGACGACGGCCTCGGGGATGTCGAGCGTCCCTTTACCCTTAAGGTAGTAGTTGAAGAAGGGGAGCTCGATCTTCTCCTGGAAATAGGCCCTGGTCCCGCTGAAGGCGAACGGGCCCCGATTCTCGCTCCCGCCGGCGAAGAAGTTCCAGCCGCTGTGGAACCAGGGGCCCATGACGATCGAGTTCCTGAGGGCCGGCTGGCGGCGCTCGATCGTCTTGTACGTCTGGAGCGTGCCGCCCAGGTCCTCCGCGTCGTACCAGCCCCCGACGACCAGGATCGCCGGCTTGATATCGTGGAGATGGGGATAGGTCGAGAGGGACCGCCAATACGCGTCATAGGACTCGTGGGCCATCGTCTCCTGCCAGACCCCGTTCGCCGGCCCGATGACCTTGTCCGCGAGGTCCCTCAACGGCCCCAGGCCGAGGAAGAACGAATAGCCGTCGGGCGTGGGAAAGCGGAGCTTCGACGGCGCCTCCCGGGTCGGCGCCTCTCTCTTTTGACCCATGGTGTAGACGTAGTTCGCGTAATGGGCCAAGTAGAGCGCGCCGTTGTGGAGCCCGTCGTCCCCCATGAAGAGGTCGGCCATGGGCGCCTGGGGGGAGGCGGCCACGACAGCCGGATGGGCGGCCAGGGCGGTCATGGTCGTCGTGAACCCGGGATAGGAGATGCCCCAGGCGCCGACCTTGCCGTTGTGGCCGGGAACGTTGTCCAGCACCCACTCCACGGTATCGAACGCGTCGCTGCTCTCGTCGACGTCGGCGGCAGTCTTCTTGTCCTCGATGTAGGGACGGACGTAAACGAACGTCCCTTCGGACTGGAACGTGCCCCTGATCTCCTGGAGGACCAGGATGTAGTTCTCCTTCAAAAAAAGGAGGGAGGGGATGGTGAAATTCGCGAACTCCTGGCCGTAGGGCGAGATGCCGTAAGGCGTCCTGAAGAGGATGACGGGGTGCCGCTCGGACCGGTCGATCGGGCTGAAGACCTGGGTGAAGAGGCGGACCCCGTCCCGCATCGGGACCATGACCTCCGTCTTCCGGTAGTGCCTTTCGAAATAGCCCTGGCGGTCGCTGGGCGAGGCCGGATCGGCCCCGGCGTCGTCGAAGTCGGCGGTTTTCGCGGCCATCGCCTCGAATTTCTGGGAGTCGTTGGTGGCCCGGAACCTCGTGAAGCGCCCCTGGTCGTCCTTGAGGAAATCGATCTGGAACGCCCCTTTGGCGGGGGATGTATGGACGAAACGGAGCTCCTGGCCCTCGACGGGATCGAATCTCGTGGATTCCGCGTCCCCGGCTTCGACAGTCCGGAGCGAGCCGTCCCTGAAATAGACCTGCAGGGTGACCGTTCCCTGACCCGCGAGCGTCATCTCGTAGAGGCCTTCGATCCCCGGGTATTTCGCCGCGTGATCGACGGGAGGGACCTGGAGGAAGGCCGGGCCCTTGAGAAGGATGAGAAGGAATGATAATGCGATCGATCGGCAAAAGATGAGGCGCGATCGTACGGGCATGAGGGTCCTCCTCGGGCGGCGATTCCATACCTAAAGACGGGTTTCGACGGAGAAGGGTTCGCCGAAAGTCCCCGGGCCGGCCGCTTTTTCGGCGGCGGGTCCGGTCTTTTGAGTTTGTTAAACCGCGCTCGACCTTTTCGCGAGGCATCTCGGGGAGCCGTCCGGTTGACTTTTGGTTCCGGGGCTTATAAAAGAGAGTTCGTGCGCATTCGGATCCCGCATTCGCGCTTTGACAAGGAGTCCCCATGAGAACAATGTCCCTCCGGCCCCGTCCGCTCCTCGGCCTCGCCTTGGTCCTGGCCTTTCTTTTGGCCTCGGCGCCGGCCCCCATCTCCGCCCAGGCCGCCGCGCCCGCCCCGGCCAAAAAGGCGATGACCGTCGACGATTACTCCAAGTGGCGGACGATCTCCGCCCAGGCCCTGTCGGCCGACGGGAAATGGCTCGCCTATGTCCAGGAGCTCACCAACGTCCCGACTGGCGAGACCAAGCCGGAATTGCACATCGTAAACCTGGGGACGAATAAGGATACGGTCGTCGCCGACGCGACCGCGCCCGTCTTTTCGCCCGACTCCAAGTGGATCGCCTACCAGGTCGATCCCGGCGCGGCCCAGCGGGCCCGCCAGTCGCGCCAGCCGGCGGGCGGCTCGGCCAACGCGCCCTCCGGGGCTCCTCCTTCTCAGCCTTCACCGGGACAGACCCAGCCCGCGCCCGGCCAGACCGGGCCACAGGGCCGCCGCGGCGGCTCCGAGACCATCCCGCCCCGCCGGGTCGAGCTGCGGAACCTCGCCGACGGCGCCGTCCGGTCCTGGGAGGACATCGGCCTTTTCGCCTTCGCCCCAACATCCTCTCATCTGGTCCTGCGGCGGCGCGGCGGCGAGGCCGAGGGCCCCTCGGGCCGGCGGGGAGGCGGCATGCCGCCCCAGGCCGCACCCTCGCGTGAGCCCGCCGCGGCCGCGACCGGCGCCCGCGGCCGGGACGCCATCCTGCTCGATCTGAAGACGGGCCGCTTCCAGCTCCTCGGGAGTGTGGCCGACTACGCCTTCAACAAGAGCGGCGAGCTCCTGGCCTACACCGTCGACGCCGCGGTGAAGGACGGCAACGGGCTCTTCGTCTTCGACGCCCGCAACGGCCGAACGACGCCGCTCGACAACGATGCCAAGAGCTACAGCCGCCTCGCTTGGAATGACGAGGGCACGGCCCTGGCGGCCCTCAAGGGGACCGAGGTCGAGAAAATGCGGGAGAAGGACAATATCCTCATCGCTTTTCCCGGCGTCGCGGCGGCCCTGAAAGCCGGCTCTTTCGTCCCGGCGCCGGCCGTCCTCGATCCGGCCAAGGCCGCGGGCTTCCCGAAGGGCTGGGTCGCCAGCGACCGGGCCAACCTCACGTGGAGCGACGACGGGAAGCGGGTCTTCTTCGGGACGAAGGAGCAGGTCCCCACCCCCGACACGGCCCGCAAGTCCACGGACGAAACGGCCAACGTCGACGTCTGGAACACCGGCGACGACCGGGTCCAGTCGCTGCAAATGGTCCAGGCCGAGCGGGACCGCAACTTCACCTTCCGGGCCGCCTTCGATGTCGCCGCGCGGAAGTTCGTCAAGCTCGCCGACGAGACGATGCGCGAGCTCGACGTCCCCGAGCACGGCCCGTGGGCCGTCGGGCTCGACCGCCGGGCTTACCTGCGCGACGAGACGGTCCTTCCGGCCGGGGACTATTACCGGGTCAACACGGCCACGGGCGAGCGGACGCTCATCACCAAGGGCCAGCTCATCGAGCGCCACGTCTTCGGCATCCATCCGCGCGGCACCCACTTCCTTTACTGGAAGGACGGGACGATCATGGCCTACGACCTCGCCGCGGGCGCGGCCAAGGCCCTCGGCGCCGGGAAGGTCGATTTCACCGACACCGAGTACGACCACCCCGGGGCCAAGCCGTCCTACGGCGTCGCGGGCTACACGGGCGACGGGAAGAGCGTCATCGTCAATCACCGCTACGACCTGTGGCTCGTCCCGCTCGACGGCTCCGCGCCCAGGGACCTGACGAACGGCTTCGGAGCGAAGAGCGAGATCCGCTTCCGCCTCCTCCGCGTCGAGCCGCCCGACCCGGCCCAGCCGCGCTCGATGGCGGCCCGCCAGCTCTTCGACCTGGCCAAGCCCCAGACCCTGTCCGCCTACGGCGAATGGACGAAGAAGTCGGGCTACTTCGAGCTCCTGAACGGGAAGCTCACCGAGCTCGTCTACGAGGACGCGTCCTACGGCAATCCGGTCCGGGCGCTCAAGGCGGACGTCTTTCTGTTCACCCGCCAGACGTTCGCCGAGTTCCCGGACCTCCGCGTCGCCGGCCCGGGCTACAAGGATCCGAAGAAGGTCTCCGACGCCAATCCCCAGCAGAAGGACTTCCTCTGGGGGCACCGCCTTCTCTTCGACTACACCAACAAGGACGGCCAGCGCCTCCAGGGCATCCTGGCCATCCCGGACGATTACAAAGAGGGCGAGAAGCGGCCGATGATCGTCATCTTCTACGAGAAGAACTCGCAGGGTCTGCACATCTACAGCGCCCCCGCTTATCTTCCCAGCATGGGCCGGATGCCGGTGCAGGCCACGAGCGACGGCTACCTGGCCATGCTCCCCGACGTCCATTTCCGGACGGGGAACTCCCACTCCGACATGCTCGAGTGCGTCGAAGCGGCGACCCAGAAGGTCATCGACATGGGCTACGCCGACCCGAAGCGGATCGGCGTCTCGGGCCACAGCTACAGCGGCGAGGGCGCCGCGTTCATCGGGACGATGTCCAAGATGTTCGCCGCCGTCGGCATGGGCGCCGGCGTCGTCGACCTTACCAACGACTTCAGCATGCCCTGGGGCTGGAGCTACGGCTTTCAGGGCGGCAGCGGCGACACGGCCTTCAATTATTACCTCTACGACCAGGGCCGCTGGGGCTTCTCCCCGTGGGACAAGCCCGACAAGTACCATTTCGAGTCGGCCCTGACCCACGCCCCCGACGTGACCGCGCCGTTCCTCATCATGCACGGGACGTCCGACCCGACCGTCGGCTTCATCAACGGCCTGGCCTTCTACAACGCCCTGAGGTACAACAACAAACAGGCCGTGCTGCTGGCCTATCCCGACGAGGGCCACGGCCTGCGCGGCCTGGCCAACCGCCGCGACCTGACCGTCCGGTTCTTCGAGTTCTTCGACCACTTCCTCAAGGGCGCGCCGGCGCCGAAATGGTGGACCGAGGGCGTGCCCTACCTGAAGAAGGGGGAGGGCGCCGCGAAATAGGGCCGGGCCGGGACGAACGCGCCTGTTGTTGACCGCCTCGGCCGAATCGAATATACTGCCGTCCGGGTGCGCGGCGCATAGGGCGTCCGCGCAGGTTATCATTCAGCGGGTGGTCGGGCCGCCATCCCCAATGTCCAGGGCGTGTCGACGGGCAGCCCTGGTCAGGCGCTCAGACGGAGCGCCGAGAGGGAGGCGCCCATGCCCGCTGAGAATCCTCAATCCCCGGCCGGACCCGTAACCGGCCGCGGCTGTCTTCCCGCCCTGGTCCGTCCGATCCGGATCCTCGCATGACCACGAACGGATGGATCTTCTTCACGATCGGCTGGGGCTTCATCCTGGCCCTGGCCTTTTATTGCTTCCGCCGCGTCCTCTTCGGGAAAACGCCCGAGGCGGCCCTCGATGTGGGGGGCCGCGAGCAGTGGGGCTCGCGGATCGGCCTGATCCTGGCCGTGGCCGGCAACGCCA
>CAYOYQ010000075.1:0-13461 GCA_964408215.1 uncultured Eubacteriales bacterium
AGCATCGGACTGTGGATCCGAAGGTTGGGGGTTCGATTCCCCTCACTCACCCCACACTAACCCCCCAGCTAGAACTAAAACGACGGGATAAGGGCTGGCTCGACTCGGACTACTTCTATCCCGTACGCCTGAACCCGCTCAAGAAAGTCGCCGGCCGATACTTCGACTCGGCCCAGGCGTGGAAGACACGCAAGAGAAAAAACCTATAACGCTCCCGCCCCGGACCTTCTAACGAAGCGATACGTCTCCCGTCGCAGTCGCTCTACGAAACAGGAGCGCCAGGGACCACATCGACCCCGGGAATGTGATCGCCCAAAGAGACGCGATCCATATCATCCAATGGAAATAGATCTGCAGCGCGAGGAAGGGGAGCAGCAGCCCGTTCGCGATCAGGAACATACGCGCCAATCTCTCCAGCCCACCGCCCTTGAACACCTTGGCAGCAAATAGTGTGGCCAGGCTCATGAAGCTGTAGCCGAGGATATCCACGGAATACAGGAATGAGTCGAATGGCAAGAAAAGGAAAGGTTCGATGCCCGCGATCCGGCCCGAGGCGAGCCGCGGCGCCACCAGGGTGAGCTGGACATAATAATTGACGCAGATCAAGACCGCATAGCAGGTGGCGAAAGCGACCGCGGCCTGACTCCATATCTTCTGGCCGGGGGACGACAGCTGGTTGACACTCACGATGAGCACGAGGAACGAGAAGCCCAAGAAAAGCGATGGCACGAGGAGCACGACGAGCCCGAGGGGCGTGCTCGGATTCTCAGGCCCTCCCTTCGAGCCCAACCAGCCCAGCCATTCCGCGATCTGACCCAGATCATAAGTGATGCTAAAGACCGTGGCCAGCACCGCCGACCAGAATCCAACCATTTTCGTCGAAGGGGATATCTCTAAGTTCACGTTCACCTCCACGGGAGTCTATTTAGCGCAAAGTTCAATTCTTATCGGCTGATCGCTTCAATTCCGCCTGGCGCTCGAGATAGCTCTGGCCCTCGGCGATCCAAGGCTCGGCGGGTTCGCCCTTCAGGTAATGGCCGAACCAGGCCAGGATCCGGTGCTGATAGTCGATCTGGTTCTTCTTCTGGCGCAGGCCGTGATCTTCGCCCATGTAGGCGACCATGACGACGTTCCGGCCGGCGCGACGGGCGATGTTGTAGAGCTCGACGCTCTGGTGCCAGCCGACGATCCCGTCGGCGTCGCCCGCTTCGAGGAGGAGCGGGACCGTCATGGCATGGGCTCTAAAAACAGCCGAGTTATCGACGTACGCCTGAAAGTCCTCATAAAGGGGGACGGCCATGCGCTCCTGGCCCGTCTCGATGTGATCGGTCTCGGCGATGCCCTGGCCCCAATGATGGTCGCCATAATAGCTGACGAGGTCGGTAATAGGAGCCCCGGCCACGGCCGCCGCAAAAACGCCGTCCATGTGCGTGGCCAGGAACGAGGCGTCGAATCCGCCCATGGAATGGCCGACGACCCCGACCCGGGCCGGGTCGACGAGGCCCATCTCGATGACCCGCTTCACACCGCCCGTCACGCATTCTGCCACCGAAAGGCCCGGCTGACGCGGCCTGAAAACGATGTCGGGCTGGAGGACGAAATAGCCCAGGCTGGTGAAGACCGACGTGTTGTAGTATTCGCGGTCGGACGGCGCGACATACCGGTGGACGTTCTGCGACAGCAGCTCGTAGATGTAGACGATCATCGGGTATTTCTTGCCCGGTTCGTAACCCGCCGGATAATAGAGCGCCCCTTGCAGAGACCGTCCCTTGTCGGTCCGATAATCAAAGAGCTCGCTCCGCCCCCAGGCGAAATCGGCCTGGAACGGATTGGTGGCCGTGACCTGCTTGGCGCCCGAGAGCTCCGGCCCTCCGACGAAAAGGTCAGGCGAATCATCGTAATCCTGGACGCTATAAACGAACGTTTCGGCGCCTTTGGCCTTGGCCAGTGAGCCGACGGCCTTGTCGAGCCAGACCAGACGTGCCGGCGCTCCTCCCGGGCTGATCCGGGCATAGCCCGATCTCTTGGTGAGCTCGCCGAAGAGGCCGACATAGACCGGCTTCGAGAAGTCGTACCACTCGGCCTCGGGATCGAGCTGGACCAGCCGATGCCTGACCTTCTCGGCCGCGCCGTCGGTCATCCGGCGGGCGCCCGATCCGTCCGTCGCGACCTGCCAGACGTCATACTTGTCGTAGAGGATGACGGCCTTGTCGCCCTTCGTCCAGCCCACAACCCCGAAAGGCGGCTTGTGGGGAGCCGTGTCATCGGATTCCATATCGATGAACGAGGTCGGGACGCCCTTCGTGATGTTCACGAGCGCCCGCGTCGCCGAGTTGACCGTCCAAAAATGATCATCCTTGAGCAGAAGGAGATATTTCCCGGCCGGCCCGGCCTGAACGTAGTCGTCGTCGATCCCATCCAGGATCTTCGTCCGGGCCCCCGTCTTGAGGTCCTGGAGATAGAGATCGGCGGCAGGCCGGCCGATCGTCCGGTTCATAGCGTACTTCGACCATTCCGCGACATAGGCCAGCGGAGCGCGTTTGACCGGGATGACCTGTTCATTAGCCGCGTCCTGGCCCAGTTGGACGAACACGCCCGTATCGAGATGCCACGCGGCCAGCATATTCCGCTTCTGAAGCTCCGCGGTATTGTTCTTCTGATACGGCATGACGAGAACGTCTTTCCAGTGCCAGACCTCGACGGTCGAGGGCTTCTCGGCGGGGGCCTTCGGCGTCCCGGGTTCGCTTTTGGCGGGAGGTTTGGGCTTTCCTTCCCATTGAGCGAGGCCGAAGAAAAGCGTGCGCCCGTCATCCGACCACGAGAGAGGCCGGAAGGGCACGGTCCTCAAGCCAGCCGGAAAGCCCTTGTCCGAGGTGGGGTCGTAGACGCGCTGTCGCTCGTTCCCTCCGATCCCCGTCCAGGCTAGAACGATGTGCGTCGGGCCTTCATGACCATTGTCGGTCTTCGTCCGCAGCACGGCCAGGTCCGGGGCGTTCTTCCGCCAGCCGAGACGAGAATAGACCGAGGCCGACGAGTCGAGCACGCGAAGGATGCCGGTCGCGGCGTCAAAGAGCTGGACGCCGTTGCCGGCCTTGCCCTCCGCGCTTATGGCCAAGGCCAGAAGATGGCCGCGGTCAGCGTCCTGCCAGGCGAATTCCGAGACGTTGCCGAAGGCCACGTCTTTGCCCGTCGCGAGGTTTCGCACGACGACGAGCGTGCCGGGTTTCTCCTCCGAGGCATCGGAAGCGGCGCCGCCGCGGCCTCCGGCGTCTCTTCCCGGCGACGCTTCAGAAGAAGCAGGCGCATAGTGGTCCATGGCCAGGAAGGCCCCGTCGCGGCTGAAGGAGAACGATTCGATGTCATCGACGACCTCCGTCTCGCCCGTCCCCAAGTTGACCAGGCCGAGCTTGTTGTGGACCGACTTCTTGTCCGCTCTCAGCTTTTCCTGGTCCGCCTCGGACAGGCCGATGGCGTAGGCCAGCCATTTCGAATCCGAGGAGAAGACGGGCTGGGCGCCGAAGGCCGCGGCCTTGGAGGTCCCGTCGGCCAGCTTCAGGATGCGCAGCTCGTTGTTGCGATCGGAACGGTTGATCCCATAAGCCAGCCATCGCCCATCCGGCGACAGCCCGCCATAGGCGCCGCCGCGAGCCAGCGTCTCGAAACGGCCGAAGTCCGTGGGGGTCGCAGGCTTCTTGGCTTGAGCGGCGGCGAGGACCGAAATGATCAAGAACACTTGGGCGAGAACGGCGAGCGTTCGCTTCATTTGACGATCTCCTTCTTCTGAGACCTCAGGCGTCGGCCTCTAGCTCGGAATAATAGCCCCGGTGGTTGACGGGCGTCAATTGCCGGCTGTTGGCCTCTGGCCGAGCGTCGCCACAATATTTTGGGCCTTGGCCTGCCCGCCGATACCCTATCTGGTGTCTGCGCTACCATTGTAACAAACTGATAACAAAAGACTTGACAGATAAGTCAGAAAATGCGAGAGTTAGCGGGCTTTCCCCGTGAAGCAGTAGCCAAGGACAGACGGAAAAGGCGGCCGGTCCCCCGGGCCAGGGCAGGGCTAGTGAAAGGGACGGGCAGGCCACTGAACTCGATCGTCGCAGCCTTCATCGGTTCCCTCGTCATTCCCGTTTATTTTCTCCGGCTCATGGCCGACGGACGGAAGCTCCATCGCGGCCTCCGCGGCCGCAACGCTTCCGAGGCGGGCCCCCGTCCGGGGGCGCCCGACGAGGTCTGCGAATAGAAGCCTAGCGTCCTAATGCCCTCGCGAATCCTCATTTAGGGGGATTCCCCCCTTTTCCGTCCGCGCGACAATCAGGGAGATGACGATCCTCCTAATGACCCTCGCCTGCTTCGCCGTCGGGATCGCCGCCTTTTTCCTGCTGTTGATGGCGGATGGCCGGAGGCTCCGGGAAAGGATGCTCGAGCGCCGGCCCCGGTTCGTGCTTGAAGAGGCCCAGCCGGAGACGCCTCTCGTCACGGCCGATTACGCCTTGTGGATGGCCCCGCCTTTTGCCGGTCCCGAAACCCCTCATGCCGGAGGACACCGGTCCCTGTACTCGACGACTCCCGAGTCCCCCGGCCTGGGCTAGGCGATCGGCGGGCCTTGTGAACGGCGGGCTCTTTTCGCCAATTCCCCCTCCCCGGCCGACAAAATCCTCGATGAGATTTGATTCACCCCGAGCGGCGTGGTATCTTGGAAGCCAAGCCTTCGCCATAGCCGTTATGAAAAGCCGAGCCTTGGTCGTGTCGGTCTTTGCCTGCCTGGCCGCTTTCGGCCTCGCGGCCGGGGTGGCGTCCGCCCAGGAGCAGGTCAAGGACCAGCAGGCCTACGAGTACGTCGTCCGGGCCATCACCCTGGCCCTCACCGTCAAGGACTCTCGGGGCCGTTACGTCAATAGCCTGCAGGAAAAAGACTTCACCATCTTCGAGAACAACAAGAAGAAGCCCATCACTTACTTCTCCCACGATTTCGGCTCGCCTCTCAGCCTGACCGTCCTCCTCGATGTCAGCGGCAGCATGGGCCTCGACAACAAGCTGGCAGACTGCAAAGCGGCCCTCAAGAACCTGGCCACGAAGCTCCTCAGGCCCCGCGACGAGATCGCCCTGCTCATCTTCGCCGACGGCGAGGTCGAGGTCGCCGCCAGGCACACGACCGACAAGTCCGAGTTCCTCCGCGTCCTCGACGCGACCGAGGCCTACGGCCAGACCGCTCTCAACGACGCCGTGGGCGTCTCGCCCGAGTTCGCGACGAGAGCCAAGAACGAGAAGCGGGCCCTGCTCCTGATGACCGACGGCATCGAGAACGACAGCGAGTCCACCCCCGAGCAGGCCCTCGAGATCGCCAAGCGGGTCGACGTGCCCATCTACGTCATCGGCTATAAGATCCCCCTGAGCGAGCAGATGCTCAAGGGCCAGAAGCGCGCCTCCGGCCTGACTGCGGCCGGGATCGTCACGACGCTGGACAAGTTCGCCACGGCCACGGGCGGCAAGGCCTGGTTCCTCAACGAGCCGACCGCCCTCGACAAGGTCGTCGAAGAGATCAAGGCCGAGCAGAGCCACCAGTACATGATCGGCTATACCTCCTACCAGGACACGGCCGAGCTCTACCGCTGGATCCGGGTGACGACGCCGAACTATAAGCACAAGGTCCGGACCCGTCAGGGCTACTGACCGTTCCGCCAGGGGTATCAGGGGGAAGTCCCCGCTAAGGGGTATTTTGCCCGTCCCATCTTCAATTTCCGGGAAAAAGGGGTAGAATGGGGGCATGCGGGGTTGGGGAGAGACGGCGGTCTTCAGCCGCCGGTCAAGAACCACCCGACAGGAGGTTTTCATGAAGAGCAGAAAGCTCATTTTGTTCGCCGGTTTCGTCCTCGTCGCCGCCCTGGTCACGGGCCCGGCGTGCGCGACGAAGAAGTTCGTCCGCACCGAGTCGGCCACCCTCGACCAGAAGATCTCCGAGGTCTCGACGGAGGTCGAAGCCAGCCAGAAGCGGATCTCGGAGCATGACGAGAAGTTGACGACCATCGGCTCGCTCATCAGCCAGCACGACAACCAGTTCAAGGCTGTCGACGGCAAGATCGAGGAGGTCAAGACCCTGATCAAGGGCAACCTCGTCATGACAGCCACCGTCAAGAGCAACGACGCCAAGTTCGGGTTCGACAGCGCCGCGCTGACGCCCGAGGCCAAGAGCGTCCTCGACGCCTTTGTCCAGAAGCTCGTCGCCGAGAACCGGGGCGTCTACATCGAGATCCAGGGCCACACCGACAGCACCGGCTCCGCCGAGGTCAACAAGGCCCTCGGCCAGAAGCGGGCCGAGGCGGTCATGATGTATCTCTACACGCAGTACAAGATCCCGCTTCACCGCATGTCGGTCGTCAGCCTGGGCAGCTCCATGCCCGTCGCCGACAACGGGACCCGCGACGGCCGGGCCCAGAACCGCCGCGTCGAGATCCTGGTCTACGAATAGAGCGGAACGCCAACCCGAGAACGGGGACATGTACCCGGTACGTGTCCCCGTTCTTCCCAACAAATAAGATGGGGTCAGGTGCCCTATCTTCTAGCGCGCCGTAGCCGACGCGGCCGGCCCTTCCCGGTCGAGGATCCCCACGCCGACGACGTCGTAGGCGTACGTCTGCGCGCCGGCGATGCCCCGGTGGACGTAGCGGTAGGACCCCGCCGCGGCCTTGGGCACATCGGCGACGAAGGTCCTCGTCCCGCCCGTCACCCGGTAGATCCTGTACTTGACGACCGTGGTGTTGCGGGGGTCGTCCGCCCAGGTCAGGACGTTGACGTATTCCGTGAGCAACAAGCTGCGGTTGCGGGCCCGCGCCGCGGCCAGGTTGGCCGGGGCGAAGATGTTGTCCACGACGACCGAGACCGTGTCCTGGGTCGTCTGGAGGATCGTGTCGTAGGCCACGGCCCGGAGCTCGTGGGCCCCGTTGGCGATGGCCTCCGTGTCGAGCGAGAACGTGAACGGCGGGGCCGAGAGCGTCTGGCGGAGCGTGGAGTCGGTATAGAGCTCGACCCGGCTGACGCCGTAGTCGTCGTTGGCCGTGACGGCGACCGCGACCGTTCCGTAGAGCGTCTGCCCCCCGGTCGGGGCCGTGATCTCGACCCCCGGCGGGGCGTCGCCCGAGAAGACGGTCAGGCGGATCCCCCCGGTCACATTGGCGATGTCCATGACGCCCATCCCCGTCGCCAAACCGCTGTAGCGTGACGAGTCGGGGAACGAATAGGGCCCGAAGGTCGCCCCGGGCCGGTAGTAGTCCTCCGCGTCGGCCGAAGCGTTCAGGGTCTCGATCTCCTCCAGGCCGTCGGCCTCCATCAGCCGCAGGAGCTTGTGCTCGGTGTAGGAGTTGTCGTAGAGGAAATCCGAGCCCCAGGTGTCGAGGCGGGCGTCGACATGCCAGATGAGGAGGCCGTCGGTCCCGGTGAACAGGCCCGTGTCGTTCCCCGTCCGCTGCCGGTTCTGGACCATGAAGAACTCGTTGAAGATCTGGCCGGGGACGGCCCCCGGCATGAACAGAACCGCGTCGGGGGTGAGGCCCGAGGCGCGCAGGGTGACGGTGGAGTTGAAGGCGACCGTGGGCGTGATCCAGTCGAGCATGAACTTGGAGAAGCAGTTGTGGTCGCCCGTGCTGTCCATGATGTCGAGGTTGCCGACGCCGCCGCGCGGGCCGATCGCGTCGTCGTAGTCGTAATAATCGGGGACGCCGAGGGCGTGGCCGGTCTCGTGGATGATCGTGCTCGGGGTGAAGGTGCCGCTCGGATAGCCGTAGAGCTCCCACTGCCAGGAATAGTTCGTCAGCCGCTTGCCGTCGAGCCGGTAGGCCGAGTCGGAGAACCAGGTGTAGTAGCCCCACCAGAAGGACGCCCATTCGCCGTGGGGGCCGGTCCAGAAGACGCAGAAGTAGTCGATCGCGCCGTCGCCGTCGTTGTCGTACTGCGAGAAGTCGTGCCCCTGGGCCTCGTAATAGTCCAGGGCCTCCTTGATCAGGTTCATTCGTCCGGTGCCCGTCTCCGCGACGGTGCTCCGGAGGTACGGGGCCTGGTACCAGCCGAGGACGTTGCCGGTGATCGTGAGCTGGTCGTACGAGGAGCGCAGATAGAAGTCGCGGAGGCTGTCGTAGGGCGGACCGCCGACGCCGTCGCCGAAGAGCCGGCTGGCGAAATACGCCGGCGTCGTCACCCCGGGATAATCGCTGAACGAGATGAGCAGGGCCAGGACCTTGACCGTGCCCTTGGTCGGCATCCCCTCCCAGGCCGGAGGCGGCGCGAGGCTGTTCGCAGCCGAGGACTGCATCGCGCCCGCATCGCCGCGGAGGAGGGCCAGGTGGTTGAGCTTGGTCCGGAGCCGGTCCTGGACGCGTTGCGGGATCTTGTGATTGCCGAAGGCGCGGGCCTGGGCGATGCGGTAGGCGAGCGAGCCGTCCAGGCGGTAGCGCAGGATCTGTTCCCTCGTCGGGGGCTCCAGGGCCGGGGCGGTGACCAGCCCGGCGGAAAAGATGAGAAGGCCGGCGGCCGCGGCCAGGACGGTCCTGTGGGCAGGTTTCATTGGTCCACTCTCTCTATACGTCAGTCGCTCAACGGACCCCGAAATTGATTCCGGTGCGCTCCTCGTTCCGGTCCGTCGCCGGGGCGGGCTCGGGCGACAGGGCGGAGATCTCGGCCCTGAGCTCCGGCGTCATCGGGATCGACAGGGCGCCGAGGAGGGACGAGAGCTGGTCTGTGTTCCTGGCCCCGAGGATCGGCGCAGTGACCGCCGGGTGGGAGGCCACCCAGGCCGCCGCGAGCGCGGCCGGGTCGAAGCCGCGCTCCCGGGCGAAGGCCGCGAACCGGTCGGCCACCTCGAAGTTGAGGTCGTCCCCATAGCGGGTCTCGTAGATCTTGTTCGAGACGAGACGCCCCGAGTCGGGCCGGCGGCCGACCCCGTACTTGCCGCTGAGCAGGCCGCCGCCGATGGCGTTGTAGGGGAAAACGCCGAGGCCCTCCGACGCGGCCATGGGCAGGATCTCGGACTCGGCCTGGCGCTTGACCAGGTTGTACATGGGTTGGATGCAGGCGAAGGCGGCCAGGCCCTCCTTGGCCGAGATGCCGAGGCCCTTGGCCACCTGCCAGGCGGCGAAGTTGCTGGCCCCGGTGTAGACGATCTTGCCCTGGCGGACGAGGTCGTCAAAGGCCCGCAGGGTCTCTTCGAGCGGCGTCCGGTCGTCGAACCGGTGGATGTAAAAAATGTCGATCCGGTCGGTCTGGAGACGCCTCAGGCTGGCCTCGACAGCGTAAAGGACCCGGCGGCGCGAGACGCCCATGCCATTGACGTCCGGCGAGGTGGCGAAGTAGACCTTGCTCGTGATGAGGACCTCTTCGCGGCAGCCCTTGATCAGGCGGCCGAGGATCTCCTCGGACCGGCCGCCCGCGTACATGTCGGCGCAATCGAAGAGGTTGATGCCGGCGTCGCGGCAGGCCTTGAACAGGGCCCCGGACGCGGCCTCGTCGGCGTCGCCGCCGAAGGACATCGTGCCGTAAGCGAGCGTCGAGACCGCGACTCCGGTCCGGCCCAGGTACTTGTAGGTCATGGTGTTTTCCTTTCGAGCGTGAGGCCGTGGCCGACGGGATAGAGGCCCGGGATCCCGACCGGAAGATGCCCGCCGATCGTCATCTCCCCGGCGAGGGCCCGGGCGGCGATGGCCTGCGTTTCGGGGGTGTTCTTGTAGAGGCAGAGGTAGGCGTCGACCTCGGGGATGTGGCGCAGGAAATAGGGGCTGCCGAACGAGACGGCCGCGACCGCGGGGCCGTTCTCGATCGTCGCCAGGCGGCGGATGAGGTCGATGTGCCGCGGCTCGAGGTCGACCGAGCCTTTCCGGTCGCTGAGCCGGGAGAAGAGGGCCAGGACGACCGTTTGGGCCGAGGCGGCCTTGGCGTAGGCTTCCTCGAGCGTCTCGCTCCCGGTGTCGCCGTCGGCGAAAAAGGCCGGGGCGTCGGGGAACCTCTTCCGCATGGCGTTGACGAAGGCCTGGCCGGCGAAATAGTCGCCGAGGTCGCTGCTGAGAGAAAGGAGGACGAGCTTCTTCGGCGCGGTCGCGAGCGGCAGGACGCCGCCGTCGTTACGGACGAGCGTCGCGGCGCTCTCGAACGTCTTGGCGGCCTGATCGAGGAAGGCTCGGGGCGCGACGAGGCGGCTGAGGGCGTCGATCCTGACGAAGCGCGAGCGGTTCAGCCCGAGCGAGGCCTTGGTCTCGAGGATGCGGCGGACCGACGCGTCGATCCGCGAGACGGGGACGCGGCCGTCGCGGACGGCCGCGGCGAGATAGGCGATGACCTTGGCCGGCTCCGGCGGCAGGAGCAGCTGGTCGACGCCGGCCAGGACGGCCCGGAGCGAAGCCTCTTCGGTCGAGTAGGTGTTGGTCACGCCGGCCATCTCGAGGGCGTCGGTGACGATGAGTCCCCGGAAGCCCATCTTCTCGCGGAGGAGGCCGGTCATGATCGGGGCCGAGAGCGTCGCCGGGACGCCCGGGGTCGGGTCGAGGGCCGGGACGGCCAGGTGGGCCGACATGACGGCTTTGACCCCGGCGTCGATGGCCGCCTGGAACGGGAAGAGCTCGACTTTCCGCAGCCGGTCCAGGTCCGCCTCGATCGTGGGCATGAGGGTGTGGGAGTCGAGCGAGGTGTCGCCGTGGCCGGGGAAGTGCTTGGCCGTGGCGATCATCCCGTTCTCCTGGACGCCGCGGATGAAAGCGTCGGCGATGCGGCTGACCAGGGCCGGGTCGGCGCCGACCGACCGGGTGTTGATGATGGGATTGTCGGGGTTGATGTTGACGTCGACGACCGGGGCGTACGTCATGTGGATGCCCATGGCCCGGCCCTCGAGGGCGGTGATGCGGCCCATGGCGTAGGCGAGGTCCTCGGAGCCGGCCGCGCCGAGCGACATCAGCGGCGGGAAGAGGGTCGCGCCCGTGACCCTGTTGGCCGCGCCGGCCTCGAAATCGGCGGCCATGAGAAGCGGCACCTTGGCCAGCTTCTGGAAGCCGTTCGCGAGCTCGGCCGTGGCGTAGACCCGGGCAGGGGCGAAGAGGACGAGGCCGCCGATCTTCGAGTCGGCGACGAGCGACTGGAGCTCGCGCCGGGAGGGGCTGTCGACGTTGCGGAACTCGCCGGTGAAGCGGACGGCGACCATCTGGCCGATCTTCTCCTCGATCGTCATCTTCCTCAGGGTCCGGGCGACCCAGCCGGTGTCGGGGGCCGCGAGGCGGGGCGACGTGAGAGGAGCCGGGACCCGGGCGCAGCCGGCAAGGGCGAGGGCGAAGGCCGCGAGGAGGGCCGGGACGCTTGTCTTTTTCATGATCTATCCCTTAGGGGCATCGATGGCAGCTCACTTGAGAACATAGCGCAGGACGAACAGGCCGGCGACGAGATAGATCAGCCAGTGGACGCGGCGCCCCTTGCCGGCCGCGAGCTTGAGGATGACGTAGGAGATGAAGCCGAACGAGATCCCCTCGGTGATGCTCAGGGTCAGGGGCATGATGATGACGCTGAGGAAGGCCGGGACGGCCTCGGAGATGTCGTCCCAGTCGATGAACTTGACGCACTTCATCATCATCGAGCCGACGACGATCAGGGCCGGGGCGATGACGGGCCGCAGGACGAGCCCGCCGTAATCGACCTCGCCGCTGATCATCTCGGCCAGGGGGCTGAAGAACAGGGCGCAGAGGAACAGGGCCGAAGTGGCGACGTTGGCCAGGCCGGTCCGGGCGCCCTGGGCGATGCCGGTGACGCTCTCGATGTAGCTCGAAACGGTCGAGGTGCCGAGCAGGACGCCGCCCACGGTCCCGGCCGCGTCGGCCAGCATGGCCTGGTCGGCCCGGGGCAGCCGGCCGTTCTTGAGGAAGCCGCCCGACCCGCCGACGCCGATAAGCGTCCCGATGGCGTCGAAGACGTCGAGCAGGAGGAAGACGAAGACGACGGCCAGGAGCCCCGTGTGGAGAGCGCCGGCGATGTCGAGCTTGAGGAAGGTCGGGGCCAGGCTGGGGACCGGGGCCATGAGGCCGTGGAACTTGACGATCCCGAACGGCAGCCCGGCCAGGGCCGTGGCCAGGATGCCGACCAGGATGGCGCCGGGGAAGCGAAGGACGAGCAGCACGGCGGTCAGGGCCAGGCCGAAGAGGACGAGGAGGACCGGCGGGCTGGTGATGTCGCCGAGGGAGACGAGGACGCCGGGCCGGGCGACGACGAGGCCGCCGTACTCGAGGCCGATGAGGGCGATGAGCAGGCCGATGCCGACGGCGATGCCGTATTTCAGGGCGTCCGGCACGGCCGCGACCATCTTGCCCCAGACGCCGGCGAGGGCGAGGGCGACGAAGACCAGGCCGGAGATGAAGTTCGCGCCGAGGGCGACCTGCCAGGTGTAGCCCATCGTGCCGCAGACGACGACGGCGAAGAAGATGTTGTGGCCCATGGCCGGGGCCTGGGCGATCGGGTAGTTGGCCAGCAGGCCGGTGAGGAGTGTGGCCAGGGCCGAGGCCAGGCACGTGGCGACCATGACCGCTCCCCGATCCATGCCGGTTGCGCCGAGCACGGCCGGCTGGACGAAGATGATGTAGGACATGGTCATGAAGGTCGTCGCCCCGCCGAGGAGCTCGCGCCGGACAGTGGTGTCGTTCTCGGCCAGGCGGAAGGTCCGTTCGAGGAACCCCTTCATGCCTCCCTCCTCCTTGTTTCGGCCCTCCGGGCGCGGGCCGGACGCCCTCGCCTAGTAGCGGACGAGGGTGTGGATATCGACCTCCGGGTGGGCCTTGTGGATCGCCTCGACGCCATTCAGGAACGAAAGCTCGACCACGGCTCCGAAGCCGACGACATCTCCCTTGAGGAGCTTGACGAGATTGATGGCGCTCACCGACGAGGAGCCGGTGGCGATGAGGTCGTCGATGATCAGGACGCGCTGGCCGCAGGCGACGGCGTCCTCGTGCATCTCGAAGTGCTCGACGGCGTATTCGTTCGGGGCCACGACCGAAGCGCATTTGCGCGGCAGCTTGCCTTTCTTGCGGATGACCGTCATGCCGAGGCGGAGCTCCCGGGCCAGGGCCGCGGCGAAGACGAAGCCCCGCGACTCGATGCCGACGAGGATCTCGGGCTGCCGCGTCCGGGCCCAGGCGGCCAGCCGGTCGGTGGCCGCGTTGAAGGCCGCAGCGCTCTGGATGACCGGGACGATGTCCTTGAAGACGATGCCGGGCTTGGGGAAATCGGGGACGTCGAGGATGTAATCCTTGAGATCGATGCTCATTGTGCCCCCTAATTTATCAAAGGCATAAGATGGGGTCAAACCCCAAAGACGGTGTCAGACCTACCTTTTACCCAAAACGGGTAAAAGGTAGGTCTGACACCGTCCCTAACCCCATCCTGCTATACTGGAAGGGATGGCGACCGATTACACGCTTTATCTCGTGGCGGACGCTGACTACGCGG